>JAWCEH010000179.1:0-6294 GCA_038859955.1 Bathyarchaeia archaeon | reverse complement strand
CGCAACAAATGGCTGTTCAAAACGTTAAAGCAGGAGCAAAAGCAAGAGACATAGATTCGACAGCGAGAATAATCATTGAAAAAGCCGGATACGGCGAAAAATTTGTCCATGGTCTCGGACACGGCATAGGCTTAGAAGTCCATGAACCGCCAACCCTAAATCCAGAAAGCAAAGACAAGCTAAAAGTCGGTAACGTTGTAACCATAGAGCCCGCAGTATACATCGCTGGATTTGGAGGGATCCGCATAGAAGACACTGTACTAGTGAACGAATATGGCGCAGAAAAACTCACGGATGGCCTTTACACAATTGAAGCCAGCCTAAAACGTTAAAAACGCACTTAATTTTAAAGAAGTAAAAACACTTCATTTTAGATAAAGAAGTTTAGCTTTATCTATTAATAACCCAAGTCTCATTTAGATTTGGCGGTATGCTCTGCAATGGTTTTAAAGATGCCCTTTAAGCCTCTTGGGGCTACGAACACTATTATGAGAACTATGATTCCTTGCACAATTAGGGATAACCCCATGAACCTCACAAGTTGCAGGTAGAGTATAGTTACAATTATCGCTCCAACAACAGGTCCTTCAATGCTTCGTAATCCCCCTATAATGGTAGCCATTAACGGGATTAATGTCCAAGCGATTCCGAAGCCACTTTGTGGTTCGATGTAACCTTGGTATAAATAAAAGGTAGCACCAGCTAAACCCGTAAAAAAGCAACAAATTACAAAAGAATATAACTTGTACCTGTACGTTGGTATTCCACAGCTTAGCGCAGCGTCCTCGTCATCACAAATAGCTATAATGTTCAATCCAAGCTTTGAATTGAGAATAATCTTTATAGAAAAAATTGCTAACAAAGCTATTATTAGTGCAAGGTAATAAATCTCCATTCTTGAAATATACGTTGCAGCTTTTATAGGGATACCCGCCCCTCCCCAAGTTACAGGTGAAGCCCATGGAGGTCTCCAGGAAGTAAAAAATATTCTGAGCATCTCGGTTAAGGCAAGTGTTCCTATAGAGAAATACACACCCTTTATCCTAAAAAGGGGTTTAGATACAACCGCAGCAAATATGGCTGAAACTATACCAGCAGTTATAATTGCTAAATGGACTTGCCAACCGAAGTCCGTGAGAACACCCAGCATGTAGCCTGCTAAACCTACATAAGCTCCTTGGCCTAATGAAAATAAGCCACAGTATCCGGCCAAAAAATTCCATAACTCTGCCATAGTCAAAAAGGTTAGGAAAAGTATTAGAAATGTTGTTAAGTATTCCCCCAAACCAATAAATGGAACCAGAAATAACACAACAATGATAATTAAGAGACATAACAACACATTCCTATTCCTATTCCTATTAATACTCATAAGAGACTGCTTCACACTGCTCAACGTCCAAGCACCCCTTTAGGTCTTAACGCTAATAGAATGAAAATAACTAAGTAGCTAGCAAACAGCTGCCATGCCGGATTGAAGAAAGTTGCTGTGAGAACTTGAACTAAACCAATTATTATACCGCCTACAAATGTGCCCACCATACTACCGAGACCACCTAGCACCACTACACCAAAGGCTATAACCATGTAACTTTTACCAGTAGGAGGAGAAAATGGATAAGTAAGTCCGACTAGAATCCCGGCGATTCCAGCAGTCAAAAAGGCTAGACCAAAAGCAAGCGCACGGATATTATCGGTGTTTATTCCCATCAGTTGAGCCATTTTCCAATCTTCAGATGAAGCCCTAACGGCCATACCAAGGTAGGTTCTTCTTAAAAATTCCCTTAAAGAGAGTAGCACAACAATGGAAATGAAAAAATTAAAAATAAACACAAAAGGCATGCTCATCCATCCTAGCCGATATGACCATAAGGAATAATTAGTTACAAGAGCCCGTTGCATAGGTGACCATATCAGGAGGTATACGTTTTCAAGAATCGTTGATATGCCTAAAGTTGTTATCACAAACATTTCTATAGAATATTTTAGAGGCCTGCTAAGGCCGAACCTCTGAAGTAAATATCCTAACGATACAAAGATGGGTGCCAAAATGATTATGCTGACTAGTGGGTCTATACCAAATGATGTAAGCAGATAATAAGCAAGATAGCTGCCTAGAAGAACAAATTCTCCATGAGCAATATTCATAACATCCATAACGCCCAAAATAAGCGACATACCGATACCTATAACTGCATAGGTGCCCCCTAGCAAAGCACCATAGATTAAGGATTCGATCAGTTTTGTAATCATTTAACATACTCCCTATAAACCAAGGTAGGCTCTTCTAATGTATTCTTCGTCTTTAAGTTCTTCCGCAGTCCCTATTTTTATGATCTTCCCCGATTCTATTAAACATGCACTATCTGCTTTTTCAAGAGCTTTCCATACGCTTTGCTCTACTAAAAGTATTGTTATACCTTGTTCGTTAATCTCTTCACATGCGGCATAAATTTTTTCGGTTATCAAAGGTGACAATCCCAGTGACACTTCGTCAAGTAAAAGTAGTTTAGGATTGGACATTAATGCCCTGCCTATAAGCAGCATTTTCCGTTCACCTCCACTTAATTTATCTGCCATCTGATTTGACCTCTCCTTCAATCTAGGGAACAAGTTGAAAACTCTCTCCAACATGTCATTTTTTTCTGACCTTCTAACATATGAACCTATCATGAGATTTTCAAGCACCGTAAAGCGAGTGAATATGGAAGCACTACTCTCAGGAACCAATGATAAGCCACGCGCAACCCTTTGATATGTTTTAAGATTATCTATTTTTTCTCCCAGGAATTGTACGTTGCCGGTATACCGCACAAGTCCAACTATAGCATTTAAAATGCTTGTTTTGCCAGCTCCGTTAGACCCTATTATAGCGAAAATTTCGCCCTCCTTAACATTGAAAGACACGTCATGTACAGCTTCTAAACTTCCGTAGTATACGTTTAAATCACTTATGCTTAAAATGGTCTTTGACACCTTGCGCTTCCCTCTTTCCTAGATAAACTTCGATTACTTTTATATCTCTCGAAACTTCCTCAGGCTTACCCTCAGCCAACTTCTCACCTGAGTTCATAACTACGACTCTATCTGCTATTTTCATTACAAACGACATTATGTGCTCTACAACGAGTATGGACAAACCCATTTCTTTTAACATCTTAAAAATCGACAACAATTCTGCGATTTCGTTTTCTCTCGACCCTGCTGCAACCTCGTCCGCCAACAACAGTTTTGGCTTCATACTTAGGGCTCTGCCCAATTCAAGTCTTTTAAGCTCCATTAACGTTAGACTTCCAGCAGACATGTTTTCTTTTCCTTTAAGCCCTATGATATCTATAACTCTTTCCACCTCTTTTTTAGCGTGTGCTGCGCTGAAACCGCCACCGTTTATTGCAGCCACCATAAGATTTTGAAAAACCGTCAAGTTTTTGAACGGACGAGGTATCTGAAAAGTTCTTGCTATACCCAGCCTACATATAAGATTGGGTGACAAACCATCTATCCTTTTTCCTTCAAAATATAAATTTCCCGAGGTGGGCTTGAGAAGACCAGATATGAGATTTATAACAGTAGTTTTCCCGGCTCCATTGGGTCCTATTAACCCCAAAACTTCGTTTTTTCTTAAATCCATTGTTAAATTATTAACAGCCGCCAAACCTCCAAACCTTTTCGTTAAATTGTCACATTGAAGTAAGACACTCACTTTTTGCACTCTCAACTAATTTTCCATCGACTAATTTACCTACCTTTTTTAAATTCCACCCATTTTATAACTATAACTAAATTTAAAAGTTTTTACCAAAAACTGAAGACAGGGGTATAATAGCCGGAAGGGGGGACCCTGTGTCGTTTAATCTCACTGTCATATCGAGGATTTATTCCGCCCGGTAGACTTTACAAAGCATTGTCTTGTATGGTGCGCCACCCCATCCAGTTTCACATACATATCCCATTGGAACTAGCTGATTTAATGAAAATTCCCACAACCCGAACAACGATGGTTCATGTGACGGCAACTCTGGTAGCCACCAGCCATGATCAGCCATGACCATCTGAGGATGAACTGCAGGCGTTAATTTTGCTTTACGTTTACATCTACCATAATTGTTTTCAATCCAAACCCAGTCACCATCTTTTATGCCAAGCTTCTCAGCCGTCTTTGGATGGATTTCAACTATCGGATCTGGATGTATTTCTCGAAGCCATGGTATTTGTCTATGTTCGGAGTGAAAGTACGCTATTATTCTTCGACCAGATCCTAGAATTAGGGGATACTCCCTATAAAGTTCCGGAGTTTCTATAGGGCTGTGGGGACGCGGTTCCCGATAGTATGGAAATGGATCATAGCCCCATTTTTTTAGACGAGTTGAATATATTTCGGCCAATCCTGAAGGCGTTGCAAAACCCGGTTCGCCGTTTCCTCTCAGTAATCCCCTTTCATATCTTTTATATGGTTTAGATCCCCATGGATTATCCTCGGGTGGGAATATTACATGTTTTTTGCGTAATTCTTCATACGTGAGCCCAGAGAGTCTGAGAAGTTTGTCGTAAAAATCTTCTTCGTCCTTAATTCGTTGAAGCAGAGGATTGAAATTTTTAGCTAATGTTAAGCATATTTCCATATCTGATTTGCATTCGCCGAGAGGTTCGATGGCTTTTTCTATGGATGATAGTGGACACCACCAGTTCCAGCCTCCTATCCTCTCTGCGATGCTGGCGGCGGGCAAAACCATGTCGGCAAGAGCTGCAGCGGTTGGTGTTAGAAAAGCGTCAACAACAACTATGAAATCAACATTCTTTCTTAGTGCCTCATACCAACCCCTTGGGTCGGCACCCATGCAGGCTAGGATGTTGCTTGTTTGAAGCCAAAGGAATTTAATAGGCCAAGGCTTTCCTGTTTTTATAGCTTCATACACATCATCCATTTGTGGAACCGGAACAAGAATGCCCGCAGTGTCGCGTATCAGAGGCCATTTGTCTGCTCCAATACACCTTTCAACCAATTTATCGAGAGGCATTGTTTCATGGAAAAATGGAGGAAGATATATAGGCATGAAAAAACTTGGACCATGTGTTGGCCTCGCAATTACATTGCCTCCGGGGACATCAATGTTTCCAGTAATAACTGCAAGTTGTGTTATAGATTGGGCAGCGCGGAAACTTTCACCTCCATGATCTATGGCAACTCCCCACTGAATAGCTGCTGGTCGACTTTTGGCATAGAATCCAGCGGCCTCTACAAGCTTATCCTTCGGCACCCATGTTATTTGTTCAACCTTCTCTGGAGAATATTCAGCTAAGCGATCGAGATAAAGTTGCCATACCGGCTTACATTCAACTTCAGACCCATCAATTAATCTAACATTGTACGAGCCTTCTAAACTTAAATCCACATCAAATTTTTCATAGGAAACTGTGGTTGGATCATATTTCACTATCTCTCTGCTTTTTTTATCCCACGCATAATAGCCAGCTTTTTCGAAGTCTTCCCTCGCTCCTTTTATTACATGCCATTCCCTTAGGGGCTCTTTGGTATCCATCCTTATCAAGTGGGGCGCATTCGTCCACTTTTTAACAAAATGCTCGTCATACAATTTTTCACGGATTATAACGTGGAGTAACCCTAAGGCTAATGCGCTATCTGTGCCAGGTCTTACTTGCAACCAGTATCGGGCGCGAGTTGCCAGCCACGTGCAACGCGGGTCTATTACTACCAGCTCCGCTCCTTTTTTCGCTAAATCTACAATCCAATGTCCGAAAAAGCCATCTGGACAGACGGCTGGAGGGTTATTTCCCCAAACGATTATACACTTAGGTACAACATAGTTTGGGTCGTCATATCTTTTATCCCACCATTGTGCTGCATCCACAACATGCAAATCACCAATAGTCACCCAACTTGCACCTATGCGCGGGTAATAACATGAGAAACCGCTTAAACCAAAATCTCCGGCGTTGGGTGTTCCAAGCGACCACGCCAAGAGATGCGCCGGCCAAATATTTCGACCAGTGCCACGACCTATGCATATGCTTTGTGGGCCATATTTCGCTATTACTTCTCTCAACTTTTCTTCAATTTCTTGAAAAGCTTCCTCCCATGTTATCCTTTTCCATCTGCCCTGACCCCTTTCACCAACTCTTTTCATGGGATACAGCAAACGATTAGGATGATAAACATATTGTATCAGCGCCAGAGCACGCGGGCACAAGCGTCCTTGATTCCAAGGATGCCCTTCGTCACCCTCCACTTTCACTAATTTTCCATCTTTTACGTGAAGAAGCGCACCACAACCA
>JAWCEH010000178.1:0-6311 GCA_038859955.1 Bathyarchaeia archaeon | reverse complement strand
AGTATTTTGGAATCTTCAATACAATAGTAATTAAGACAAATATTATTATAATTATGGTTGCAATAATCCATGTAATGGAATGAACGACAGCAACTAGATAGTAGCCAAACTCATAATATGGAAACGCTGGCGTTGATAATCGCTCAAAATGTTCGGCCAGAAAAAATCTTAGTTCGAAAACCTCTAATATGTTCTTTATAACCTCACCAACTCTTCGCTGTAGTGCTACGGTTTGATAAAGAAAATACACCAAAGATAAGATCACCATTGTAGACAGCAGTGTTTCAAATCCATGACTTTTAATATAAGGAAAGACCGCATTCGAAGACTTTAACTTAGAGAACCACTTTATGAGGAGTAGTGAGACTATAGTGAAT
Organism: Bathyarchaeia archaeon; assembly: GCA_038859955.1. Lineage (GTDB taxonomy): Archaea > Thermoproteota > Bathyarchaeia > Bathyarchaeales > DTEX01 > DTEX01. The sequence continues at coordinate 5,934 of JAWCEH010000178.1, read as the reverse complement.
ATACCGAACATGAACATGAACGGATGTGAGACCTGTATTGTGGCATATGTGGTTAAAACCAAAATGAAGATCCTAAAATCTAGGGGATTTTCAAGGAATCGCATCATAATTAAGAAAAATATTAATAGCATAACTAGTGCAAAAGTTTGAGGAGCGTATTGGAAGTTTACGACAAAAGGAACAGCTAGAGTGAAATAGGAAAGAGTAGCTACCAACGGAACTATTGTATTTAGGGATCGTTCTTGGTTATGGTTCGACAATTGAATTGTTTTAAAAGTGGCAGTATACTTAAAAGTGATAAGCCTGAATACTAGATGAACAACAGTAATCCACGCAACGCCTATGAGTATAGTGTACAGATCTATGTCGAGACCGGTAATGGAGATAATTACCTTGCCCAAGATGAAAAGCCCTGGGTTATCTCCATAGCTTACCTTTGACAGGTCTACATTATCGTGCGAGACCCAATACTGTGTTAAACCAACATAGTTAGGAGAATCAGAACCCATAAATCCAGTAAAGTGTAATGAAGCAAAAGTTCTTAGTGAACAAAGGTAGAGTAGAACATACGTTAGTGCTATCTGTAAAGGTTTTGATGAATTGAAGAAGAAAATTAGAAGAGATATTAGCGAAATGACATATAATGTCCAGAAATATCTAGGAATATTCTCGATCATGAAATATCCCTTGATGGGAGCATGGAGGGGATATATGGAGTAGTATAGAAGTATAAACATCAAGTAAGTAAAACATAACAATAAGGCATCTCTTGCTATAAACCTCAACCTTTGATCCCTCTATTCGTTGTATTTTCTCTGATCTCATCAACTTTTTTAACATCTACAACAGCTCCTGTGATGTCTTTGAGTAAAACATTTATCGCAACTCTAGCAACATACTCAGGAGATAACAAGGTACTCTTATCCTCATTTCCAAAGGCTGCTCTCCGCATTGGGGTATCGGTTCTCTCTGGGTTTATTATGTTTACTCTGATGCCATAAGGGCTTAGTTCGTCCGCAAGTCCCTGAACAAGATTAACCAAAGCAGCCTTCGAGGCACTGTAAGGAACATAACCAGCCCTCCCATACGAATAGGAACTAGACCCAAACAATAGAAGAGATCCCCTGGTCTCCTTAAGGTACTGTATGCTTAATTTACTTACGACAATTGGGCCGATTAAATTAGTATTGATAATATTAATTATGTCTTTCAAGTCCATGCCATGCAGAAAACCGGGTTTTAAAACTCCTGCTGTTACTACAACTGCATCGATTTTACCCTCTCTACTATACACGTGTTCGAGAGCCTCTGAAACGGATTCTAGGTGAGTAATATCCACTCCGGTTCTTCTAGAGAAAGCATAACTTTTTCCATTCAATTGATTCCATAGATTATGTATTTTCTCTCCTATTCCACTCGTGCCTCCGAAGACTATGAGAACCTTTCCATGTATCTGTTCCTTTATAGAAGGCTCTAGTTTGCCGCTTACCTTTACATAATTTAGTTGAAGTATTTTATCGGCTAAGTGCAAATCCAGTGGATAAGTTATTTTTATATTGAACTCCGATCCTTCCACTACATAAATTTCTGCTAATCCGTATCTTAAAACTAGTGAACAATCGTCAGGTGCATTATTAATACCGTCTCTCAATGCTAATTCATGTGCTTTTTTTATAATCTTCGATTTAAAACCTTGGGGGGTTTGCCCTCTATAAAGGTAATCACGTTTCGGTATATTGACTATTATTTTCTCTTTCGCTTCAATAATCGTGTCAGTTACGGGGATAGCTGTGTCTACTGCTTCAAATTTTTCTAAAGCTTTGATAACATCATTAATTATCTCTTCAGAAACGAATGGTCTTACGGCGTCATGTATCAGAATATTTTCAACATCATCTGGAGTTGCAAATACTCCAACTCTGGAGGACTCTTGTCTGGTCCTTCCCCCGATTAGAATTTTTGTGACTTTCTTATAAGATCTTGCTTTTACCAACTCTAGAGTGTAATGATAAAATTCTTCAGGAATCACTATATATATTTCATCTATGAGAGGATGTTTTTCAAATTTCTCAATGGTGTGACAGATTATTGGTTTTCCGGCAAGATTCACGAACTGTTTCGGTATTTCATCCCTAAAACGTTCTCCTCGACCTCCTGCAAGGATTATGGCTAAAGTTTTTTTCATTCAAGTCCTCCCTTACTTACTAGTTTAAAGAATAGATTATTTATGTTATTAACTCCCGAAATAAAGCTGTCACAGCGTCTAGTATCTCGAAATACTTACGATTAAAATCGGCATGAAGAATATGATCGAGATCACTTTATCATTGATATTTTTCTCCCAACCTAGACCGAGGTTCTACACGAAACTTTTACACGTGTTTACGAACTTTCCTATTTAACTTATTTAACAGTATCTCAATTCTTTCACAGCTTCTACCATCTTTGTATTTATGATAGAAATCTACGAAACTATCATATTTTGATTTATAACTCGGTTCTTCAAACCAACTAGGATCTTTCAATAATTTAAACAACTCTTCTTCAGTGTATGCAAAAGGTCCTGGAAACACTTCCCTGGGATCAAAATAAAGCGACCTGTCACTTGTTATATAGTCTTCCATGTCATATAAGTACAAAATTATTGGTCTTCTCAGTAAGGCGAAATCTGTGACGACACTGCTGTAATCAGATACAAGAATGTGTACATGCGGTAATAAGTCTTGAATATCATCTACAATATCGCTGATGTCTTTTATGAATCTAAGCCCATCTGGAATTTTAAGAGTATTGTCATTGATGTGCCTCTTAACGAGAAGTATGGAATTGTTTCGACCTAACCAAGAATCTAGTTTAAGAAGGAACTCTCTAGTAAATGGAGGTATTCGATTATTCTCTCTATAAGTTGGAGCATACAAGATAACTCTGCTAAAACTTTCAAGCTTTAATGATTTTTTGTAATCATTAAACAATAGCCTCTTATTAAATAGAACATCATTTCTTGGCAAACCAGTTATAAATACTCTCTTAGAACCGAATGCTCTTTCAAATTTCTTCTTAATGTGCTCAGAGGTCGCTATAATGAAGTAGTACCTTACTCCATATAATCTAGTGATAAATCTTTCTAATCTATCAACAGGGTTTTTTGGTTTCATTAAAAGTTCTATTTCTTTGAATCCGACACCATGCCATGTTTGTATGATTTTGAAATTGCCTAGTGCCGCACCCACGTTAGAGAGAGTTATACCACGTGCCCCCCAATCTATGAAAAAATACCTGCATCTAAGAACGGTAATGAATCCAAGAATGGACATCCTCTTCGCAACATTAATTCCAAGTTGTTTTAAATACCTACACAATTCGTCTTTCGTACATAAGACAACGCACTTTTTCCCTCTTTTACTAAAATATAAATAAAGATATTTAGGATTACCAAAAAACTTTTCACCAAAATACGAGTTAAAACAGAATAGATTTTGATCTTTTGGAACAATAAAAGAGAGTATGATAATCCACAGATCTGCTATTGCGAAGAGTATCTCTTTAAGTACTCTCAATATGACATCTCTCATTAGATACACCTAACCTAAGTATTCTTCTATACGACTCATAGCTCGAAGAATAAAAAATGGAGCTGATTTTTTGATTCCAAGCCAAATAGCGGATATAGGACTTATATAGGACATTAATAGATCTGTTTGAATAGAGATAACTCCATTGAGATGCCATTTCCTCAAGAAATGTTCTTTAGATTGCGATTTTTTACCTCTGTTATATCTAAAACGAATGTATTCTTTACTACCTCCTGGAAAATGATAGAAGATAACGCTGGTCGTTAAAGCGAATTTCCACTTTCCTAATTGCTTATGGCCCCAATGGAAGTCAAGGTGTTCATACTCTATCTTAAATCTCTCATCCCATCGGTAATCGTTTAGACATTCAACTCTGAGAATCATCGCATTAAAAGCATGATCAACATAAACATATGGTATACTCTTGTAAATCTCTATGTCAATTTTGGGATACACGTCCCTGATTAAGTAGCCCTTACGCTCGATGAGAAAATGTCCACCTGTGCGTATCTTACCGTTCTCAAATAAGCAGGCCGATAAACCACACAAAGACCTGTCATGCTCGATTACATCCTTCATCAATTGTATTGAAGAAGCTCCCGGTATTACCATGTCATCATCTAGCAACAGTAAATATGGAGTATTAACCCTTTCATAAATTCTGTTTCTTCCATAGGCTAATCCCGAGTCATAGGGTAATCTTAAAACTCGTAAAGGGATGTATTTAGAAAATTCTTCATAAATTTCCTTTCCATAAGCTTGATAAATATCATCGTGACTATCGTCCGCCACTATTACCTCTTCAACATTAAGCTGGAGGCTGCTCAACAAAGCTTTAAGTCTATCATATCGTTCAAAAGTTTTAATACCTATTGTCACATCTTTTAGGCTTGACAACGTGACCGACATATCACGCACCCAAATAACTTACTCTGCATCAAAACACATAATATTTGCCGAAACTAATAACGTTGAGCTTACTTTTTATTTAGCTTGTACAGACCCATAGAATGCGATAATTTAAGGATTAAACGTCTTCGAATCAATTTCATATAGTACTATTGAATATACTTTTCGTCATCAGCTCTCCATGAAAATATTTTCTGGCACACTTAATCCATCGACAAAAAGTCTTATTTGTATTTCTCTCGAATTTGATAGAATGTATTAAGCTATTACTCATTTTAGCGATCATGGCTTCGGATGCTAGTGAATGAATGGATCTGATGTTACAGTAGAGTGCAATCGACACTCACATTACTTCGCAACTAGATGGAATATATTAAGTATATATTTTCGTAAAAGGCTTGTTGAGAATAAAACTTTCTGTAAACTTCTTTTATTTTTATCCCTCTGTTTTTCTGTCAAAATTTTAATTATTCGTTTAGGTTCTTCATATGAGTTAAAAATTGGTTCGTTATCTATATTTCTGGCTATTTCCGTTTCCGGCAATCCTCCTTAGTTCGATGCTATTTCCGGCGTTCCCACTGAAATAGCTTCTAACGTTATCAATGGGCAATTCTCTGGACATATGGATGGTACTATAAGGGCTTTAGCGCTTTCAATAGACTTAGAAACGCGTCGTATTTTTATATATCCTAGAAGATGAACTTTATTACTCAACTTATGTCTGTTGGTAAATTTGGCTACCTTAGTTCTTAGACTCCCACTCCTTGCAATGAGTAGGTTGTCATCAATTTATGAAGTAACTTATTAGATGAACGTTTTTATCCATATACGTTTAGTTAAATAACCATTTTTGCTAAGTGTGATCGACATGAGGTGTTCGATAGTAGATTTTTCTGTTCCATCCGGTCCGCAAAGAGCAATTACATAGGTGTTAGACGTCTTCATCTATTCCACCGACCATAAGTCGCAGGTATTTTTCTGCGTTAACCTGCCATGAGAAGTGTTTCCTAACGTGATTTAAGCCGTTGGCGGAAAGTCTTTTTCTTAGATCTTCATCGACTAATATGAATTTTAGTGTTCTAGCAAGCTCTTCAGGATCAGGTTTCTTAATTAACAGACCCGTAACTCCATGTCTTACAACCTCCGGTATTCCACCTACTCTTGTTGCAACGACTGTAGAGCCGCAAGCCATAGCTTCTAAAACGGTTGCCGGTAAGCCTTCAAAGACGGAGGGTAAAACGTAGACATATGCTAACGAGTAGAGATACTTGAGGAGAAACCTAGGCACTTTTCCGATATAGAACACACGGTTCAGCACACCGCATTTCTCCGCTAGGTTTAAGCACATCTTGATGTACTGTACGTCTCCACTACCAGCGATGATTAATGACCATGACTTTTCATTAAGCATGCAGAGAGATTTCATTAATATGTGTAAACCCTTAAGCGGTTC
>JAWCEH010000177.1:0-6315 GCA_038859955.1 Bathyarchaeia archaeon | reverse complement strand
GTATAAATGAAAGCGACTTGTTCCTTACTCATGAGTATTAGTGGTGATTTGTATGAGTAGGTGGGGAAATCCAAGAAGCTTTCCTTGGCAATGGATACTAATTGCATTATTAGCTTGCGTCGCTGTTGGACTATTGGTTTTCGCTTTATTACCTCCTACTCCGCCACCTTATGTCTAATAAATTAATTATTTTATTTAAAGACTTAAGATATTAATTGATTAATACTAGTAAAAAGAGTTTTATTATTCATCTCTTAGTATTTAGTTTCCTTTTTTTAGCCGCTTTTTGCATAGTATGGAGCTTCTTTAGTAGTAGGGCTCTTCCTTGGTGGGTTGATGGAGGATTATGGCTCAAGTATGCGAATGGCATTCTCGGTGTTGATTGGCCAATGTGGCAAGAGAGTCCCCTAAACTATCCACCCCTTTTTCCTTCACTACTTACATTTATGATTATAACTACTTCAAATCCGGTTTTTTCCGTAAAACTTCTTGCCGCAGTAGTTTTCGCCTTAAGATCCTCAATAGCATACATCTCCTCATGGATGATTTTTAAAAGCAAGATGGCTGCTTTAGCCTCGTCTATTATATTTCTTGTACTTCCTCTACACGTCGAAATCTTGGGTTGGGGGGGATATCCGAATTTACTAGCTTTATCCCTCATGATGTTAGCATTCGCGTCATTAATTTCATGGATTAGGGATGGAAGTATTAAAAATATGATCTTGGTTGTGATACTTTCTGCATTAATAGCATTAGGACATAATCTTTCATTCTTAGTTTATTTTACAGCATTGATTATACTCTTATTTGCGTCCTTATGTTTAAAGGTATTCAAATCATTTTACAAAATTTTTATAATAAGCATTGTTAGTGTTGGTATTTATGCACTATATCTTCTCGCTTTTCTGTGGCCCCCATCTTATGTATTGAACAATGAAGCTGCTTTCTTTCATTTAAGGCTTAACCTTTCTACCGGATTATTGACATGGATGTTTAAAAATAGCGGTTTTTTAATCATTCTATATATTCTAATGTCTTTCACGATCATAATGTCGGTTTTTATTAAAAATAAATTAATAGAAGTGGCAGTACTTTCTGCTTGGTTAGTCTCACCTTTATTTTTAATCAATTTACATGAGTTCGGAGTAGCGCTTGACTATTACAGAATCTTTTACTTTTTTGCTGATCCCTTTGTGCTGTTAGCCTCTGGTTCAGGAGCCTTCATTTTCGGACCTTTACCTAATGTGAAAGACAATGAGTTATTAAAACTAAAAATGCAGCTTGACCGTCTCTTTAAACATTTACATCTTACCAATTTTAGAAGATTACTTTCAGTCATAATGTTGCTGATTTTAGTAATAGCGATTGCGTCATCCCTCTACTTTGGTATTAAGACAATTAGAGATGTTGAAGGTTGGTATAATTATAGAGATAAATATGGTGATGTCGAAAAGTTAGAGGCTGTAGAGTGGATTAAACAGAACACGCCAAAAGAGAGTGTATTTGTTGCGGAAGAAGAGATTGCTAGATGGATAGAAGGGGTAGCCTCAAGAAGAGTCTTGATGTATGCACATCCAATGTATCTTTTTGTAAAAGGAGAACATGAGAGAGCCATGATGTCTAAGTTTGTGTTATTATCCTCTATTTCTTTAACCAATGGTAAAGCAACGCTTTATGAGCCAGCTGATGCTAGGGAGAAAGTATCTACAAGAATAGGCCTAAAGTGTCATGGAGCTATTGAAGAAGTTTTATATTTTGAGTCAAATTCGAGTTACGTAGAGGGTTGGTCTGATGAAGGTAGATTTATTGAATTCTTTACGGACGCAAAAAATATTCAGGTTACCCAAGAAAATAGCAATATTATAGTGACCTATTTCTTGGAACACTTTATAGTCAAGAAGATTATCTCAGTTAGTAACGACTCTTTTGGGGGAGCGCTTTATTTTAAGGTCAGCTCAACCTTACCTGACATTTACATCGATAAGCTTGTAATAGAGCTTAAGACTTGGCCTTATATCGCTCTCTGGAATGTTAAGGTCGAGCCACCTAAAAACCTCATTCTAGCTACGAGTATCTGCACTATATTCATAGAAACTAATTCTTCTAGAGCTTTTCCATTTATCTTCAATGGAGAAGATAGTCATTCAATAGGAGGGTATGTTAAGGTCTCAGTGCGAGAAGAGTCTGAGTCTAGGTCGGATAGTAATGTTCAAGTTATACGGGCTGCAGATGTTTTAAAGAGTTTTGGTGCGAAGTATATTGTGATACCAAGAATTCAGGCTGAAAAACCCTATCGTAATGTTTCTTTAGAACCAATTACTATTCCTGAGTACATGCATTTGCTCCATGACCCGAATTACCGCATCGTTTATCAGAATGCAAGAGTTATTATCTTGGAGTTCCAAGAGTCCGAATGATTGTTCTAGTAATCCCAACATTAGATGAAGAGGAAGGCATCGGTTTAACCATACAGGAGTATAAAAAGCAAATTAGAGACATAGAAGTAGTTGTTGCTGATGGAGGGAGTGTTGACAGAACTAGAGAGATTTCAAGTTATCTTGGAGCTGATGTGATAACAGTTAATGAGAAAGGTAAGGGGAGTGCTATTGCAGAGTCCATAAAGTACCTGAAAAGAAAATATGATCCAGAATTTGTAATATTTACTGACGGTGACTATTCTTATCCTGCGGATAAAATTAAAGAGATGATAAATCTGATTGAGAATGATGACGAGATAGGTGCAGTTATTGGGGATAGGTTGACCAATATGTCAAAATTTAAGATTGTAACAGATATTTACTTGCTTGGAAACTATTTGATTCGATGGCTTTATAATGCGTGGTGGTCAATTAGTTTGCATGATCCGTTATCGGGGTTAAGAGTTATCAGATGGGCCGCTATATCAGATTGGTGTCCCTTATCGAGAGGGTTCGAGATAGAGACAGAGATGAATCTCTATCTCATTTTAAATGGTTGGAAGATTAAAGAAGTGCCGATTGATTATAGGAAAAGACTTGGCAAGAAAAAACTTAGGATTAAGGATGGATTACCGATTATTAAACTATTGAGACATTATCCAAATACTTATGAGAATCGCAATAATTACTGAAGGATTTAGACCATATATCGGTGGGGCAGAGACAAGATATACTAAGTTTGCTGAAGCTTTGTCAAAGAAACATGAAGTAGACGTCTTAACCATATTTCAAAACACTACTCCAGTTGGCGATAGAGAAGTCTTAGATGAAGAAAACCTAGGCAGGTTAAAAATTTACAGATTAAAAGTAGGTGAAAATTATTTCTTAAAAGATGGGACTAGGTCAATAAAGGGCGTGTTAAGGCTAAGCAGATGGTGTAGTGAATTGTTGCCAAAGAATGATTATGAAGCCGTTCTTATAAGTGAGTGGCCATTGATTCATATTATCTATATTTACATGAAGACAAAGTTGGGCAAAAGGATGATAGTTGATTGGCATGAAGTTTGGAGTAAATATTATCTTAACTTTGGCATAAAAGGGTTTGCAGGGTTTTTTTCTGAGAGAATCATTGCTAAGCTTGAGAATTTGAGACATATTGCTGTCTCGGAATTTACTAAAGAGCGTTTAAAATATATATTAAAAATAGATAAAGAGATTCCAGTAATTTGGAATGGAATAGATTTGAAGGAGTATGATGATCTAGGAAATGTCCAACGAGAATTTGGAAAGATAGTCTTCTTTGGGAGGTTTGCTCCACATAAAGGCATAGAGCTATTATTGGAGGCATATAAAATTTTGAAGAATTTATACAAAGACATTTCTATTCACGTAATCGGTGATGGTCCACTCAGAGATAAGGTTGCCAAACTTATCTCGCGGATTGACAATGCTCATCTTCACGTTGCAGTATCCCGTGAAGAATTGCTAAGACATGTTAAGAGCTCTCACGTTGTAGTAATTCCCTCTTATAGAGAAGGGCATGGGATTGCATATCTTGAGGCTATGGCAGCTGGAACTCCGGTAATCTCAATTATGAGTCCTAATAATGCTTTTTCAAACATGGTGAGAAATGGTGAGGAAGCTATAATCTCAAAATCCGACCCAATCAATATTGCTGAGTCAATAAGAAAAATAATAGAAGACGATGAGTTGTGGAAAAAGCTCTCCATTAATGGAATAAATTTTGCCCGCAAATTCAGCTGGGACAACATGTGTCTTAAATTAGAAAAAGTGTTAATGGAAGCTTCAGGATATGTTTAGGCTGCTAGTTGAGTTTCGAAAAATTTTTTGATAATTTTGCATGATTTAGGTTATATACATAATTTCAATAGTAGCTTGAAAAAGAACCTTCGTTACTTATTTAACGTGTGTCGATCCTTAGATTTAAGAAAATTGATGTTCATAGTTCTGTTCCTCATTGGCCCGATAAGTTCAGTTATTTTAGTCGGTATGAAGATGTTCTCAACTTACCTTCCGGTAGGGGACGATCCAGGAAACTGGCTAAAGAGGATAAACGCTTTTGGAGGGAACACCACTCCACTTTGGAATGAGAACCTACTTTCTTATCCTCCTTTATTCCACTTACTTGGAGTCATAATATCATTTATAATAGGGGACAGTGTTACTGGATTGAAGATCTCTGCTTTGATAGTTTTCTTCTTGATACCAATAAGTACTGGATGGCTTATTTATAAGATATCAAATAGTAAAGAAGCAGTGGTTATAGGTTCTTTCTTGGCATCATTTCTTCCAATGCATTATGAGATGATATGGTGGGGAGCGTATCCGAACCTGCTAGGCTTTGCTTTACTCCCCTTTGCTATCTATTCACTTATCCGGGCGCTCGACTCAGGTACAACCATCAGAAACATTGTATACATGATTTTAGCGACATTACTTTTAACAATGACTCATCACATTACTTCAGTAACATTTGCTGGAATAATTGGGATTGTCTGCATAGTGCTAATATTAATTAGATATTTGTCCTTAAGATTTCTGATTACTGCAATTAGCTCTATTTTAATCGTAGTTTCATATCTAGCTTTTCTCATAAAGTCAGGTTATCTGATAAATAATCCCACTGTAGTTAAGGCTGACCTTTATGAGAAACTTCTCTGGTCTTTTAAGGATCAAATATTACTATACATATTCATAGTCTCTTCAATTATCGGTATACTTGCATTAATAACTAGTTGGAGATATTCTGCAGCCATAATATTATCTGCATGGATAATTTCTCCTGTCTTAATTGCTTCTTCACAATTCTTAGGTGTTAATCTTGACGTTGGTAGGCTTATGCTGTTTCTCGGAATCCCGATGGTAGTTTCCTCGTCGATAGCCATGCCCGAGTTTAAGAAGATGGGCAGAATTATTAAGGAAAAGCTAGAAAATGATGATCAAGAAAAGTATGAGTATTCTATTGAAGTTAACATCGATAAGGTAATCCCAGCAATATTGTTGATAACCGCAATGTTTTTAGGGCCAGTAGCTTCCTTACCCACAAATGAAGGTGCGTATGTCTATTATGACTGGCTTTCTAGAGACCTCGGAGCATACTCAATCGAGGAGAAGAGTCAGGTTTTGGATTGGATCAAGGCGAATACGGATGTTGAGGACACAATTGTTGCAGGCTATCATCTAGGCAGGTGGATTGAGGGATATGCTGGTAGAAGAGTTTTAATGGATATACCTCTAAGCTCAATAGCGGTCAGAGAGGAATTCTATAGATCACTAACTGCCCAGGCCGTCCTCTCCTCGAATTACGCTGTGGCGAATGGTTATTTCTTAATATATGACCAATCACCGTTGGCCCCGACATTTGCTCCTTTAATCTACGTCTCTAGGGAGTGGGGCTATGATCCTGTAGTATATCTTGACGACTCATTCGTACGTTTCAAATTTGTTAGAGATGATAATGAATGGATAGAAGCTCCCTTCAAGTCTTGGCTATATGGCTTAGATGTTAAAGAGACTTCTATCTCTAAAACATTTAAACTATATTATCAAACTATTGCGTTAAGAATTAATAAGAGTTTAGAAATTGCTCCTTACTCGCCTTACTTCACTTTAAGATACGAGGTAGTGCCAACCGTTGATGCTAAGATAAAAGAGGTACAAATATTCTTTTTCCTTGCATGGGGCAAGACTATTAAGGATTTCAAAATAATTGACAATGGTTTTCGTTTAATGACTGAGAGTTCTGAGATAGTTGTCGAGTTTGATAAGAAAGTATCGCATATTGAGGCTGGGATCTATCCGGAATTTAATCAGCACAGAGTTCAAATAACTTTACCATTAAAGCAAGAGGGTGATAGCTTCATCATAACGATTAAAA
>JAWCEH010000176.1:0-6391 GCA_038859955.1 Bathyarchaeia archaeon | reverse complement strand
CCAGTTTGTAAGTGACAAATACGCATGTTAACATTATGGTTAATGCTGTGGCATAGACTGTAGTATGTGTATAAGTGGGCGGAAGTGTTATTCCTAAGACACCTCCCACAGCCTTCCAATTCCTAAAAATTTCTCTTAAAATCTCGGCAAAGGAGTACGTTGCCATAACGAAGTATATGCTTCTAAGCCTTAATGTTATTCCACCTATAAATGCCGCCAGTATAACAGCTACAATACCACCTGCGAGGAATGAGATGAAGGGCGATAAGCCGGAATTAATGAGAAGAGCACTCGTGTATGCACCAATACCATAAAATGCAGCATACCCCAAGCACACAAGCCCTGAATAACCTGAAAAAATATTAAAACTCTCTGCTAGAGTAATGGATATAAAAATAGAAGTTAAGAAAGCTAAAAAATATGGGATTGTTAAAAGAAATGGCAAAAGAAATAGGATCACTAAAATCACGACCATGAAAAGATATACTTTGCTTTTGTAAAAAAATTCCAAAACCATCACCTTGCGAAGATCCCAGAAGGTTTAAGTAGTAGGATGAGTACTAGCAGGCTATAGGCTATCAAGTCTTGTAGTCCGGAGCCTATGTAGAAGACGACGAACGATTCGCTGAGTCCAAGAATAATTGAGCTGAAGATCGCTCCCTTCATATTCCCTAGACCCCCTAAAGCTGCTATGCACATGCCTCTTATTAAATATGCCCCTCCTATGGCGGGATAGATGGCGTATATAGCACTTATAAGCGAACCTGCCATACCAGCGAGAGCGGCGCTTATTCCTAAAACTATCAAGTATAATCGATCCACATTTATTCCTATCAACAAAGCTCTTTCTTTATTTTGACTGACAGCACGTACTGACATACCAACACGTGTTTTCAGAAGAAATAGATGGAACAACGTTGTTGCTAGATAGGCTACTACAGCAACGATTAAACGAATGGATGCAACAGAAATCCCGAAAAGAATGATGGGTGTGTCCAAATAAGTATAACCTCGATAATTGGCACTCCATAGAAGGAATGCTATGTTTTGCAAAAGTATTGAAAGCCCAAAGAAAATTAAAACAGATGATGAGAGAAGTTGCTCAATGTCTTCACATCTTGAATTTAGTGGAACAATAATAAATTTGCTAATTAAAACGCCAAGAACAAATAAAATGCAAGAGGAAAAAAGCGAGGAGAGAAGGGGATCGATACCGTATAAGGTGAAAAGCCAATAAGTTATGTAGGCACCAATCATGACGAAGTCTCCATGAGCTACATTCAGCACCTTCAACGTGCCCACGGCCAAATTGAAACCAAGCGCAATCAATGCGTATATTCCAGCGATAATGAAACCATAGAGGAAAAGTGAAAAATTAAACATAGTTAACCCCACGGTGGTTTTGGGTATATCTCCTCTTTGGTTGCATATTGTTTTGGCCAGATAAGTTCAACTTTTCCATTTTGCACTTGTCCCACGTAAGTGACTTGATAAATATTGAGCCATCGCTTCCCGTCGATTTCTCCGTATTTGAACCTGCCTTTTATCGTTATTATATCCAACTTTAATAGTGCCTCTCTTATGCTTTCAGGATTTAGTGACTCTGCAGATTGAATTGCAGCCTCGTATATTTGACATGTAGAATAAGCATCAGCAGATTCCGACGGTGGTAAGGTTCCATATCTCGCTTTGTACTTTTGAACAAATTCCTGAAGGCCTGGGAAAGGTAAGTCCACGTGAAAAGTAATCATTCCACACAATCCTTCGGCGGTTCGTCCCAATGCTTCAAGCAGCTGTGGAGCATCGTAGCCCACTGCTATGTAAAAGAATTTTGGATTAAAGTCTAATTCTTTACAAGTCCGCACCAGTAGAATATTATCTGCAAGTGTACCTCCAGCAATCACCGCGTCAGGATTTGCATCTTTCATTCTTTGCACTAGGGCGGTGAGATCCTGAGTGCCTGTAGGATACTCCTCATAGAATACGATTTCACGATTAGCTTGGGTTATGCCCGTTTTAACAAATGAAATGAAAGTCATTGCCACTCTAAAAGTACTTGTAGGAATCGCAATTTTTTTCAAATCTTCTTTAGATTTTACGTATGATACAACAGCCTCAGCCCAGCTTGATACAGTTTGCTGCCCTATGAAAGTATAGTTGTATCCCCGCGCATATATGTCATCTGATGCCGCTGTAGGGCCGATAATAGGCCAACGATATTTCTCAGCAACTGAACTAACTGCGAAGAATATAGCACTGCTATAAGGGCCTAATATGACATCGACTTTATCTACCGTTATTAACTTTTCGTAAAGCTTGACAGCTGTCGTGGCGTCACCTTTATCATCGTATACTATTAATTTTACAGGTAACCTAGTGCCATATTCGCGTATATATAAGCCTCCTTTTTGGTTTACTTCTTCAACCCAAAGATTATACGCATTAAGTTGGTTTGTCGCTTGTGCAGATGATGCGCCAGACAAGGAAAGAGAACAACCCATGAGAATTTCAGTTTTTTTTGTTGTCCGTTGGCTTAACGCGAAATAGGCACCTACTACACATGCGATTACAATTATAGCAATTATAACGGTCGCTTGTATTTTAGTTATCGCTTTTCCTTTTTCAAAAAAGGACATTTTTACAACCCTCCACTTTTATTTTTTAAATTAAGTCTTTTTATAAAAATTTTGCCCCAAACCCCAAAAAAGTTGCGTAGGGGATGTTCATATCATTGTGCCCAAACTTTAAATTTTTTCCCAAAACCCATGTTTTAAACAAAAACTCAACAATAAGGCATTGGGTTTGGGATTAATTTTTAGCCCAAAATAAACTTCAATGCGCCGAAAATTCTGCAAAAGTTTTCCATCTTTGCGTTTTTTCCAACTAAATACCCCTAAACACCTTTTCTCTGCCTTAAAACTCATGGATTGAGTGAAAAACTTCTAATTATATAATGAAAAATTATCTTTATGAACAAAACGTAGTCAGTCTAGCATTCAAATTTTTCTAATAAGCTTTTTTATCGCTTGGTGGTTGTTTTTGTAGCCTTATTAATTCTCTTTATTGGCTTACCGATGGAGTTAGAAGAAGATAAAATAAAGCGACAACGCCCAATATGTAAGATTTGTGGGCGAAAGATTACTAAATGGCAAGCTGAAAGTTTGGGAATTTGTCAGAAATGCTTTAAAAAATCGGAATTCGCTGAGGATTAAGCCAAAACGAACAAGAAGACAGTAACTGTTCATAAACTCTCTTGGGAATACTTTTTTGAGTTTGGGTTTCGGGATAAAAATTTGCAGTATAGATTTTAACTGCATGAAGCGGTAAACTAAATTGCTATCGTGATCTCTAAACCATTGATGTCATCCCCAGAGGATTTTACATGAATTTATTTTCATGTCATCGTTGCGGTAGTCGTTAATAGAATTGGTAATAGATGACGGTTTGCAGGTTTATACTATGGCGGAGATATATGGGGCAAAAATTGAGCAAGCCCACATTTAGAGTTACAAACACACTTACTCCAAAAATAAAGCTGTCTGCGCTTTCCGAACGCCATCCTCAATGTCGAACCATGTCTAGCGCTCAATTAATTCCTCACTTTTTACACGATTTTTAAGATTTCAATAGACTGAAGCGGCAAAGTTCCAAATAAATCGTTTACATACAGTCGATCAGTATTTTGTATATAGAATGGCACCTTGCTGTTGGAGAATTTTTTGTAATTCTGAAAAATCCTTTTCTAATTCACGTGGCGTTATGCGATATTGACTGCAGAGTGCAGCTGCTACACCCGCCGCCTGGCCAGTAATAATATTTTCAGGCAAAAGATCTCGTTTGAAGTCTTCTGAAGTGGATATTAATTTTCCTGCAAGAAGGAGATTCTCAACACCCTTTGGCACCAAACATCTATACGGTATGTCGTATGAGCCTCCATCTTTTGGTGTTACTCGAACCATGTCTATGTTTATTGACTCAGCCGGATACCTGCACGAATGAAAAGGACCGCCTTTTGATGTATGCATCGCACTTTTCGCTATAACGTCCGGAAACTTTCTTGCCTCAGCCACATCCTCACTTGTTAACATATAATCTCCAATAAAATGTCTACCCTCTCTTCCTCTTACACAGAACAGGATTTTTGAGCAGTAAGAGTTTTTAAATCCTGGAAGATATTTCTTAATAGCCTTTATGGCCATGACTATTTGCTTTCTACACTCTAATTCAGCTTTTGTAAGTTCTCTAACGTCTGTGACATCACAATCTGCAGCTTGAGCTGTATGCTGAAACACTGCCTGAAAGTTTCCGTCCCTATATGTAAAGTAGAAACCTAAGTCCGATCCTCGTGATGGAATATCTTTATTCTTTACAGCTGTTTCTGAAAGAGCATAAAAATTTGCACTTCCATAGATTCCTCTTTTAACAAGGTCTAATATACTCTCTGAAGTCATTAACGCGTCTAACAGCTTTTTATTCCACTCTGCTTGGCCTGGATCTCGATACTTAAACGGTTTAGATGGAAAACGCAGAAACTCTTCAGGATGTGCTTTGTAGTATTTTGTTACTTCATCCCAATCCACATTGTCCATATGAAAAGCCACTGAAGGCGGGTCTATTTCCTCTCTAATTCGATCAATTTTTGTGAATGGCACACCCGCCCTCGCCGCAATGTCTCCTTCACCAGTAGCCTCAACGAAAACTTTGCCAGAGATAACCATCCTGCCGTTAGTATTCTCAATAATAACTCCCTCAACAGCGTTGCCCCTTTTTACAACATCAACAGCGAGACTGTGTAATAAAATGTCTACATTATTTTCCTCCAGCATTTGAACTAGTAGGAGCCCTGCCCAGTCAGGGTCAATCAACGCAAAGCTCCTGAAGTTTCGGTCCTCGATACTAGGGAATGGCAATGCTTTCCCGTCTTTCTCAAGACGATGATGGATCTCCTCTACGAGACCGCCAATAATCTGTTCACCGTGGTAATTCCATAGATGAGAAAATGCCCATCCTGGTGGTCCTGAAACGTTTATCATACCCCCAACCATGCCAAATCGTTCGATTAACAGAGTTTTAGCGCCAGCTCTAGCAGCAGAAATTGCAGCAGCACAGCCAGAAGCGCCTCCGCCCACAACAACCACATCATACTCTCCGAACTTTTCTATCATTTTCAATCTCCTCCGTTTTTACTTTTTCCATTTTTCTCTCTTAAAATCCTCTATGGATTTCGCTGGTTCTCCACTGGGAAGTAGTAATGGTTTAACTATTGCTTCACTATGGAGTCCCCACGGAATTATCACGGCTGAGTGTCCTCCTCGTCCTCCTGCAGTAACTATCCATACATCATCTGGTGAACGTGTAACGGGCATTGGATGTCTCTCTTCAAATTCCTTTGGTCTAGCAGGAGAAAGACCTCTGTTTCTAACCATTGGCGTTGGATTGACAGCCCATGTATGAATGTACTCTTTCAACTTTTGCTTAGTCCAACCTGCCTTTGCTAATATTTTCGCGTGATCAGGTGTCAGAACTACTATCAATGAACTTGGCATGTATGCATTATTGCTACCTAATGTTGTACAACAGTCGATTATCGAAACTAAAAGGTCACTAGCTGTCTGGCACATAAACTCTATTATGTCATGTGGGTTCTCTGCTTTAAGCACAAGGATTGTAGTTGTGTCCTTGTCATACAATTCTTCATTTATAGTTGGCCAAGGGCTTAATCCCGGTTCCTCTGCAAAGCAATAGGTAAACTCTGCTGGCGAAGCTAAACAATCTAGATCATTAGTTCCAGGTATGCAACGAAGCCTGTTTATCAATACCAAGTTTACTGCCCTGCCTATAGGTCCATTAGTCCATGGGCCGGGGCCCATACATCCTTGACCGCCATACAATCCTACTTGCTTAGCAATAGGACCGCTTACCAAAACTAGATTTCCACCTGGGAACGACGTGTGCACGGATTGAAGGAAGTTATATCTCGGGTCCGTTAATGCTTGGAAGGCCGTAACTAGTATAGGAATGGCATTGGGTTTACATCCAGCCATAATAGCTGCTACAACTATGTCCTTGACGGTGATTTCGACTCCTGCTGGCCCTGCTTCGTCTAAGATTACCATTTCAGGATCCCAAGGGCAATACTCCAGCATTTTTTCGTAACGCCTTTCAGTCGGTGGCACTACTGGTAAGCCATCTCCAATACCCATTTGCAGGAGAAGCTCAGTTACTTCCTCTACATATGCACCAGGTTCTAGTTCAAGATGCTCATCGACTTTTATTTTGTCGGACAATGTAAGTAAGCCGTCGGCTGATGGGGGCTCAACATCATATTTGAAATCAACTTTAGCGTGATTTTCGACGATTTCAGCATTGCCTGTCAAGCACTCAAGAATAA
>JAWCEH010000175.1:0-6404 GCA_038859955.1 Bathyarchaeia archaeon | reverse complement strand
CAACTTATCCTGAAGTTAAGGAATAAAAACACGAAGTAGTTTATGTCTTTAAAGGACGCATTACATATTCATAATATTATGAAATATCTAACAGAAAGCAAAATATGATCTTCTCAATTTTGCTATTATCAAAATACAATAAGAAAATTCAAAGGAATGTTGAGACCTTTATTTTCTAACTCTCCATTCATGCACAGAAATTTTCTAACGGAGCTCTTTCCAACCAATAGCTATCAGAGCTATAATAACCAAATTTATAATAATAATGAGGAGATTTACATATGTATATAGCAGAATAAATATTATTAGTCCAATAAGTATGCTGATTATTGAGACGATTATTACTAGTATTCCACCCACTCTGAGAGACTTCCATAGATAATAACCTGATAAGATTCTAAGAAGACTTAAAGCAATCATAAAGGCAAGAACGCCCACTAAAATTTGTGAAACAAATTCTACTAAGGCACCAACTACTGGGAAGCTTCCAATGAGACCACCAATAAGGATGTAAAGAAAATAGTAACTAACTATACTAACTATGATACCGAGTGTGCCGATGATATAAAACAGAAGAGACGTAATGGTTATCGCTAAGCCTTTTGGTTGCGAAACATAACTACTAATCAATTTATCAGCGTCGCTTTACAGTAGAGCTTACCTGAAATCCTGACTAAGCATGCTTCGCATATACCTTGACCACCAACAGAACATACACCTATAGCATTCCTCTCTTTATGAATGATACATTTCACATATGCTATTCAAAATATCTACATTTATAAGTATTTAGAAGATTATTAGAACAAATGCTCTTATTAGCAAAGAAAAGATAGTATACTACCACTTTCTCCTTGTGTTATCTCGCTGTTTCTAATATTGTGCATTATCTGAGCGAATTAAAGAATTGAAAGAAGAGTTGAATAGATTAACCACCATCAAAAGGTTCATGAAAAACTAGAATCATACTACTACAAGCCCTTGAACTATTGTTAATGGACGAGCCGACAATTCACTTAGATTCAGAAAGAAGAAAGGAGCTAGTAAACATTCTCAAAAACTTTAAGGGAGGTGGACGTATGATCACCCAATTAATAGCTGTGTCACACGACCCAGAATTAGAAGATGCAGTTGACGAGGTACATGAAGTCGATATGTCTAAGAGCGGCTCGAAAATCAAACAACATTAATAAATGCTAGCTAAATTTTCAAGTGTTTTACACATTTCCCTATTCTTAACTTTAGTTTAACTTATGCATATGCTTTAATTTTTTAGTTATCTTAAGTATTTCTAATAATCTTATAATATCGTATCAAGATGCTTAAATGATATTAAGTGCTCTTAAGCATTATTCTATTGAGATAATATTTTTTCAAATCTTTAGGAGTTTTAGAATCACACTTCATTACTCTCTCTGTTAATGGTCCTATGTTTTCTAGAAGTTTAGTTAAAATCGATAAAACATATAACTTAACATCTACTTCGAAAAATAGCATTGTTCACGGCGTTATACCAATAAATTGAAAAATTTATATATAAGTTTACTAATATTTTTAGTCATGAATAAAAATATTTCAGCAATAAGTAAATTATTGGTAATAATTATCGCGGCAGTAGTGATAATAGCAGGTGGCGGTATTGGTGTATATCTGTGGACAATTACTGCTCCTAAGGAGCCAATAGTCGTGGCTACTTGGGGTGGTTCGTTTGCAGAGATAACGACCTCAATCGGTGAAGAGTTTCAGACTCAATATAATAGGCCAGTTGCTCTAGAGCTGCATGGTGGTCCATCTGCAGTAGTTATTAGTAAAATAAAATCTACCTGGCCTACAGTAAAGATTGATGTAGTTATGGTTGCGCCCGCAGTAGCTGTCCAACTTTATAGAGAGGGATATTTGGTGGAATTAAGTGAATCTAATCTTCCAGTATTGAGGGATATTCCTGATCCATTAGAGTTAAAAGTCGATGGAAAGATCATAGGTGCTCCATTGTACTATATATCTTATGGAATTGTCTGGAGAACAGATATTGTAAAGAAACCTATACGTTCTTACGATGATCTATATGACCCTTCACTGAAAGGATTGATAGCAGTGCCGCACCCAACATATGGAACGGGAGACTGGTTAATCAATTTCGCGTTATGGAAAGGGGGTAATGAGAAAAATATCAAGCCAGGACTAGATGCTGTTGAAGAATTAGCTAAGTTAGGTAATATCGGCGTAGTTTATAGTAGTGAGGCAGATGCTATTCGGGCCATTGCAACTGGTGAAGCAGCAGTAGGAATATTAGCAGCAGGCAATATATATGAGTTATATAGACAAGGTGTACCGATCGAAGCAATATTCGTTATTCCAGGAACTAAGACAGTAGTTGTTGCTGATGTAATCGCCGTTGTAAATGGGCCTAGGAAAGATGATGCACTTAGATTTGTAGATTTTTTCCTGAGGGGAGATCATCAAGAAAGATTTTCTAAAGCTGTTGGTTTGCCTCCCGCAAATAGCAAAGCCTCAGCAGATCCAGAAGTCATGAGGTGGAATTTAAAACCTGAAGAAGTATCAATGGTAGGCTATATGCCTGATCCACAATATAAGGCTGAAAAAATCGATGAATGGGTTAGCTGGTGGGACTCAACGATAGCGCCATTACTGAAGAAGTAGATAAATGAAGAAGGTGATAAGTATTGATTAAGACTATACTGGTTATTGAGCCTCATCCAGATGACGGCGCAATTATGGCTGGAGGAACAGTTGCTAAAATGGTACGTGAAGGAAAAGATGTATTTTTCGTAACTGTTACTGATGGTGAAAGGGGTACAATGAACAGAAACATTAAGACTTGGGACCAATTAAGAGAAATTACTCGAAAGGAAGCTAGTGATGCCACCAAAATTCTAGGTGTTAAAGATTCATTTTTCTTAGGGTATCCGAATCATGACGTAACTTTTGAGCTTGAGAAAGAATTGAAGGAAAAGTTCATTAGGATTATTAGGAAAGTAAAACCAGATATAGTTATGACTTATGATCCTTACGCACCTTATGAGCCTAATCCAGATCATAGAACTGTAGCATTTGCTGCGTACGATGCAGTCACATTCTCACACCATCATCTTGAGTGCCCTCAACATCTTGAGGAAGGATTAGATACACATATTGTAAAAGAAATATGGTTCTTTAATTCACCAAACGCTAACTTGGATATAGATATTTCTGATGTTATTTGGATAAAGGTTAAGGCAATAGCTGCATACAAGAGTCAAATTGAAGCAATGATTGAGGAGGTGAAGGAACGGCTTAAAGCCACAGGATTTAGGGCACCCGTTTTGGAGGGGGAAAACCTAGAAGAAAAGATATTTAAGCTCTGGATATACCCGAGCATGGAAAATGGAAAATTTGTAGAGAAGTTCAAAGTCATAAAACCATTCATATCTGAAAGAGTAGGACATTTAATTCGAGAAGGTTTAATAGAACCGATAAAATTTTAAATTAACATTTTTGGAAACACCTCATAAAGAATAAATACTTATCCATTTTTATTAAATGCTGATGGTATGAATTTGGTAGAAGTTTATAATAAGTTACTAAGTCATTGCAGTAAAGATGAGATCACTAAGTTGCTGGTTGATTTAATTAGAATTCCAAGCTATTCTAAAGAAACAAATGGTGAAGAGAAAGTTGCAGATTGCTTATTTAGATTTTTTAGGAAGGAGGGTATTGCTGCTGAAAAACAATACGTAGAATCAAATAGGCCGAATATCATAGCTAATTTAACATGGAAAATAAATGGAAACACGGTAATGCTTTCTGGACACACAGATGTTAATCCTCCTGAAGGAATGATAATTCCACCGTTTGAAGGCATAATAAAAAACGGTAATGTGTATGGTCGAGGGGCCCTTGACATGAAAGGGGGAATTGCCGCAATGGCTTATTCACTTGCATTGTTACGTCGATGCAATCTATCTCTCAAAGGTTCTGCGATATTTGCTGGCGTTGTGGGTGAAGCTATTGGAGGTAGTGAGGGAACAAAGTATCTGATTAATCATCTACCTACAAACATTTCGATGGGAATAGTGGGTGAGCCTACTGGGTTCTCTGTAGTCGTCGCCCATAAGGGTATGGAATGGTTTGAAATAATCATTCGTGGCAAAGCTGCGTTTGGTGCAACTCCTGAGCTCGGCATAAATGCTATTGAGAAGGGAGTCGACTTTATAAATCAGTTAAGAAAAGAGCTTTATCCAAAATTGAATAAGAAGTCACATCCATTGGTTGGATCACCTACATTAAACATAGGTTTCATAGAAGGCTATGGAGGACATAGACGACCCAATGTAGTTCCTGATTACTGTAGGATAATGGTCGATAGAAGACTAATACCCGGAGAGGATGGTGAACAAGCGTTTGCAGAATTGTTAGAAATTATA
This sequence comes from Bathyarchaeia archaeon, assembly GCA_038859955.1. Classification (GTDB taxonomy): domain Archaea; phylum Thermoproteota; class Bathyarchaeia; order Bathyarchaeales; family DTEX01; genus DTEX01. The sequence continues at coordinate 1,980 of JAWCEH010000175.1, read as the reverse complement.
AAACAGTTATCATATGTAGACAAAGATTTTATTGCAGAGGTTAGGCGTTTACCTGAAATGGCTGATAGAAGACCTATGGAAATTCCCGTGGATCATCCGATTGTTGAATCAATTAAAAAAGCATGTGTAACTGTAATGAAACAAGAACCAAAAGTAGTAGGGGGTTCAGGATTTACTGATGCGGCATATTTTGTTAATGATGCAAAAATACCGACCGTCGTATTTGGTCCAGGTTTGTATACTGGGCCAGAAAGTTATATTGAAGAATCAATTAAGATAGATGATGTGTTAAATGCTTCTATGATTTATGCTCTAACTATTTATAATATCTGCTGTTAAGCCCAAATTATTATTATTTTTGTGAATTTATCGTTGGACACCAAATGCGGCGAACTTATCAATTCCTACAAGTCTATCAATGATAATTATTATTATTGTTGTTAAAAATAATAAAATTATTGATGCGACGCCTATTGAAGGGTCAAACGTTACTTTCATATAACCCATTAAAGTTACCGGGAAAGTGTAGACATATGGATCCGTCAAGAAGACTGAAATAGCAACATCATCTAGCGATATAGCTAATGCAAAAACAAAGCTTGAAACCATTGCAGGAATTATTTGTGGTAATACTACGTGTCTGAAAACACTTAGTGGATTAGCGCCTAAACTATAAGCTGCCTCTTCTAAAGTTCTGTCAAGTCCAGCGATTGCTGCTGCTATTGTTCTTAGAGTATAAGGAAATGTCAGTATCGTATGCGCAATAAGGAGATTTGTTATAGCTGAATAAATATTTAGAAAACCTCTGAAAAACGTAAGGAATGCCACACCAGCTACTACACCTGGTACTATTAATGGAGATTGAAATGCTGTTAACAATATATTTTTTCCTAAAAATTCGTGTCGCGTTAATGCAAAAGAAGTAGGTAAAGCAACACTAATGGAGATACCAGACGCAATAACAGCTATAATAATACTCCATTTAAGTCCTTCTATGAATGTCCTTGTCTGGAAGAATGTTACAAACCATTTGAATGTGAAGCCGGCCGGTGGAAAGGTAGGAAAGTTTCTAGGATCGAACGAAAAAGTTAATGTTATTATTACAGGAAAGAAAAGATAAATAATTATGAAAATCATAAGAATTTTAATGATATAAGATGGTATCAAATCTAAGCTTCGTTTTGTAATCATTATTTCACCTTTACGAATTTACCTAGCCCTAGATTAATTATATACGATGTAGTTAGAGCTACCGATAAAAGAATAACAGCTAATGCGGCGCCATAAGGGAAGTTTAATGTTTCTCCAAATCTAGTGTACACGTAATTTGACATCATTAATGTGATTCCTTGGCCAAGCATCATAGGAGTTATGAAGGCACTTATCGCCACAGAATACGTCAGGATTAAGGCTGAAATAACCCCTGGAAGGCTGAGAGGAAAAGTTACTTTAAAGAATGTCTGTAAGTTATTTGCACCCAGACTTTTAGCAGATTCTTCGAGAGTAATGTCTATATTTTTTATAGGATTAATTAATACAAGCGCAGTTAAAGGAGTCATGGCATGTGTTAAACCAATAATGATTCCAAGATCAGTGCCTAGGAATTTTACTGGTTCTTCTATCAATGGCCTGAGTAATGTGTTTATTACACCGTATCTCCCCAGAATAATGATCCATGCAAATAGTCTTGGAACCCAGCTCATAAAAAATGTTAAAACTGAAATTATTAATAACAATCTTTTTATAAAATTCGAAGAACTTCTAGCAATATAATATGCGATTGGATAACCGAATATTAAAGAAAGTAACATAACAGATACAGCTATTTTTATTGTTAAAATTAGTATATCAGCAAATCCCGGAGAATTAATTATGGAAGTATAATTTGTAATTGTAAATTCAGGGACCCATAACCCCTTCCCAAGAGTGTGCTTAAAAAAACTAACAACTAAAATTGAGGCTAGTGGCAATAAAAACATA
>JAWCEH010000174.1:0-6405 GCA_038859955.1 Bathyarchaeia archaeon | reverse complement strand
ATAGTTAGTATGCGAAGATCAATATTAAGGGATTCATGGAGACTAATTGAGAGATATAACGTATATCAGGCGGATGCTCTACAAGTGGCTTCAGCTAAAATCATCAAAGCAGAGCAATTCTTTGTAGCTGATAGAAAGCTTCACGAAGTAGCCTTGAAGGAGGGGTTAAACCCCACCTACTTAGGGTGACATTATCACCATATTGCGATCGAATGTTACACTTTTTCCCGTATTCTGTGAATGAGGTTGCGCCATCAACACTCAAGCATCACGCCAACTATTCTGTCCATTTATGTTTTCCAAGGAATAATGCTATATTTTATTATTCGGTCTTATTTGCACTAGCATTTTATAAAGCCTTTTTAATTTAATTATGCAAATATTTACGGGGGGTTATTTGATGAGCCTTAGCGTTAAGTGTCCGGTTTATGGTGGGGAGATTAAAGGTAAACCCTCGAAAGAGTGGAGTTTCAGGTTCTACAGGGTCAGCCGCTTCGAGTGCGAGAAATGTAAAGATAAGTTTAACTTTTATGAGAGCTCAAAGCCGAAGCTAACTATTCCCAAGGCAAAACGTTGATTTAAGCAAGGATGATGAGTTTAGTGGTTTGGAAGCTAATGTTTGTTACCAGGACATATTACCAAAATATGTTACCAAAAAATGGAGGGAGGAGAAACGAAAAAGCAGATAGGTGTTAGAGTGAACTCTCAGATTTGGGCAGAATTTCGAGAATTATGTAGTTCCGGCAATCTTAAACCGAACGAAGCATTAGAAGCCTTCTTTAAAGCTTGTATTGAGCAAAAAAGCGTCCTATCGGTTCTAAAATATCTTAAGGGTCTGAATACCGGTGAAATCGCAAAGAACAACATTAATCTCAGGAGGCTTTTAACGGAGCTCCAAGCCTACCACAATAAAGACGCTCAAAACAAAAGTGTTAAAGAATACATTCACGTTTCAGAGTTAATCAAGAGCATCACAAATCTTCTTCCTCAAATTTTGGATGAAAAGCTCATTTCTGAGGCAGAGACGAAGATAAGCGAAATCCTAGCCTATTACCACAAGGCATTCATTGAAGCAGGGAAATCACCAAGCGACTGGTAATACGACTATATGAATAGATGAAAAATATTGGAAAAGAACACGAAGGTTTAATAATCACACTTTGTTTTCTTATTCTACTTTTCCAGCGAAGAGCCGCATGTATTCCTTAACTTTTTCTTTGACTCTATCGCGTGCTGCAGTTCCAAATTTGCGGAAGTCTTTTTCGCTTGGGTTAGCTTTGTAAGCGTCTATAAAGCCCTCAATAAAGGCTATTGAGAGAGCTGTTGCAACATTGATCTTTGTGACACCGCCGGTTTTAATGGCGTCCAGTAATGTTCCCTCGCCTTTGAGAAGTCTTATTCCCTTCTTCTCAGCATCCTTAGGCGTCATCAAGATTCCGGAGGAACCATGTGAAACCAGAGGTATACGCATCCTTTCCTGTATAGCTATCAAACGGTCGAGCCTTATGGGCCAAATATCATCCCATATGCCATGTATTGAGCCAAAAGCGGCTGCGAGGAAGTCACATCCAGTCTTCTTAACGAAGTACTCAACATCCTCGGGTTTAGCCATAAGATCCTCAACAGATTTGCCAGCTCTCTCACGTATGATCCTTACTGCCTCCGCTGGCTGAAGAGTCCTTAAGTGAGCTATTTCAGATGAGGAGAAATAATCCTCAATTCTAGGAATCTTACCTAACTCCGCCTCTACTGGCACGCCTTTGGCATGACACATCTCGACAACCTGTCGAGTTAAGCGAATATTCTCCTCGAGGGGGAGTGAGGACCCATCGAATAGAACAGCCGTGAAACCGGCGTCAAGAGCCTTTTTCACATGGTCAATCTCAGTTGCGTGATCAAGGTTTAGGGCGACGCGTATATCTGTTTCAGCCGCCGCTATCTTAACCATTCCCGCGGAGAGCGACCAACCAGCATATTTAGCGGCTCCAGGGCTAACTTGAATTATTAAATCTACCGGTTCACCGAGTTCCTTGCTAACCTCCTCAGCAGCCCATATAAACGCTTGAACCATCTCCATGTTGTTAGCGTTAAAGGCGCCTACAGCTCTTCCATTCTCTAAGGCTGGTAAAAGTAGTTCCTTCTCATTAACAAGGGGCATCCCGCATATCACCACCAAATATTTATCTTCTTTATGGAGGCAGAAGAAATATAAATTCTTTCTCTCTACTCCTAAAGGCCGCCGACTATAAGGGGTATTATTGCCACTCTGTCTCCGTTTGACAGCTTTGCGTTAGTTCCACCTAAAAACTCTATATTTTTGCCATTAAGTAATATAAAGGTCTCAGGTTTTAAAAATATTTCCAGCATTTCATCGCCATATTTCTCAGCAATCATACGGAGTAGTTCTCCGACTGTTGCATTGTTCTCTGGTAGTTCGAAATCAATATCCCTTAGGCCGGTTATGTTTTTCAACCGCTCATCTAGAAGTATCAGTTTAACTTTAATCATTCCCATCATCGCCACTCAACATATTTAACTGCGAAATCTAAGTTTAATTCCTTTAGCTTCTCCTTTCTCGGTCTGCCTTCCTCATCTAGTCCGCGCTCAACATAATATTCCCTAAGCATAGGCTCTAATTCAACCACCTGCCCCTCAGCAGCGCCTTCCTTCATCGGTTCCTCTAGAAATCTTTTGGGCAACGTGTCATCCTTGCGTCTCACTCCCATTCTCATATTGAAGATTCTCTGCAGCATCCATATTCTCTCACCAGCTTTCATAAGATCCTCCAGCGTTGATTCCCATCCGGTTACCGCCGTGTAGAGCTCCGCGAGTTTTTTCAGCGGGACTCCGCCGAAAAATATTACAAATTTGCAAATTCCTAATGCATCAACTACACGGCAAGCGTCTTGCATTACTTTGACAACATGAGCCTTTCCATCAATAGCGAAACCATCTAATTTCCTATCTAAACCTATGTCCGGTATTAGGATCCCTCGAGCTGGAAGCATGGAGAAGCCTCTCAGGTGGCATGCTCCCCTCTCAGAAGTAGCGTATTGTAGCCCCATCTCCTTAAATCTATATGGGTTATGCATCGGGATCTCAAGCCCTTTAACGTGCATAGCATACCGCTCAGCGCCTCTTCCTATCTTTTCAGCGGCCCTCATGGAGCCCTCGCCTAATATGGCGCCGAATCCCTCTCTCATACCCATGAGCTCAACCATTTTGATGATGGCTTCAGGATTACCCCACGTTAACTCAATGCCTCCAGTATCATCCCTAGTTATAATACCTTTCTCATAGCATTCCATCGCGAAGGCTATTGTCGCACCAACAGATATCGTATCCAACCCAAACCTATTGCATAAGTCGTTAGCTTTGGCTATTGCCTCCAAATTATCATTCATGCATAATGAACCTAAAGCCGCAATAGTCTCATATTCTGGACCATAGCCTTCCAGAGGCGCATATGGTCCCTCACTTATTTTGATATATCTCCCGCAAGCTACCGGGCAGGCAAAGCAAGCCTTCCTATCGATCAAAATTGTTTCAGCCATTCTTACACCAGATATCTTCTCGGCCCCAGGAAACCTACCTTTAGTCCAATTCTTTATAGGCAGATTGCCCATCTCCTCAAATGCCACAACACCCCTAGAGGTTCCATAATCAGTGAAGGCCTTCAGCTTCTCCTTTGTGATCGCTATAATCTCCTTTTTCAGTTCATCGAGTAACTGCGGATTAGCCACATCTATTTTTCGTGAACCCTTGACAGCTATAGCCTTAAGGTTCTTTGAGCCCATAACCGCACCTAAACCACATCGACCAGCCGCCCTACCATTATCACTTATAATGGAGGCTAATCTAACAAGCCTCTCGCCTGCTAGCCCAATGCAAGCTACAGCCGCATTCCCATCACCTAAATCATTCTTTATGGATTCACAAGCCGTAAAGGTATCCATGCCCCATATGCCAACTGCATCTCTAATCTCCACTCCATCATCACATACCCATAAATAAACCGGCTTCTTAGCCCTACCATCAATTATAAGCATATCATATCCGGCACGCTTAAGCTCAATACCACAATTAGCTGAAAAAATCGACTCACCCCAAATACCCGTCAAAGGCGACCTGGAAACCACAATAGACTTGCATGCCGCAGGAGCGGTTGAACCGGTTAAAGGGCCCGTCGCCAAAATCAGCTTATTCCTTGGGCTAAAGGGCTCTACGCTTGAATCTACTTCCTCAAGCATGATCTTAGACGCAATCCCTAAGCAACCAACCAATCTCCTCGCTAAAGAAAAATCTAAGTCTTCCACAGCGAACTCTCCATTAGAAAGGTTAACTCTGAGAATTCTGCCAGCATATCCGCCAACCATACATTCACCCACCTAATAAAAATTAGAGAATGCTTTTACCCAAATAATACTTACGTATCACAATCATTAAAGACCCCTCTAAAATATCTTAAATTTGCATCATGGAAGTTGATTTCAGATGTTCTCTTCAAAGATGCAGCGTTTTTCCTAAGGCACTATTAGGATTCGAAGAGAATAAAAACTGGCTTATGAACTTAAAAATTGTGGCAGTAAATCTTGACTTATCAATGAAAATATAAACATTTGAAGAGGATAAGTTTAATATCATAGATTTAACTCTTCAGGCAGGAAGATTTAATCTTCAAAAATTAAATTCAATCTAGAAAATAACGGTTAAATTTCCATTGCAATATTTTATTCTTGGATGGGAGTTTAGTTTAAATGATCGCATTAATCCCTCTATCAAAATTAATATTATTCATGCTTATTTATGCAGTTCTATTCTTTATGTTGTTCGCCATACCTCTGGGTTTAGAAATCTTCTTTTTTGAAAAAATATCGAAAAATTACACGTTTGAATCAACGTATACTATTAAACTTCTGGATCTTCCTTTAGAGGTTAATATGGGTTTTCTTTTCACCATGTTTTCCTTAATATATGTTTTATGTTTTTTTGTCTCCTTCAGGAAAAGTCGCGCTTTAAAGTTCTTCAAAGAGGAAATAAGCGTTCAGTTGCTGAGAAATCCATTATTTGCTACATCAACTCTATCCTGTCTGGCATATGTTACATCAAAAATTATCCATTTAATAGAGGAGGCTTGTGGCATAACGGTTGGTCAAGCTCCTGTCTCCGCGGATCCACTAATAGCTTTCCTACAGCTTTCAATCTCACCCTTGGTTGAGGAAGTTATTTTCCGCATTCTACCAATAGGCGTCTTCTCAGCGACCTATTTCTTAACCTCGCTTAAACTAGGCGAACCTAAAATCTCATTTAAGGAAAAAATGAAGCTTTCACTTTTAACCCTCTTTAGCCCTGAGCATGGAAAACAAATTCTTCATTTAAAGACCATTTCGGAGTTTGGCTTCCTAAGGGGAATGAATTCCAGCGAGTGGTTAATGGTGATTTTAACTTCGGCAATTTTCGGTCTCTCACATTATATTCCATCAACGACGTGGGGCGCTGGCAAAATTTTATCCGCATTTATACAGGGGATGATCATGGGGTTGGCATATTTAGCCTACGGTTTTCAGACTCCCATCATAATACATTGGTTTCTTAACTACTATTTATATACGTTCAGTCTTGCGGGCTACGTGTATCCGCGTTTCGCCATTTTAAATGAGTTGAATATTTATATTGTGACTGCGCTTGGGGCGCTCAGCCTAGTATTAATTATTTTATTAGGAATCAGGAGTCTCCTGAAGGATCAAATCTTAAGTATGAAAATTCTTCTTCAATCCTATGGGAAAATCGAGAGTAGATTAAAAATTGAGTATGGAGAGGCATTGAATGTTTTTAGGCGTGTACGCCTTAAATCCCTCAGGAGTTTTAATTTTGCCATCATAGCCTTAGTCTTATTCTTCCTTGCTGTTAGATTATTGATTGTGAATTTTCCAGGACCTATGCCTGGGGAAAAATATTATGAAACGGGCTTCGTATTTGATGAAACATATTACGTTAAGGCTGCAAGGTTGCTTCTTAGGGGCGAGTCAACCAACCATGAGCATCCGCCGCTGGTTAAAATATTAATAATGTTGGGGATCCTGATTTTTGGAGATAACCCGCTTGGCTGGCGGCTTTTCTCAATCTTATTCAGTTCAATATCCATAGGTTTACTGTATTTACTCACATCAAGTCTCGCTGGGAACCAGCTTACGTCATTTTCAGCAGCATTACTATTTGCGTTTGACATAATGGCTTTCAACATTGGCCAGATAGGCATGCTTGACGCATCTGCTCTAATGTTCATTCTCGCCGCAAGCATCATGCTGGTCAAAGAGAAATATGACTCTAGCGGTTTATTGTTTGGTTTGGCGTTACTATGTAAGCTAAGCTCCATTTTTAGTTTAGGCATAATTATCTTTCCGC
>JAWCEH010000173.1:0-6446 GCA_038859955.1 Bathyarchaeia archaeon | reverse complement strand
GCGAACCCTATCAATACTTAGCCCAAGAACGCTAGTGAGAGATTTCGCTCAAACAATTCATCCAGCTTTTCCTAGAGAAAAGTATCGTGGGAGAGTAGACAATGTGGAGGTGAAAGCAGAGGTGCTAAAATACCTCTTTAATAGAGGCTATGGGGTCGGCATACTTAGGAAGAGAAGCGCTTTAATGGGGGAGATGGAAGCCTTCCCACTGCTCGGATCAGAGGACGTGGCAATCCTCCTCAGCAGCGTGGAGTAGGAGTAGAGGCTATCCCAGAATATAGAACAGTTTAACATATTTAATCTAAAATCTTAATTTTTTTAACCGAATCCTTTTCCTCTAACTTTTTCTGATCATCACTGCAACATTATGTCTTCGGCCCCTTTTTCATGGATGTTATCCGAATGTTGTTACTGATGATCAGAATTCGATAATATTATTGAGACACCACACCAATTCATATAGGAAGGATCACTGCCTCAAAAATCCCTTTTCAACGAGCTTGGCCCTATTGACCAGATTTCTGGGAACCTGGTCCTTTAGAATTCTGACGGCTTCCTCGCTTACCACCAGCGCCGTCATATCAAGTGCTTCCTTGGAGCCACCAGCGCAGTGCGGTGTCACAATAACATTATCGAATTTGAGGAGAGGACTTTCTAGGCTAACAGGCTCCTTAGAGAATACGTCAAGACCAGCTCCGGCTATCCTCCCTTCCTCCAGAGCTTTTACAAGCGCCACCTCATCCAACACAGGCCCCCTAGACGTGTTAATTAGGTAAGCTGTTGGCTTCATTAAGCATAGTTCTCTATAGCCAATCATGCCTCTAGTCTCATTGGTTAAGGGGACATGTAATGTGATGATATCGGACTCTCTGAGGAGGGTTTCGAGGTCAATAAGATCGACGCCTATTTCCCTAGCTATTTCTGGCGTAATATATGGGTCATAACCAAGAACCTTCATGCCGAAGCCCTTAGCTATCCTAGCGACCCTACGGCCTATAGCGCCGAGTCCAATTATCCCAATTATCTTACCTTGAAGGTCGCGGGGAACAAATTGCTCAGGAATCCCTGTTTCCTCCTGCCTAATCCATTTACCGGATCTAATAAAATTGTTCAGACTATGTATCTTCCTCGCTAGGCACAGTATGAGTGCGAATGTATGTTCGGCTACGGATTCAGCGTTCGCACCTGCAGCATTAGCGACGTATATGCCTCTCTCAGAGGCTGCGTTCACGTCAATATGATCGTATCCAACCCCGAAGGCTATTATCCCCCTGAGATTCGGCATTGCCGCATCCATAATTCTACCCGTGATCCTGAAGTATTCCGATATTATCACCTTGGGTTTAAGACTCTCAGCCTTACTAATCATCTCCTCCTCATTTTTGCATTTGACCCACATGATCTCTCCAGCAGACTTTAAGATTCGCATCGCCTCCTCGCTCATATAGAAGTGATCTGCACATAAGACTGCTGGTAGTGATCCGCTCCCAGCCATGGGGGCACCTCCACTATTTGGCAAGCAGCCCAATATTATTTTGCCAGAAGCAGCTGCTTAAAATAGTTGCCTGCATACCTTGCGCTGCTGCCTAGCTCCTCCTCTATACATAGTAGCCTATTATATTGGGCTGTTCTCTCACCTCTTGTAACACCAGTCTTGATTTGACCAGCGTTAATCCCCACGACTAGATCTGCAAGCCAAGTATCCTCTGACTGCCCTGAGCGCTCTGAAACAACAATATTATATCCGCTTCTAAGGGCTAAATCAGTTACGTCAAGGGCCTCAGTGAGGGTTCCAGCCTGATTAACCTTAAGCAAAATTGCGTTGGCCGCTCTCATCTCTATGCCCTTCCTCAACCTCTTAAGATTTGTTGCAAATAGATCATCGCCAACAATCTGTATATTTAGGGTTTCTGTCAGCACTGCGTATCCTTCAAAGTCCTCTTCGTGGAATGGATCCTCGATAGACCTTAAGGGGTAGGCTGAGACGAGCTCCTCATAAAAGTCAATAAGCTCCTCTCTACTCAGCTCTCTCCCCATTAAGGAGTATCTTTCAGTCTTATGATTGAAGATATGCGTGGCGGCACAGTCCAAGCCCAAAACAAACTCATTCGAGTAGCCCCCCTCCTCTATAGCCTTTAGGATAGCGTCAAAGGCCTCTCTGGGATCCCTCAAGCCCGGGGGAGTATACCCGCCCTCCACGCCCACGTTCAGAGAATATTTACCGTATTTCTTTGAGAGGATTCCGCCGAGAATCTGATATACTTCAAGGCCCATTCTTATGGCATCCGAGAAGGTTTTGGCTCTAACGGGTATTGCCTGGTGTTCTTGGAAGTCCAGGTCTGTGGCAGCGAGCTTCCCTCCCTCAATAAGGTCTAGTATGGGAATTGGCAATAGATGCGCATTCACACCTCCAATATAGCGGTAAAGCGGAATCCCAAGAGCGTTGGCAGCAGCCTTCGCGACGGCAAGTGAAACTCCAACAATCGCGTTGGCGCCAATCCTTGACTTATTCTCGGTTCCATCCATCTCAATCATGAGCATATCGATTTCACGTTGTCTCCTAACATCCTTCCCTTTAAGGGCTGGTGCCAGAACCTCCATCACATTTCTAACAGCCTTCAGAACCCCCATTCCATGATACCTCTTCTCTCCATCCCTGAGCTCAAGCGCCTCATAGCTCCCCTTCGACCTACCGCTCGGTACAATAGCGGCCCCCCAGAAACCCCCCTCAGTTATAACCTCAACCTTAACAGTCGGCTGCCCACGACAATCAAGCACTTCCCTCGCCCTAACATCCCTTATCAAGAAATCTTTCTCCACAAGAAACACCTCGTACTAGAGATTAATGGGAGAGCTTTAATATAAAAAAGTAGTTAAATATAAATTACTCGGCGATCACCAGAACATTTAGATCCATGACGTTTGTCCCTGTTTGTTTAGTGATTATAGCGTCCCCAAGGGCCTTGAGAGCCTCATAGCAATTATGTCTTTTCAAGCACTCGAATAAATCAATGCCTTCCCGCCTAGCCCTCTCAAGCGTATAGCCATCAACTATCCCTCCAGCAGCATCCGTAGGCCCGTCCGTGCCATCAGTATCAATCGACGCTACAGTGATAAGCTTGCTCCCAGCAATCTTTAGGGCAGCGGCCACGACGAGCTCCTGGCTAGGGCCGCCCTTCCCACATTCACCGGATAGAGTAACTGTTGTTTCACCTCCAGCTATAAGCGCGCATGGCGGGCTTATGGGCTGCCCTCTCCTCTCAACCTCTTTCGCAATGCTTGCCAAAACAATCCCAGCATCTCGGCTCTCCCCCTCAAGAACAGTCGTTAAAATAAGCGATTTCAAGCCCAGCTCCTCAGCTCTTTCCTTAGCAGCCTCACACATAATCCTATTATCAGCTAGAACAATGTTATGGACTCTCCTATCCCTAAACTCCTCCGGCCTCGGGTTCTCTAGGCTAGGGTCTTTGAGACCCCTCCTAAGGTGCTTAATTATTGAAGGAGGGGTCTTCTCCAACAAATCATATCTCTTAAGAACGCTGATTGCGTCCGCGAATGTCGTCGTGTCTGGGACAGTTGGCCCCCATGGTAGCCCTGCAACCTCGTCAACTATTATGAGCCCAATTACCTCGGCTCCTGGGTGAATATATCTTAGGAGCTTTCCACCTTTCAAAAGCTCAATGTGGTTTCTCACACAGTTAATTTCCTCTATGGTGGCTCCGCATGAAAGGAGTAGCTCGGTAACTCTTATTAAATCTTCTAAGCTTATGCCAATGCCAGCTGGCATTGGCATAAGCGCTGAGGCGCCGCCAGTTATTAAGCAGAAGATTAGATCTCCATCCCTAGCCATCCTCGCTATCTCCAGCACTCTTCTTGCACCCTCCAAGCCATCCTCATTGGGCATAGGATGCGAGGCCCTCACAACCTCTATGTTCCTCAATTTCATTGTTTCATCATCCTTAACTATTATGAGACCTCTGCTAATGTTCTCGCCCAGTATCTCATCCAGCGCCTGAGCTATTGAGAATGTTGCCTTCCCAGCCCCAATAACGTATATGTTCCTCAGCCTTGAGAGGTCATAGACTAGGTCTTTAATGATTAATTTGTTATCCCTAATGTAAACAGCTTTCTTCGTGAGTTCGTATCCATTCACGGCCATAATGGCACGCTCAATTATGTCTACAGTAATCTCTCTGCCTTTACAATTGCCATGCGAAACTATCTCCTCCCTATTCTTAATAATTTGTGGATTCATATTCAATCACGTAAACGGGTACGTTAAATATGATTCATACCACGTTATCGCCCAATATAATCGGCTACTGGAGATAAAATAACTTAGTGGCAAAGCAAAGTATGCTGGAAGAAACTTTAGAAACCATTTTAATTTTTCAGATCTAATGATAATCCTTCCTCGGTTTTATTTCACGCCGCCTGAACTCCTTAATGAATTCTACTAGATTGTCAACGTATATCTCAAACATCTTTTTTCCTCTCTCACTATCTGCCTTCGTTGGATCGCCTAACACGCCTGTTGAACTAATTCTACTCCACCAATCCATGAATTGAACGTTTCCTCCCGCCACGCCGAATGACGTTGCCCCCGGTTCAGCTCCCCACTTTATAAACTTTGATTTTTCAATGTTCCAGTCTCTTACCGCCTTGCTCATATCAACGCTTTTAGGATCTAGATAGAGCATTAATGATGTCTCTAGATCGCATGCGTGAGCTGCTTCGCCTTTCAATAATTGAAAAACTTCGGGGGCAAGTGATATATATGTTAAGGACGCACATATCGCCTGTGTTTCAAGCGTTATTCTTCTTGCAGCAATCTCCATTAATGCTGTGTTACTCCCATGACCGTTAACAATTATTATCCTCTTGAAGCCATGATGTGCTAAACTTTTACCTATATCTATTACAAATCTTATTAGGGTTTCATGGCCTATATGAATGGTGCCCGGAAAATCCATGTGATGCTCGTTATACCCGTAACAAACTGGCGGCATAACTAACGCTTCTTCAGGTATCCTCTCAGCAGCAGTCTCACAAATCTTATAAGCCAGAAATACGTCAGTTTTTAAAGGTAGATGTAAGCCATGCTGTTCAGTTGAACCCACAGGGATAAGGGGGACTCTCTCCATTTTAACAGCATCCTTAACTTCAGCCCAACTCATATCCTCATAATGAATTTTCATTTTCATATAATGCCCGCCCTATTCCTGAGCAATAATTATGAGCCCAAAACCTTTAAGTTTTTTGTTTAAATTGCCCCATTACTCATGCCACTTTTACGGACATAAAATAGATAGTAGCATTTCAGATTGAAATCTATTACGTGAAGCAATGCTAAATATAATTCGCGTATTTGTAGACCTTGGCCCCGACTAAATAGATAACCTTTTCCATCCAAATAAACAACAATTCTCCTTTACATGCCCATAATGGTTGTTGAAAAATACTTAAACAGGGAGACGTAGTGTATGAAGTTGAGGAAACCGCATTCGAAGTATATTTTATTAATTTTTATCCGCAATGAGCAAAAACTCGAGTAGAAGTAACATTTTATAATGTAATAACGAAGGCGACGTAGACACGCTCTGTAGAAGCCGTGATAGAGGTTATGGTGGAAGTGGTATAGGAAGTTGTGTAGATGCAGGAACAATCTCTTCAGATAAAAAATATCTTTGCGCCCCTCCAGAATGGGTTGATGCAGGGACTCTCAGTGTCACTTAACTTCTGACACTATTATTGTTTCAGATACCTATGTATTCTAGAACTTTTATAGGCCGTTATGATGATGTTTTTCGTCTTCATGTCTGTAGTAGGCCACTAAGTTCGCCCGCTCTATTTCTTCTACTACGTTATGCGGTTGGGATAAGAAGAATTCATAATCGAAGCAATTGAAAAAATGATTGAGAAGAAGAAAATAGCTGCGGATGATGAGATGGAGGAGCTGAAGAGGCTGGCGCTTGAAAAGAAAGGAGGAAACAAGAACAGGGTGACTTTACTCACATGTCTGGAGGTTTGTGGTGGCGACCTGCAGAAAGCCAGAAAACTCTTTAAGACAATAAAATCCGACAAGTGAAAAATGAAATAAACTCCATTTTTTCTGTTTGGAGTGTGGTTTAATGGTGTTACACCTGAAAGAAGCCCGGAAAAAGAACGAAAACCTTGTAGCCTTCAGAATTCCGAGAGAGTTAAGTGTAACACTCCGAAAAATGGGTGTAAACCCGAAAGAAGCATGCTTAAAAGCGCTTTACGAAATCGCAAAAAGAAACAGCCTCAGCGCAGCCTTGAATCAAGAAAAGCCCATTTCAGGCCGCATTTCAAAAAATAAGCCTGTTTTATTGGAGCCGGGGACGGGATTCGAACCCATGTCAGCGGGTCTGCAGCCCGCCGCCTAGCCGCTCGGCCACCCCGGCTCACGTAATCTGAAGTCTAAT
>JAWCEH010000172.1:0-6459 GCA_038859955.1 Bathyarchaeia archaeon | reverse complement strand
ACTGGTGGCACTTGAAATGGCTAGACTTTCAGGTATAAAGCTAACAAAGCAAGAAGCAACTTTCATACTTTTGATGGGAGGTGGAATGGCGCTACCTTGGTTTAATGATCTAATTTTCTACACATGGTTTAAATATTCTGATGTAGCTGCTTTCTTCGGTATTACTGAGCAGGTTCCTTGGTGGGCAACGGCTTCTCGTGAAGCTTTTGAAATGAGAAATCTTTTTCATCCAACATTTTTAACCCCTATATCCTTGAGATTGATTTATAGCTTTTCTTCAGGCTTCTTTCTTTTCGGCTTGGCTTTCTTATTTAGAAAATTATACATGGAGATTGAACGACTGCCCTTCCCAATACAACAAATGAGCGCTAGAACGATTATAGTTTTAACTGAAGAAGAAGAAAAAACACCGATAAGATTATTATGTTTTACAGCGCTTCTCTCATTTATCTGGGCTTTCATCCTTTATGCCGTTCCATTTATTTTTCAAATAATTACTGGTGAATATCGGGAAATACTTCCGATTCCATGGATCGATTGGACATTAAATATTGAGAAGATAATGCCAGGTGCGATATTAGGTGTATATACGGATTTGGTTCCTTTTGCCCTTGGCTTTTTATTGCCACCTGTCAATATAATCCAAATGCTTATTGCTTCCATTGCCATATATATAATTGGAAATAGAATCAGTATAGAAATAATGAAACCATATGGTCCTTTCAATTGGTGGATGCCTGGCATGAGCTCAAGAACCGCTCTACAGAGATCAATTCTGTACATATGGGCTCCATATCTTATAGGATTTTCATTTGCAGCGGGTTTAGCTCCTCTTATTTTTAATCTTCCAAGAATCATCTAAATATCTGAGAGAACTGGCAATTAGAGAAATGGGATATCACCAATTCGAAATTGATCGTCTCTCTGCTATATTTTGGGCAGTGAAATATGGAGTTTCAGCTATGAAAAAAAGAAAGATGAGAACATCTCTAACATTATTTACGGTCGCGACAATTTGTTTTTCTATGGTTTCATTCACATCAATGAGCATTATTACTTCTCCACGTGCAACTAAAAGATCATTGGAATATATTAACTATAATGGGATATATATTAGGAAAAGTGTTTGGGGAGCACCTGCACAAACATTCAGCCCACTCCTATATTATGATTTATATTATGATATCCTTGAAGAAATTAAAAGTAATAATGCAGTTATTTCTCCTAGAATCTGGATTTATCCATCAATGACAAAGATTCCAATATGCTACAATAATGAAGTCAGCCTTAACTTAAGATTTCTTATAGGTCTAACCCCTAAAGAAAAAGATATTTCCTTCATTGACATTAAATATGGCTATTGGTTCGCCGAAGACGGATCAGATGCAAACATTTGTATTATTAATGAAAATTTGGCTCTACAACTTGGCATTGACCCGGAGAAAATTGCGAAAGGAGAAAAGGTTTGCGTTAACATTTGGGGTTTACCTTTCAGGATTGTTGGAATAGTTGATACAAATATGCTAAGTCTCATAATAAATCCGGACGCTGAGGCTGGAGGGTTTATGCCAGCTGAGATAGGAGGTTATGAAGGAACACATGCATCTCCAGACTCCATTGTTATAATACCTTTCGGGACCGCTATGAGAATATTGGGAGGAGGTTATATCAATTCCCTTGGAGGAATATTTAATATCGTCATAAAATTTTCTAATATCACTCAAGATCAAATACTAAATTATGTTACTAATCTCTGTTACAGATTTTCCCTTCAAATATATGCGGTATATAACGGAACTGTATGGTTCTATACGATGTATACAGCCCCAGTTTTCTTTGGCTGGGAATCCCTTTTGGTAGTCTTCTTGATTTCAGCATTAATAATTCTTAGCACTATGCTCGGTAATGTTGAAGAAAGAAAAAGAGAGATACAAATTTACGGTACAATTGGTCTTAATCCATTACATGTCGGTGGCATATTTTTGGCAGAGTCATTAGTTTATTCAATAATAGGTTCAGTGTTCGGTTATTTTTCTGGAATAACAATTGTTCTCACTATTAACAATTTTCAGGGTCCTGTTCTTCCTGCAAACTTTTCCTCGATTTTTGTGGTTTTAGCTGTATTAATAGCGATAACTACAATGATATGTTCATCGGGTTATGCAGTTTGGCTTGCCTCAAAAATGACTACTCCAAGTATTGAGAGAAGGTGGAGACCGCCGACAAAACCTAGGGGGGACGAATGGTTGATACCTTTGCCTTTTCGGTTTTCAGAGAAGGAATTGTGGGGTTTATTCGCTTATTTAATTGAATATATTGAGCAACATAGATATGAACGAATAGGTTATTTTCAGGCTTTGGACCTAAGATATAAAGAGGAGTTACATGAAAAAACGGAGGAAAGAGGTTTAGTTATGAAAGTCAAGTTAGCACCTTGGGATTTACCAACTTTTCAACTTGTCAATTTGCGCGCTATACGCTACCTAGACGAAGAAACTTATCAAATCTTCCTTCACATAATTAGAGAGTCTGGATTTCTAGAAACCTGGATGACCTCAAATTATGTGTTTATAAGCGACCTCAGAAAACAGCTTTTACTCTGGCGTTCTCTTTCACCTAACGAGAAAAAAGCATATGTAGATATTGGAGCTAGAAAGTTAAAGTTACTATATTCAGGTGAATTAGATGAAAAACCTTGAATTAAGGAAAGGTTTAACTTGGAGATCCGCTCTTGCAATATTATTTGGTTGCCTTATTGTAGAGCCTCTACTTATATATAATGTTTTAGTAAGTGGGGGTGGTCAGCCTTATAGCCCATGGCTAGTTTTAGTTCTCTGGGCAGGTTTTCTCTCTTTTATGGGTAAAGATCTCACACCGCAAGAGGTTTTCATTATTAGCTCATTTGGCGCTGCAATGATTATGACAGGATTCATGGGGTTGCCTTACCCTGTAACTGGATCTAATCTCTTCCTTTACCCAATACAGCACATGCTTTATTATGCTAATAGCCCGATAACTATATCTTTTGGCGTAGATATTCCTTGGTGGTATTCTCCCTCAGATTTACTTCTTGCTAAAGGTGTTATCCGAAGTTTCTTTCATCCATCTTGGATCTTTCCATTAATGGTTCTACTACTTGATTCATTGTTTGGCATCCTGATGGGCATAAGCCTTGCAATTATAAGCTTTCAAATATTTGTTAAGGAGCAAAAATTAGCCTTCCCTGTACAAACAGCGTTTGTAGGAGGTTATATGGCACTGTCATCTGAGGGAAAAGGCAGGCCACGGCAAGTTTTAATGCTTTCTACATTTATTGGCTTTTTATTTGGGTTTGCTGCATGGGTTATTCCCATTTTTCTTCCTTGGGTTCCAATGTTTTTTGGTGGTATTTACCCTGGTCAAGTCATTGATCTAACTTATCTTCTAGAAGAGTGCGGGTTACGCGGAGCCAGCTTAGGCTTTTTCACTGATGCATATGCAGTCGCGACAGGATTCGTCACACCATTTCCAATAGTCATTTTAATGTGGATCGGTGCATTTATCGTTTATTTCCTCGGAAATATGTTATTAGTAAAACTCAATATTTGGACAGATCCTAACGAAATTGGTTCCTGGATGCCTAGAGCTTCAGCAACATACTGTTCTTACTGGAGTACCCTACGTTTCTGGATGATGGCAATTATTGGTATCTCTTTAGCTTTAGCCTTTATTCCACAAATAAAAAATCCGCAGCCTCTACTTCGTAGCTTAAAATCGCTAATTAAGATTACTCGTGAACCAGAGGAAGGAATGTTTTCCATAAAAATATTTTTAGTTCTGTTCTTAGGATCAGGAATAGCTTCCACAATTTTAGCTTGGGTACTTGTTCCTGATTTTCCTATATGGATTATTATCGCCTTAACGATGGGCTGGTCATTCCTTTATACTCTCGTTTCATCAAACGTAATTGGTGTTACGGGAGGTTTAATCATGATTCCTTGGATTAGAGAGGGTATAATCGTTGCAAGTGGATATGGAAAGTGGGATATATGGTTTGTACCAATTCAAATTAATACGCTTGGCGCTTCTCTCTGTGCTGGCATGAAGCAAGCACTGATGACTAAAACTCCAATAAACGATTATATAAAAGCTTTTTTATTTACTGTTGGCCTCACATTTATTTTCTCGTTTATTTATGTTTCTTATTTCTGGAATATGGCACCGATTCCATCAATAAACTACCCAGCGACCGTTTATGTATGGCAAGTTGAAGTTCAAAATAGAAATCTAATCATGTCATGGTTTAAATCGGGTAGATTTTTTAATTTAAATATTTTTCTTGGAAGTTTTGTTATAAGTGCGGTCATCTACTTAATTACTGACTCTCTTGGACACGGATATGTTTTACCATCACTTCTAGGTGGAATCACATCGGGTCTCGGCTTTATGCCTCCAATTATTTGGACTACATCCATGCTAATCGGGGCTTTTCTTGGAAAGTATTGTTTTTCTAAAATTTTTGGACTCTACCGTTGGGAAAAATGGAAGGGAACAATATTCTCCGGAATAGCGGCAGGGAATAGTATTGCATTAATATTAGGTATGGGATTATCTTGCGCAACTAAAGCTCAGTGGGTTATGCCTTACTAAGGAAATGGATCTTAAAGACTTTAACAAACTACGCTATAGAGATGGCACATGGATTATTAGGCATTTCGTTAGATTTTTGCACTTCTACTTAACAGGTGATTAAATTACAATAGTGCATGGATCTAGTTAAGGAGTGAGGCGGTAATTTGCCGAAAAGCATTTCCGTAATGAACTATGTACTGACTTGTATAACATTGTTTCATGGCGGAGCAAAAGAGGTAAGTATTAAAGCTGGAGGAAGAGCCATAAAGTAGAGCCATTGACGTGGTTGAAATTGTTAGACGCAGTTTCCTGCCAGATGTTAAGATAGGAAGCATTGATATAGGAACAGAACAGATTCAAACAAGTGATGGAAATACTCCGGCAAATATTAGCATAATAGAAATAACACTGATGCGCTGAAACCAATGCTAAAAAGGGGTGGCGCTCCGCCAGCCCCTATTTTTGGAGGAATCGAAAAAAGGTGAAAGCCGAAGTATGCCAATTCTGCTTGAGAAGCGGAATATTATGTTCAAAATGCAGGGCGAAGATTGAGAGTGGAGAGGTAACCAAGTTAGATTTAGAGATCGCATGCCTACTTGTTTCTATTGAAAATGAATGCCCCTACTTCAAGATGTATATTTCCATGGGACGTTTAAGGCGGATAATATTTTAGCCATACTTGTTAGAAAGGGGGATATGAATAAAATATTAATTTATAGTGGGAAAATTATAAAGTTTTTAGAGAATAAAACTGGTAAAAATATCCGCATACTGGAATATAATGCTAATGAAAGAAAATTTCTTGAAGGATCTTTTCGCACCCCTGACTATACTCACTATAAATAACGTAAATACTATGAGGTGATGTTGCTCGCCGTCTAAAACCGGTTTGTGAGGAGCCGGGTCTACTGCGCTCTACCGTGAGGCCAAGTTCAGGCCGAAGGACTACTTAGAAATCATTATAGTGGACGAAGGAGGAACTCACGGAGGAAAGAAAAGGAGACCTTAATAAGGTAGTGGGAAGCTAGCAGAAAGTTTTTTTCAGTTAATGATAAAGATCCTTTTGAAGAGCCTAAACCTTAAGTCGGAGTTCTTTTACTAATGAAATTACGCTTTTAAATGACACGGATAATATATAGAGGGATTTGGCCGTAGAGGAATCGTTTAGAGAGATCTCGATATGTAGTGAGGAGTGTAGGGAAAGGGCTCGCGGGGTTCTCCAGAAAATACCTTCCTGGCAACTATCTTTTCAAGAGTCTAGATTCTGAGTAGTACTTCAAGATGGATAAGAAGCGGTGACTTTTGTTCTTTACACATGACTACGCAGTTGCGCGTCTCCGCAAAGATACAGATGCGGAGCTAAAAAATGAGGGAAGCATACGCGTTTGGCCTCAGCCCTCGACTGGGAGGAGAAGGAGCCGAGGTTTAACGGTGATATTAGGACTCTGACCGAGAAGGCCGTTAAGCGCCTCCTCAACTCTCCTGAGACCGAGCTGAGGGTTGAAGAGTGGAGGAGGAAGCCTGAGGAGCGCCTCATGGAAAGAAGAGACGAGTTGCTGGGCGAGATAGGCTTCCTGGGGATCGATATCAGCTTGAGTATGGAAGTTGGATGTGACTTGTTGAATTTCTCAGCGGAAATGAGACTGAGGGATAGGGTGGCTTACTGGGTGGGCCTACACCTCATCGAGGGGCAAGCCAGCGCATTTATGGTGAGAAGGACTCTATCTCCTTCGCTGACTACCCGAGCGATAATATCTCCCTATCTGAGGACACCTCTACATCTATGCCAACTATCGCAACGGTATTTAAGCCTATTTTAGAGGGGTCTATAGTGATCGTGAACCTCTT
>JAWCEH010000171.1:0-6499 GCA_038859955.1 Bathyarchaeia archaeon | reverse complement strand
CTCAGATTAAAAGCGATTTTGAGCGTAAAATAGAGTTGTTCCGCTTCAGCCAAGTGCGAAAAGAGTTTTTAGAATCCTTCTTTGAAGAACCTTACGTTATTATTCCTAAAAGGGCTAATGAATGGTATGTTATAGCGCCGAAATGGCTGGATTTTCAGATTGGCTGGCTTGAGCGTTCAACAAAAAGCTACAATATTTTTGTTGTGAACCGTTATGTTAAATGGTTCAGCGAAATCCCAGCAAGCCTCGAAGACAAGTTCAAATTCGCTAAGCCTTTACCCTTCAAAGTTTACGATGGCATGTTGCTAACGGGTAAGGAACTGCAAGAAGAAGCCCTACGCCGATACAAACATTTTATTTCAAGGCGTGAAGGCGAGGATCGACTCCGCATTAAAAAGGGCTACGAGTTCAAACTCATCGCCAAAATGATCGAAGACGGCACACTGCCCTTCATGCCCACTCCAATAAAAGAGGAAGACCTTAGGCCCTACGATGGCATAAAACTTAGGAGCTATCAGGAATATGCCTGGAACGAGTTTCTGAATAAAGGGGCTATTGGAGTTTTCTGGGCATTCGGAAGTGGAAAAA
Source organism: Bathyarchaeia archaeon (assembly GCA_038859955.1). Lineage (GTDB taxonomy): Archaea > Thermoproteota > Bathyarchaeia > Bathyarchaeales > DTEX01 > DTEX01. The sequence continues at coordinate 5,911 of JAWCEH010000171.1, read as the reverse complement.
GCCTCTTTGGAATTTATGCCCTCGCGAGGGTTAAGGGCAGAAAACTTGTTGTAGTGCCAACTTTGACGCTTAAGGAGCAGTGGCTTGAACGCATAGCCAAATACATACCACAATACCGCCATGAAACAGAAGTTGTCACATACCACGCCTATGACAAAGTCAAAAACAACGAATACAGCTTGATTTTATATGACGAGTGTCAGCACCTTCCCGCCAACAGTTTCATTCGCCTCTCCACGCTGAAGGCTAAATATCGCATGGGCTTCAGCGGTTCGCCTTATCGCGAGGATGGACGCGAAAACTACATCATAGCCCTAACAGGCTTTCCCGTGGGCATGAGCTGGGAAGAACTGATTAGGCTTCAAGTTGTGCGAGAACCAACCTTTCGAGTTTACATTTTAAGCGATAACCGTGAGAAAATGCGGAAACTAGGCGAGCTGCTGCAAATACCCGTTAAGACATTGATTTTCTGTGATTGGCTTGATTTGGGCGAGAAGATAGCCAAAACCTTCAACATACCGTTTGTTTACGGAGAAACAAGGGATAGGCTTGAAATTATAAGGGAAAGCCAAGCGTGTGTTGTTAGTCGTGTGGGCGATGAGGGTGTAAGCCTTCCAGGAATAGAGCGTGTCATAGAAGTGGCCTTCTTGTATGGTAGCAGAATGCAGGAAAGCCAAAGATTCGGAAGGCTAATGCACTCAGCCAAAGAAGAACCAGAACACATTATTCTAATGACTGAGGAGGAGTTTGAAAGATATCAGAAGAGGCTTTACACTATAACGGAGCGGGGTTTCAGAATAGAGTTTGTGAGGTAAACGCGGATGAAGTAGAAGTTTGTTGTAATAATTCATTTGGATGGTGAAAAGCCTGTTACGCCGATTGATTTGGCTCTTTGCTTCAAACATTTGCCCATTAATGTTTCAAAGGCTTCTTTTCATGTTAGGGAGTTAAGGTGATTTTTTGGCTGTTAACTATGCCCTATTATCTACTACTTCTACCGGTCTTGGACGTGTGAGAGGCTTCACAGTAACGCTTCTTTACATGTTGTTTGATGGTGGTGGTCGCTGTTGTGATTTGGCTGATAGGAGCGGAAAAAGCCTGAATTATGTTTGGCGGTATTTGAAGAACATGGAAAGGTATGGTTTAGCCTTGAAAAATGGCGATTTTTGGTTTTTAACTGATTCTGGGGTTGAATTTGTAAAGTATTTGAATTTCGTATATAATAATATAATAGATTATCGAAAGAAAGTAGAAAGAAAATCAAAAGAAAATAGAAAGAAAGTAGAAACTAACCAGCCAAAAACAACAAAACAAATCCCCATAAGCCTGTGGCTACAAAATTCAGGCCTAGACAATGTAGAAAAGGAAGTAGTAGAAATATTGCTAAAGCATTACAATGAAACAGGCTCAAAATTTATTCTTGTTAAAGACTTGTTTGAACTCGCAGAAAAAATTAAAGCAAACCCAGGCGAAGTTCTCGAAGCATTAAAAAACTTAAGACAAGACAACATAATCTACCTATACCGCTCAGATATACATGGCTACTGGAAAATAGGATTGAAAGCAAACTTCATAAAAATGCTTGAGAGTGAGAATAGGGAATATAAGCGTTAATGGCAAGATGCATCAAATACTAGGAAATACATCAAAAGCTATTTCAAATGATGTTTTTTGAACTTCCTTATATCTTCTCTAGTCTTTAATTCGCCTCTAAGTATCCTTTGGACAACTTCTTTTTGAAGCTTTTTATCCTTTATGTCCAAGATTTCTTTATATTTATCCCAGCTTATTTGCCGATGTAATGATTCTTTATGAGGGAATGTGTTTACAAATTCAATTAAATAGTTTATTTGTCTCACAGAAATTTTAAGATCTCTGGCAAGCGCTTTTGAACAATTTGCAAAGTGATATCCTTTATTCTCAACGAATTCAAGGAAGTCATCAATAGTTTTAGCTAAGTCCCATTTAAGTAATGGATCACCGCGCTTGCTGCGACTAGATTCTAATATTTTTAATTTAGCTTGGCAGTCTTCAACAAGCTTAGTGTAGGCATCTTGTATTTCCATCATGTCTCTGCCTGAAAAAGGCGCACGCATTACTTCTTCAAAAGAGGATGCTACTCGAAATCTTTCAAGCCCATCAGGATCTTTAATCCTATTAATTACTACGGGAATCAAACGCCCTGCCAACTATCATACCAGCGTGTCTAAGCATTTCGAGAGCCTTGCTGAACTTCTACATTATTTGTTGGAAACCATTTATTAATTTGATGTTTTACTTCATCTTCTATCGATTTCCTATACCATTCGGACAAAATTTTATTCTCGACGGTGTCAAACGATTCCTCTATCTCCTTTGATAATGTTTTGATAACTACTCTAAGGAGATGATAAACCCAAACATGGTAGACTCCTCCCTTGACACTTAATCCGCTTGCAATTTTATACGCGGGGTGACCTGTATTAATAGTCACTGTTTGGGATGCTGGGTCTATCCAACCCTCGTTTGGATTATCAGGTTTTTCGTAAAAACCTATCTTTATTCCAGCTTTCATTCTTCTCCTTACCCGTTCAGCTCTTATGTTTCCAGTGTCGTTTTCTGTTATCCCTTTCCCTCCGTCAGGACCTATTGTTTTGGCGCCCTCGCCCTCAGTTGGTCCAGTTAACGTGCCTGAAACCGTCTGAGAACCATCAACTTCTGTGCCCAGAGAATGGCCCATATCATTTTGAATAACGGTTATTCTTTCTGCCGAGTTTTGAAACAGCATATTCGCAAGATCTAAAAATTCCGGCGTATTCAAAATTACGTCATTTATACTTTTTTCTAGCTGCTTAATCATGTTGCTCGTATCAGGAGAGATTTTGGGCGGGTTAAGTTTAGCCCCAATTCTATCTAACCATCGTGAAAATTCTAAGCTTACTTTTGCATGAAACTTTTTCCATAACATAGATGTTCTGGTGAGTTGAGTTTTTGAGGTATTAACTATTGTTATCAAATAATCAGCCAGAATTGTGCCAGTTATTTTTTCACTATGTAAGGCGAATTGTTTGAACCATTCATTTTTATGCACCGTTTTGCCATATACCGCCACGGAGATACCCTGGAACTCTTCTGGCATTTCACTCTTTGCTTTTATGAAAAATCCGATAACCTTATGATGCCCTATTTTAAACTCAAAGTCAAAGCGATCCTCAATTTGATCAGGCATCCAAGCTTCTATCCTTCTGCCGTTAACTTTAACTTCCTTAACTTTATAGAAACCTAACAACACGGCATTGTAATGTTCTTGCAGTGTCTTAATAACGAAGTCCTCCGTAATTTTACCTTTATCTTGGGAGTTAAGTTTAACTTCGATAAAAGTTCCCGTCTTATCAATAACCCCTCTTGGATATACGACCTCCCATAACGGAACGCCGTCATTAAAGCTCCACTTACTCGCTCCATAAAAACTTGTGGATTTAGTCTCTGTGTAAATATATTCGGCGCGATCTAAGTAAATTTTGGCGCCAACACCAGCAAAACCTATCCCACCCATACCCTTTACCTTTGTTAAAGACGCGATATTATGATATTCTCTAAATTCATAATCGCTCATCCCTTTTCCGTTGTCTCTGATTTTGTAACTCTCTTCGTCAATGTAAATATCTATATGTGTTGCTCCAGCATCAAGTGAATTTGCAAAAGTTTCTATTATTAGAGTGCTTAAAGGATCAAATGGATATTGGTCACGCAAATCTTGCAACAACTTCTTATAATTTACCTTAGTTTCATGTATTTTCCCAACATCCATTTCGCTCATATCTTCCCACTCATTACGATATATGAAATAAAAACAATGAATTATCGTGAAATCAAACTGCTTAAAGTATTTAGGAAATTCGTTCCGAGCTCGTTTATAACTTCAACTAACCTCACCGCCATAGAAAGATAGTCTTTTTGCATTTGGGATAAATTTACCTTACCGGCACCATTGCATGTCGGGCATTCTGAAGAATCGAAATAAGGAGTCACCATTTGGCCCTCACGTATATACTTCATCTTAGTTATTCTTCCAGTTCCTTTACAGTCCACGCACTGGATGCTACCATCATCAATGGTGCTTTTGATGATTTCTTGTATTTGATTTAGCTTCTCTGAAATGTCCCGGGTTTTCTCAAAATATTCGGTTACGGTTTTTTCTAAGTTCCCCTTCGACCCATATTGACTTAATATAAGAATAACCCGCGTTTTTGAGCCTTCTCGCTCGCTTGCTTTTAAATTTAAGAAGTCGTTAAATATCTTTAAGCATTCCTTTGTTTTTTGTAAGTATTCTTGAGATATTGCGCACATGTCGTATATATAGCCTCTTACTTGTTGTTCTATTGAGTCTTCAAGTTTTTCTTTCATGCTGTTAACCTTACTTTGCCATTTTTTGGTTTCTTACTATCTCTATTTTCTTGGCCATGTTTTTTACTATCTCATTAAACAAAGCCTCACTTGTGGCTCGAGCGATTGATGGACCGTATGCTGTTGACCACCATGATTCATCTAAAGGACGTTGAAAGTCAGGCGCTAATTCACTTGCAGGTGTTTTTTCCTTTAGCATTGATAGGTAATATTTGAATCTTGAAAATGAGATATCGCCATCTGCGGCACAATATGCAAATACCGTTGGGAATAAATAAGTAAAACTTGCAACTCCTGTCGTCTTAAGAAGCGTGAATCCATCCGGCTTTTCAAAGCAGCTTCTATACAAGTCCTTGATAGCACTCCAGTAATCAGCTAATAATTCAGCAAGTTTCTCCGAGCTAATGCCTGAAAATGCTTTTTCTTTCATGATCTTGGTTATGAAACGAGCCAAAACGAAGTCTTTTACCAAATGGCGTTCTTCATCTCTTTCTTCGCCGACATATTGAATTCTATTTTTGAATGGGCTGTTGTCCATTTCGTTTAAATAGTCAACAATGTATGCAGCTAGGGCTTGCCTTTCTTGCTGAGGCCCAAGGATAACATCTTTGATCCATTCCCTACCGCCAAGCAGCGCTTTTTCCATGAAAATTTGTAACTGTCTATAGACTAAGTCCGTTGGAATGGACCTTTGTCTTGAGTTCACGATATAAAAGTGCACCATTTCATCAAATTTATCCTTGAAATTCATTAGGGAAACCGGGAGCGGGTAATTCTCAAGCTCCGGTTTGCTACTCCAAGCTCTTTTTAGAGCTTCTATTCGGTGCTGTCCATCAATTATAACAAGCTTTGTGCCATCGGCTATCGAGAGTTCCCCGAATTCAATGTTTTGGTCCACCTTGTTTTTAGGCTCAAACTTCAAATCTCCACGAGCACTTATTAAAACCGAGGTTGGAAAAGCTCCCAGCTCATTCAATAGATATCTGATAATGCTGCCACGCCCAGCTCCGAACCTTGCCTCAGATGGAGCCCTTTGGTATCCTTCGCGGTTTTCTCTACTCCATCTATCAATGTCAACACTCCATAGGTCCTTTAACGGCATCGAAGTTACATAGATATATACAGGCTCGGCCCCTTTGCCGTAGCCCCATTGTTTAATCCTAAAGCAAGGGTATGTTTTCATATGCTTAACACCTAATACTACTTATAGAGCCGGTGGATATAAACTTTTTGGCCTAAATTTTTTATTTATAAAAATTTAAGGCCTATAAATTTTAAAACATTATGCGACAAACATGATCATAGATGACATAACCATTTAATATGAGAAAATTGTGCCAGGCGTTTTGTTATTCGTGCTATGTGTGGGTATAATCAACCATGAACTTTTTCCGTTACCAGATTTAGCTTCTCTGCGTATTGGAGGAATGCTATGCGTAGTGTTTCGCTTTCGCTTTGTCCCAGTTTCTGGCATATTCTGTCTAATAGTTCTTTGTGTTGTGGACTTAAAACAACCCTTACAATG
>JAWCEH010000170.1:0-6508 GCA_038859955.1 Bathyarchaeia archaeon | reverse complement strand
AAGACTGAAGCTTAAAATAGTGGCAAACGGAGAAGTGGCTGAGGCTGTAGCCCTACTCAACAGCGGATATGAGGCTCCAACCCCCCAGCTTCTCATTCCAATAAACTTGGCCTCCAAGCTTGGGCTTTGGCCACCTACAAACGCTTCAGAGGTCATCCTTGACACCGCAGGCGGACCTTTAAGGGCTTGGCTTTACCCCATGAAGGCTAAAGTAAGCGTCGTTGCAGAGGAAACGCGCGGAAGAGAGGCATTAGCCGACATAGTTGTCTCCCCTTTGGCTGATGAACCGCTCATCAACGATAAACTTGCAGACGAACTTGAAATCGCAGTGGAATCCTTCGGCAAAGGTCTCTGGAGGTTTACGTGGGAGCCGAAGGAAAAGCTTAGAAAAAGCGAAAAAGCGTAACCCTTCTGCGTTTTTAAGTTTTCAAACGTTTGGGGGAGGTGATTTTATGAGCGTTGAACAGCAACTTTTATTCATGGCTACCGTTGCGAGAGATATTGCGATAATTGCAAGGCAGCTATGGCGATTATGATTCCATCCTTATCTCTTCCATCGATTGAGAGAGCTGCAAAGTCTCCCGTGGGCGTATGCAGACTATTTCGCCTATGTCTGCCATACAATGACTATTATGCCAGTCACACCTCCAAGGTATATCGTGTCGAGGCATAGGTAGCCCTCCCAGTAAGATAAAGCGAAAATCATGCTAAGTCATTTCCTTCTGAAAACTATGCCATTCTCCATATACCCGAATTGGATGTATGCTGTGTTCAGCTCCGGGTAATACTCGTTTAGCTCAATAACAATAGACCTTTTAACGTTTCCAACAGTTTCTATTAAGCCTGTCAGCCTTATGGGTCTCGATGTTTAGGCGAGTACGAAGGGTAGAATTCGGCTTGCCTTAACCCTGCCTAACCCCCTCCCTCTCAACCTGTGACAGTATATCAAGCATGGTCTCAACATATTTAGCCCCAAAATAAACCATATACCCCATCCGGGATAAGCATAGCCCTTTCAAGACATCCTCAGGCATTTTTTCGGTGAAAATCGGCTTCCCAGCATTGAGGCGGAAAAAGCAAGTTGTGGGGGTTATCCCCTTTAAATATGGGATTCGTGGCGACCTCGCTTTTAGCAGACTTGAACGTGTAAGTTAAGTCAACCACCAGTGGAGAGCCCAGTTCTGTAGGCGGCTTAACACTGCCTGAGCAATCATACTTCTCCACATCGGGCATAAGCACTTTCATTATGAATTTCCAAAGCTTTCTCCTTAAACTCGCTAATGCTCTGCCCCATAATGGGCGAAAGACAGCCAACCAATGCTCAACAAGCAGAACCAGAACGGGGACACATAAAACATCTTCAGGCTTATGGCTCGCCCCCACAATAAGTTGATGTTCACGTTTCCATAAACCTTCATTTGGCCCTAGTACCTGTTGTCCGGGGATGGGGGTATAACGGGCGGTAAAAACTCTGGAGGGAAATGTTGTCCAGGAACCGGTGCGAAGGACGTTGCTGGAATCCATCCAACCTTCTGAGTAACCAACAATTTCACACGCTTTATGGTAGAAGACTAGCCAGTGCTTGTAGAGGTTGTTTGTGCTTTCTTTGATGACTTCGCTGAGGCGTGGAGCCGTCATTAAAACTCTATGAAGCAGTATAGCCTTGTCTGGTTCCTGTACCCGTCTTGGCTTAGGTTTGGCTGTCGGGTTCAGTAATACGCCATTCCATGAGCTGTGGGTGTATCGTTTTCTAGCATTTTTTCCTTGCAGGCATGCTCAAAGAAATACGAAGCGGTACTCCTCATACAACATTTGGCCAAATATCTGTAGTCGTATATTGCAGATGGTGGCGCATACTTATTATGGCTGACCTACTCGTATATGCTAAATCGATGGTAGCTTCCCATTGCGCTCCACCATGCCAAAGTAAAGGACGTCAAAAGTGGAGTAAAGCTCGCAGTATAATATTCCTCACCCATCATATTCATTGTAAGTCTCGATCCTAACAAAGATGTCCTTGGCATTGCTACTCAGCCATTGAAAATTATGGATTTTCTCTTGGTCTTTTGGTGATGATTATGGTAAGCGGAATGCAAGGTATCAAATATCTCGAACTCTTTAAATTTTGCAAGATAATTAGAGTAATGAATAGTTAAATTCTGAAAAATAACACTAGTTCAGAAGCATATCAAAAAGGATGAATAGCAATGTCGGAAACTGCAATCGTTAAAAAGCTGAGTGACTTAATTCCACCCCATATTATGGACGTTTCAGTTCTCCGTGAAGGGCAAATCCTTGTGCAGGTGAGCAAGGATCATCTTAGAAATGTAATTGCATCCTTAAAGGATGAGGGGTTCACACACTTAGTGGGCATTACGGCGCTTCAAACAGAGAATGGATTCGAGCTTCTTTACCATCTAAGCAAAGCAGGAACTTTATTAACCGTACGGATTGATCTACCTTTGGACGATGATGTAGCTCCTACAATAACTGACATCATTCCGGGAGCGCTTCTTTATGAACGGGAAGCCCATGATTTGTTTGGAATAAAATTTGAAGGACACCTTGACCTAAAACCCTTCATCTTGCCTGATAATTGGCCAGCAGACGTTTATCCCCTACGTAAAGGCAAAGCGGAAGAAAAAAATGAAACGCAATCGAAGAGGGTCTAAGATTTATTACGGCGATACGGAAGATATATAATATTCAGTAAATCGTAAAGCCTAAAAATAGTCTTAATAGATAGGCTTGGAGGCCATCATTTTGGTCGAGCATTCTCTTCTTGCGTTCGCGGCGATACTAATGCCGATAATTGTAGCTCTTTTAGCTCATCTAATCGCTCGGGCTCCAAAAATTGGAAATGTTTTAGCAAAAACTTTGTGCGTCATTACATCTTACGCTACTCTTATAATGATACTTGCACTAGCCTCCATAGTAGTGGAGAACGGGCCAATTGTAAATTCTATTGCAATTACACCTCTGCCCATTGGAGAACTCGCATTGACGATTTATGTTGATGAGTTGGCGCTAATTCCTACGCTTTTCTTCGCGTTATTCGCCTCTGTTGCAATTACCTATTCTGTCAAATATCTTAGCCCCGAAAACAGGTATCGTCCAGTACCGGGCACATTTAACAAAGGCTTTTCATTCATGTTACTTTTTCTGGGTTCACTTATTGGATGCTGTTTTTCGGGCAATATGATATTCTTTTTACTCTTCTGGGAGATGACAAGCATCTGCTCCTTCTTTCTCGTCGGCTTCTGGCATGAAGATCCAAAATGCAGAACAGCTGCCTTAAAAACCTTTATCATGTTACACATCGGCACGTTTGGCTTATTAGCCGGCGCAATAGCAATTTACCCAGTTGTTGGAACATGGGAAATCCACAGTTGGAGCCAGAATCTTACAGGTGAGCATTCTATATTACCTATCGTAATTCTACTATTCTTTATAGGGATTCTGCCCAAAGCTGTTCAATTTCCATTACACACGTGGCTTCCAAATGCAACCGTCACAGCAACTCCGATGACTGTCTATATTCACGCCGGCTTTTTATTGCCTTTATATGCGCTTTCCCGATTTTTCGGTCAAATATTCGTCCCTTATATTAGCACTGTGCAAGTGTTACCCCTGCCATTATCCGTGCTTTTCGGCAACATCAATATATGGACATTCATAATATCTCTCACCGGGGCACTAACTTCCATTATAGCGCCTTTGTTCGCGTTATTAGAAAACGAAAGTAAAAGAGTTGCAGCATACATCAGCATTTCCGCGGTAGGAGGTACAGTTATGACCCTTGGATTCGCTACGCCATTAGGAATCGTTGCAGGCTTATTAAGTATGGTCACTCATGTTCTTTTCACAGCTATCAACTTTCTAGTCTTAGGTGTAGTGATATTTCAAGTTGGAAAAACCTCGATGGATTCTATGGGAGGATTGAGCAGTTATATGCCGGTCACCACGACTATTGGAACTTTAGGGGCTCTTTCCGCGGCGGGTTTTCCATTCCTTGGCTATTTTACCGCTATGTGGCTTGGGTTTCACGCTGCATTAGAATTAAACGCTCCATTTTTCATTATCATGCTCTTACTCAGCTCTGTTCTAAAAACTGCTGCCATTCTGAGAATGATAAACACAGTTTTCTTCGGCAAAGCTTTAGAATACAAAAGAGAGATCACTGAATCCCCCGCGTTAATGCTATTTCCAATGTTGTTTCTTTCAGTATGTCTTCTTGTTTTTGGAGTTTTTCCTCAACTGTTGCTAAACTCGCTTGTAATACCTGCAATAAACCGTTTGCAACCTGGCTCTGGACTAACGTTAATGTCCAACGACATTATCATAGAATCAGGCTTTTGGAACCCCCTATTGGCTACACTCATACTCTTCCTATATTCAGGCTTGATAGTTGCTGTAATTTACATGGCATCGGAAAGGGGTATTGTTCGCACAGAAAGAGCTCATATCAGCGAAGATGAAGCCTTCAAACCTTTCCTTTGCGGAGAAGACATGCATTTGCTGGATGGAGTTCGTGCTAACCACTTTTATCATGTACTAACCCACGTTTTAAGAATCGATGCTGTTTGTCGTGCTCTTGACATCGACCGCTTTTACAACGCTCTGGCAACGAGTTTCTCCAGCTTTTGCAGGAAACTGCTTTGTTTGGACATCAAACAAGATTATTTTGCTGCTGTATTATCTTTCATTGCGGGTGCAGCAATTACTATTTTAATTGCAGTTCTTGGAGGATAACAAATGGAAACAATAATTATTGCAACTTTGGTCATTTCAACATTCGCCACATTAAGCGGGATATTCGTGAAGACTACCCGGCAAATTATTTGTCTACTTTCCTTTCAAGCAGCCGTTATAGGGCTTTTTGAGTTGATTTTTTGCCTCACTAATCTTATAATGGGCTTAAATTTTGAGGCGCTAACTGATTTCTTCGCGACCTTTGCTGAATGGTTCTCCGCCGCCGTTATATCCCCTTTAATCATCTATTGGGGTATGATGAAAACCGAGAATATAAGCGATAAACCAGTTGTCAATATTCGAAGAGGGGGCATGGTGATCGTCGCAATAGTAGTCTCAAACATAATTTTATGCATTTTCACGTCGTCTTTCTTTCCTGCGAAAATTAATGTTCTCCCTTTCGTTGCCCTCATGTTTTCCATTTCCATTTTCATCTCTGCTACAAGAACAGATCCTCTAAAGATTCTTGTCGGGCTTAACATGGCTGAAAATGCGCTTTTTCCTCTTTTTGCTGAGAGTCCACTTTTCATAATTCCTTTCATACTTTTGCTAATGATCTTCGTAAACCTTGTTGGCGTTTTTGTAATTGTTGAGGCTTACCGCGACTATGGCAATATCTCGGTTAAAGCATGGAGGTCGCCCGAATAATGTATTCTTTGTTTCCGCTCCTATCTGTAATGACCCCCCTTTCCATAGGAATACTGCACCTAATTCTCCATCCATTCTGGTTTCTAGAACAGTTCTTTAAAAAAGCCCATAAAATATTGCTGCTGTTTGGTGCATCTCTAACTCTAACAATCATTTTATCCATGGTTCCTTACGTCTTGGCGGGTGAGATTTTAGAAGTGCCTCACCTTGCCCTGTACGTCGATTCAAGGAATATTGTTGGCTTAATTGGTGTCGCTTTAATCTTCTTTTTAACGTCGATTTATAATGTTGAGGCTGAGAAAGGCGGTCGGCTGAAGCCAACTATGTATAATTTCTTCCTCATGCTTTTCCTCTGCTGCATGTTAGGGCTCCTACTTTCATACGACTTGTTTGGCATATTTCTCTTTGTAGAATTAACAATTGGTGTTTCAGTTATACTGGTTGCCCATAATCCCAGTAAGCTCTCGACAGAAGCAGCCTTCAAATATTTGATAATTACTGCAGTGAGTGCTCTCTTTGTTTTGCTGGGCGTGCTAATAATATTCTTTTTAGCAGGCAGCACAAACTTGTTCATAATAACAAGCAACCCAGACACACAAGCACGGCTCGTTGAAAACTCTCATTTGCTTATGCTGGCTGTGGCATGCTTTATCATTGGCCTAGGAGCAGACATTGGAATTGTGCCCTTTCACGGTTGGTTGCCAGACGTTTTCCCAGGGTCAACCATAATTATAAACGGGTTTTTCTGTTCAGAACCCATAGCCCTAATTTTAGCCCTCTATAATCTGGTTGCTCCCTTCTACAGGATTTACCCATCAAACACCATTATTATGCTTATGGCTGGATTAGGCCTACTATCCATGGTTTTTGGCGCCTTAGTAGCTTATTCCCAGAAGAACTTCTATCGGATGCTAGCCTACTGCAGCATAGATGAGTTCGGCCACATAGTCTTTGTTTTAGGATTGCTTACTTCACCCATGAGCTTTATTGTGGGACAATTCTATTTAGTTAATAGTGCAATGATGAAAGCTGGGATGATTTTAAGCCTAGGCTCCGTATTCTTTAAAGTTGGAACAGCAGACATGCAGAAACTCGGAGGATTATTGGG
>JAWCEH010000169.1:0-6519 GCA_038859955.1 Bathyarchaeia archaeon | reverse complement strand
GCCTGTCCGGCGAGCTCCCGTAGCCTTTCCTTAACGGCGCCCTTATCAGCTTCTGAAAGCTCATTCAGCAACTCAAAGCCCTTACCCTCAATTATGATTTTGCGCAGTACAGCCTCACACCTTGCTTTACAATCGCCCTCAACGGTCTCACACGCGTCCTTGGCTATCTCGCCAGCCATTAAACTGGCAATCTCCTCTTCACTCACCTATAAATCACCTCAACAAAAACTATTTCAGACAAAAAACTTAAATTTTGCGCCTTTTTTCTAAAAACAAGCGAAATTTTCGGTTAAAAACTGATAAACGAAACGAAAGAATACTATTCTTTCCCTAAACTCAAAGTCTTTTCGCGCGCACACGCGCCGACAATATGACGCAACAATAGTATTGTTGCGCCTCGCTTAATAGGCGTTAACCGAAAATTTAGGAAAAACACAAAACAAAATTGCAAAAAGCCAAAATAAGCATTTTTCGGTTAGACGTTGCTAACTGCAGGACTGAAATGTTTATATCTCTTTAACATTTTTCTCATATACATATAAGCTTTTAAGGAAATAAATTTCACTTGTCAAAAATTATGAAAAAATTTATATTAAAATTTTGGAAATATGTATAATACCAAAATTAGGAGGAAAGGGGCATGAAATTTTATTTTCGATGCAGAAAGGCCATAACAAAGTTTCAAGCAATGATAGTTGCTGTCATCATTATTGTTGCGGTCGTGGCTGGGGTATCCTATTGGTATTTTTCTCAGCCTTCTGCTTTACCACCTAAGGACAAAGTAAGAATTGGATGTTCATTGCCACTTACAGGTATTTTCGCTGCGGGATGCACCATTGAAATCCCTCCGGCTATCCGGATGATAGTGGATGAATACAATGCGAAGGGGGGTATCTACCTTCCAGAGTATGGCAAACGATTGCCTATTGAATTAATAATATATGACTGTAAATCTGATGTTGACACTCTCTTGAGGCAGTATGAGAAGCTTATCACCGAAGATAAAGTCGATTACATTATCGGAACATGGAGTACTGCTTTCAATTTTGCTATTGTACCCTTAGCCGAACAATATAAGCATCCCTTAATAGTCTTCGCTGGACAAAGCCAGCAGTTAGCTTCAGCTGTTAAAAGTGGTGAGCTTAAATGGACATTCCTTGTGCTACCCCAGTCTCACGTACTAGGAAAACATGTTGCAGATTACCTTGTCTATATGAAAGCCAGCAAAATCGGCATAATTTATATAAACGACTTGCATGGGGTTGAAAATGGCGGCGCCATATACAGCGCTCTATATGCCAAGGGAATTATGCCGGTCATATATGAAAGCTACCCATTAGGCGTAACAGACTTATCACCACTGATTAAAAAGCTTAAAGAAGCAAACGTAGATGCCCTTGTTGCATGTGCTTACCCAGATGACGGAATACTGCTAATACAACAATGCATTGAACTTGGTTACAGTCCTAAAATCTGGGTAGATGGGCCTGGAGCGATATTTCCAGCGCTAACAGTAGACATTTTCGGCGCTGAAACTATGAAGGGAATTTCACATTATCATGGCGCGCGATGTTTCCGTGATTCGCCTAAGTTTATGGAGTTCCGTGAGCGATGGTATAACTATTCAAAGACATATCCGCCGAATGGGGAAATGAGGCAATATGCAGCCTATGAAATGCTATTTCAGGCAATAGAAAAATACGGCCTTGACAGAGAAAAAGTGAGAGATGCATTAGCAAAAGAAACCTTTGATACTATAATGGGCAAAGCAAAGTTCCTACCAGGAGACTATTTAGACGTGGAAGGGCAAGGCTTCATCGGGCAATGGCAAGGTGACGTAATCGACGAGGTTGTTTGGCCTCTTGAAGTTGCCTCAAAGCCTCCCATATACAAACCTCCATGGCCCTCTTCTTAGGTGATTGGCCATGGAGCTCTCAACTTTTTTTGACCTGCTTATTGGAGGGGTGATCTTAGGATTATTATACTCTCTGATAGGATCTGGTTTAAATCTACAATATGGAGTCACCAGGATATTGAATGTGGCCCATGGAGACTTTCTGATGGTTGGTGCATACATAACCTATTTCTTCTTCGTATTTTTCGGGGTTGACCCACTATTATCCCTTGTAATTAGCGGTTTAATTGCATTTTCATTAGGGCTCCTCATTCAGCTGGGAGTTTTTCGTGGATTGATAGGTGAAGCGGTTTCCCCTGGAGAAGTGGAGGTCCGATCTCTTTTGGCATGTTTTGCCCTTTCTTTCATGATCCAAAATATTGTTTCGATAATTTTTAAGAGCGATCCTAAAAGCTACCAATATGCCACCGGGGCAGTAGCCATTTTAGGAACAGCTTTTCCAATAAACAGAATAATCGTAGCTTGCATATCCTTCTTGGTCAATCTAGCCATTTACCTGTTTTTAAGGTTCACCCGGGTAGGCATTGCCATGAGGGCAGTCGTTGAGGAGCCCATCGGCGCTCGACTCACTGGAATAAACCCCGCTAAAATTCAAATGCTTTCTCTTAGTTTAGGTATCCTTTTGGCGGCGTGGGCTGGAACCTTAGCAAGCCTACTTTACTCGATAAACCCGTACATGGGTTCACAGTATACACTTATAGCCATGACAATAATTGTTGTTGGCGGTTTTGGCAGTTTCTTAGGCAGTATTGTTGGTGGAATAATCCTTGGCTACGTCTCTTATAGTGTTATGAGACTATTTAGTTCATCATTAACTTTCGTGGCTTTTTACGCAATACTAGTCATCATACTACTATTTAAACCAAAAGGGCTTATGAAGAGGTAAGTCAAAAATGGAGCGGCCTCTCTTTAAAATTATAACATCTGCGATAGTTGCAACCTTAGCAATCACACCATTAGTTTTAGGAATGTACCATCTCTCCTTACTTCTATCAGTAATATACTGGTCAGCGCTGGCGGCGAGTTGGGACTTTTTTTCAGGCACCACAAAATACGTTTCTTTAGGCTCAGCTGCATATTTCGGGCTAGGCGTATACATGGTTGCAGTAAGTAAAAGTTTGGCTATTGGCCTGCTCCTAGCTATAATTTTTGGGTTGGTGATGTCTTTTGCTATTGGATTGGTGACTTTAAGGTTGTCAGGAATGTATTTTGCCATATTCACTTTTGGACTGAGTGAACTCATTAAAAATGTAATTTTATGGTGGGAAACGGCAATAACAGGCACAGTTGGCAGATGGATAATAACAGGCTTGTCCCCTACTATGATCTACTATATTGTGTTGGCAATCAGTCTTGCATTCATGCTATTAATAACTTTTACAAAAAGAACAAGGCTAGGTATTGCGCTAAAAGCAATAGGCGAATGCGAGGAAGCTGCAGCTCACATGGGCATAAACGTCAGCTTATACAAAACTTTAGGATATGCAATAAGCTCAACAATGATAAGCGCTATTGGGGCATGTGTTGCCAATAGATGGGCTTACATTGACCCGAGAATAGCGTTTGATCCACTTTACTCATTCATGCCTGCAATAATGGCGTTATTCGGCGGAACAGGGAAACTCGGTGGATCTATCGTAGGGGCTGTGGTCATTTCGCTTTTAAGCGAAATGTTGTTAACCAGCTTTCGAGATTATTACCTAATCATACTAGGATCAATTTTGTTGATCATACTGCGCTTTCTACCGAGAGGCATGATTGAAGCTATTTCAAAAGCTCACCAGTTAAAAAGTTAATATTCACATGCTTCTTTAGATTTTTATTCCAAAAATTTTAGATGCATTAACACACAATATTTTCTCTAATTCTTCCTCCGAAAAAATTCCAGTGATTAGTAATTGCAGAAGCCCGAAGGATAAGCATGAAATACCACCTACGTCACCGCCATAAACTATTTGATCTGCTCCTATAGCTTTTGCCGTGAGCCACGTCTCATCCTCCGGAATCCAAAGGGCTGTATCAATGTACAGATTCTTAAGCCTCTTACATAAAGGAACATGTTGGCATAACTGTCCATCGCTTATGGACGGATGAGCGCTTATAAAAGTTATATTCGGAAAAAGTTCAGCAAGCTCGCCTAACCTCCAAGGCTCTCCAGGAATGCCTATTGAAGTGTGAGCCATAACAACCGCTCTGGGATATTTAGCCAGCTCTTTGAGTATATTTATGACTAGAGGATGATTTAGGAAGGTTCCTTGATAAGTCATATGAAATAGCAAGCCTTTCAATCCTAAATCGCCCATGATCCTGTGGGCTTCTTCTATGGCCTTATCGCCATCGTATGGGTCAACTATTCCGAGGCCGCAAGGAAATTTATCGGGGTACTTTTCTACTGCTGCGGCAACTGCATCATTTTGTTTCATAGTGTCTTTAATGCCGTTGGGTCGAAGATAACCAACAAGAGGTGACACCACAGCTATATCAGAACCGTTTAAATCCATACTTTTAATTAGGTCTTCAGGAGTGACCTTTACAACACTTGGCATAAACACTCCGATACCGACTGTTTCTCCAATATGTGCGTGCACGTCAATTACAAAGAAATCCTTTTTCAGCCTTTTAATAAACTTCTTTACTTCTTCCACTCCATGCAACGAAGACACCTTGCAGGTTTGTAACAATTAAAGGAGATAAAGCTTTCGTTAGAATCCTAATTTTTCAGAGATTTGCATGAAGATAACATATATCTTATTCCTGAACTTTTCAGAATTCCTTCAAATATTTATTTAATCTTTTCTCTAATCTTGTAAGATTGAGGAAACTATTATCAAGGCTGATGTTACATTTATCCACTCCTCCGATGAAGTCTTAATCTTTGGGCCTTGTAATCCTCAGATGACATACTTCATTTGAATGCGGAAGTCTCCATAGAGATAAGGAGGAAAGCGAAGAGCTTGTCTCGACGAACCCGCCTTCATAGTGATACCAAAGAGTGTGCTTACGTCCGGTAACTGCGGAAGCTTATAAATCATAGCTCACTGTTTGATAGGGTTAGGCTTAGAATACTAGGCGGAAACAGCTCCAAAAACCGAAAACAACAGAACAAAATATTGGCATAATCCAAAAAATTTAGCGTAGTTCAGGTCATGGAGAGACCCAAAAAATTAAAAAATAGTCAGCCGGATATTTTTGTCACAAAAAAGGTGATTATATATGCCATTCAAAGTTAAGGCTGTTTTAGTGTCTTTTTTGGGTGACGAACAAAAGTATCCATGTCAGTTCGGCCACAAAATTGGTGACGAAGTAATCTTCGACGGCGAAAAAATTATTGGAAGAATATGTCCAGACGCGCTGGAAATTATTGTTCCAAAAGCGATGGCCCTTAGATACGCTGGACCAAGATACAGAGCACCGCTATATTACGCTCCCTTCTGGTACGCCGGTGTCAGCAAAAGAGACTCTTCTATGAAAAAGTATGATGGTCTAGGATTTAAACCCATAAAAGAACCTGTCGAGGAACCAAAATACCACATGGCAAACCTACTAGATCCAAACGCTTTCAAATATCCATATCCTAAAGAAAGAATTGTAATCAAAGACGTTACAGCAATGTGCCCAGACACAAGAACCGTTGCATTGTTCAAGCTTGAAGCGTTTGACTTGAGTGATACTGGATACGACATTCCATACTTTAGGCGGCAAATGGTTTTGCTTGATAAAATATCTCGAAAATCAGGGATTAAATTGGACAAGCTTTTGGATGAATTCACAACTTTCGAAAAAGAAGATATCCATCCACCGTTAAACCCGATAGTGCTTGAGGTTTTAGTTGAAGAGCTTGAATTGCTAAACTATCTGGAAATTCGAAACCAACAAGTATACATAACCCGCAAAGGAGAAGAAAAATTAAAGAGTTTCAAAGCAAGCCTGTCTAAAGAGGAAAAAGCTGCTCTGTTTGGCTAGTAGTAACAGCTCCTTTTTCTATTATTTTGCGGATCTTTCGCCTATAATCCCAAAAAGGCGCTTCTGATATACTCGTTTTCTAAAAATTTGTGTCCTGAACCCTCCAGAACTATTCTGCCATTTTCCAATACATAGGTTCTATCAGCAGCTTCTACGGCAAGGCTGACATCTTGCTCCGCCAACAGAATACTTATACCTGTGGCTTTAAGGTCGTCCAATTTTTTGAAAATTTCAATTATTATCTTAGGAGCCAATCCTTGAGACGGTTCATCTAAAATTAGCAATTTTGGACATGACATTAAAGCCCGCGCTATAGCTAGCATTCTTTGTTCGCCACCACTTAAAGTCATGGCTGGTTGATGCTCTCTTTCCCTTAATCTTGGAAAAAGCTGATAAACCATTCTCAATGTTTCTTTTTCCTTAGCCCTTGCCTTAGGAGTATAGGCGCCTAATAGTAGATTTTCCTTCACCGTTAAATTGGCAAATAGCTTTTTATCTTCAGGTACAAACGAGATTCCCATTTCAACAAGTTTGTTCGGAGGTAGACCATTGATTTTAATTCCGTCGAAAGATATTAGACCGGAGGTTGGTTTAATAATTCCAGATATTGTGTTTAAAAGTGAACTTTTACCAGCACCATT
>JAWCEH010000168.1:0-6542 GCA_038859955.1 Bathyarchaeia archaeon | reverse complement strand
CCTTTTTTCTCCCCTCTCTCTGAAAAAATATTTAGAAAATTCTATGAAGATAAAAGTCGTGAAGAAAATTAGGAAGATTTGAACTAAAAAGACTAGAGGGTTTATTAGACTGTATCCTGGATAAACAAAGAACAATAAAGTTGTAAAGATTCCATAAAATATGATGCTAAAAAGTTTCTTGAAAGTTTCTTTTTGAAAGAAAAAATGAGAGAGCATTACAGAAGTTGTATATGCAAAAAAAGTTATAAAATGAGTTGAGTTAACAGCATCTAGTTGAATTATCCTTAGTTTCTCTAAAACATTTTTCGCAATAATGTAAGATTGACGCATATCCGCGTAACTTTCTACATATTTTCCTTCATTATACTCAATCTTGGAGTTTTTAAACCAGTCTGTAGACAACTTTAAGTCTTCCTCCTCAGCTTGCAGATAAAACCCCCGGCCTTTAAGGTATAGGAGTGAGAATTTAGCTTCTTCAATGAGAATTTAGCTTCTTCCATCAAACCATGGTACCATATCGGGTTCTTCCATATATAATGCGCGTAATACTCTTTCTCTACTATTCATACGCTCTCACCATAACAGAGGAAATTAGAAATTCTTATATTTTTTACTTATGGTGGCTTAACTTTCATAGCCTCATCATACATTGTGAGTATATTTTCTAGGGGAAAAGACTTTAGTAAGTTATGGCTGCTAGATAGAATATAGCCGCCTCCTGCTCCCAATATTTTTATTCGCTCTCTGACATATTGCCTAACTTCTTCAGGAGAACCAAAGGGAAGAACTCTTTGTACGTCAATACCACCCCAAAAAGCAAGTTTATCGCCAAATTTCTCTTTTAGCTCCTTGTGATCCATGCCTTTAGCTAATGGTTGCACTGGAAAAAGTATGTTTAGTCCTATCTCGATCAAATCAGGTATTATTTTTCTTATTGCGCCACAAGCATGAAGAAAAACGTATACGCCATATTTTTTACCGAGACTAAACATCCGAGCCATATAGGGTTTACAAAACTCTCGCCACATTTCAGGACTTATCATTAAGTCATGTTGCGTAGCAAAGTCGTCACCAAATCCAATTATTTGAATCTCTCCACTAGCAACATCCAATGCAGCCTTATAAAGTTCATAATAATAGTCAGTGACTCTTCTTATCACTTCACGAATCAAATTTGGTCTACGATGAAAATTAATGAGAGCAGTTTGAATTCCAAATAGCTCAAAAACTCTACTTATAACTGGAGACCATCCACCAAGCATGATCGCGTATTCTTGATAGCGTCTAGTTTGCTCCTTTAATGAGTTAAAATCAAACCACTCAACCTCAGGCCACTGATAATTCTCGATATCCCGAATATTGGTAGCATTTTTAAGCGGACGAAAACCTAAATTATCTGAATACGTGCCCGCAATTCCACCTTCCGGCTCATAATCACACTTCATATATTCGGTACCGCCGAATTCTGTTGGCAATCCTCTATCTACGTTGAGTGGTAAACGATTAAGAGGACCAATGTACCTAGGAAAGACATATCGTATATCAATATTCATTTTTTGCAAGAGTTCTTCATAAGTTCTTACTTTAAAATGTAACATTAGCTTTTCAAGTGCACTATTGGGACCCCCGCAGATTAAATCTATTGGTACACGATCTATTTTTCGTCTTTCAAGAGAAGCTAAAACACGTTCTCTCGAATTCATCTAACTCCCTCAAGGAAAAGTTACTAACAAAAATTTATGTCTTATGCATCAACTTCTATTTTCTCCTCTAATAATCCAATTACTTTCAATACCTTTACTGGATCCAGTGGAGTTATATCAGGCCTTGGAAGTCTCTCTTGGACTGGTGGTAATGGTCTCAGTTTTTTATGCGGCTCTCTTTGGTACCAGTATGCTACGCTTGAGTAATCATCGCTTCTATTATTGTTGTGTCCATGTTCTATAGTGACTCTTATCGACTTCTCAAACATTATCGGATCTATGATATGGAATCTATACATCGTCACTTTTCCAGACCAGTTTGGACCACCCGCCAGAATCATACCGTGGTAAGGTGCACAGTATTCCTGTTGTGGACAGTAAGCCATATTAAAGTAATCTTCGGTACCAGTTCCATGTAAAGATGGAGGCCACCTCTCGCCATCAATAAAAATCATGTCATCACCTTCACCATACCAATTCCACTTATCAGTATATCTGAGATTATGAATATTCAAAATGCAGCCCACATAATGTCCCTTTCCTTCAGCTTCAAGAATTAAATAGTTTCCTTCACCAGTAGTGTTTTTTCCTCCAAACTGATACTCTTCATTGCTTATCTCCGCATCACTTATACCTTGGCATGGGTTTTCTCTGTTCCACCATGCGTGAAAACGCAGTTCTCTCTCGTCAAGCTTATTATACTTTTCATAGTCAATGTAATAGTAGAAGACTAAGTTATTCTCGCATTCATTGGTAATTTCTATTCTAGCTTCCTTCTCAAATGGCATTGGGAAGAAACAGTTAAATCCTTTTCCATCCTGCGGACTCATAGTGAGTGGCAGTGACCAAAAATTTTTTGTTATACCATGACCTACTCCAAAGAAGTCCCCAATTGGTGTCTCAACACTTGGATATTCCTCACCATCCCAATATATTCTAAGGACAACTTTTCTGGGTACGTAGGATTCCTCTTTAATAGTTGACATAGTCATCCAGATATGAGTTATACAGCCAGGCCCTTTAATTCTAGCAATAATTGCCGTTGTATTAGGAGGAATTACAATAAAATCCTTGTTTCCACCAGTTCTATCATAGCTAGAAATTCTTCTTCTTTTGCCAGCCCTTTCAAGGGAAAGCTCTCTTAAGGAACTTCCTACAATGAACTGCACAATTATCAACTCCTCCTAAAGGAAAATTATAAATGAAGGAAAGAAATATAAAGTTTTAGGTTCCCGTTCAGGAGGGTATCTATGAGAAAACCAAATTTTGAACGTTTACTTAAGGTTTTATGGCTTGATGGAGAACCTGATTATATTCCGTTTTATGAACTCTTTGCTGATCCAGAAATAATGGAGACAATTACAGGGGAATATTTCTCAAGGGAAAATTCTCTACAAATCTCAGGGGTTGAACTCCAACCAAGAAAATTAGACAGAAAAATACAACATAACTTAAATGTTTTGATAAAATTTTACCATAGTTTAGGCTATGATTATGTACCGTTAGAGATACCGACCTTTCTATATAGGACTAACATTATTTTAGCGAATGATACTGCGCCAATGCCTCATGTTAAAAGAGCATGGTTGAATGAAAACAAAGGTCAAATCCAAAATAGAGAAGATTTTAGCAGATATAACTGGCCTGATCTGAGTATTATTCAGGACGTATTTCTACCTTATTGCGAGTTTGTAAAGAAGAATTTGCCAAATAAAATGATGATCATCGCTAATCCTGCTGGAGGAGTCTTAGAGAATGTTATGTGGTTGATGGGGACGGTGCCCTTCTTTAAGGCGTTATATATTGATCCGGTTCTCATAGAAGGAATGTTTGAGAAAGTCGGAAACATAATATCTTTTTGTTGTAAAATAGCTGCAGAGTTGGATGCCGTTGGCGCAATCGCAATGGGTGATGATATGGGATACAAAACTGGTCCAATGATTCATCCAGATCTCATGAGAAAATACGTATTTCCATGGCAAAAAAGATGCGTTGAAAATGCTCATAAACATGGAAAACCATTTATACTTCATGCTTGTGGAAAACTTGATGTGATCATGAATGATCTAATTGATTATGTTAAAATAGATGCTAAGCACTCTTATGAGGACTCCTCTTATTCAGTCATAGAATATAAAAAGAAGTATGGAGAGAAAATAGCGATACTAGGAGGTATAGATATGGATAAACTTTCTAGGATGCCTAAAAGTGATTTCCAATATTATGTGAAAAATGTCATTTATGAGTGCGCTCCCGGCGGTGGATACGCTCTAGGTTGTGGAAATACTGTGGCTAACTACGTAAAGTTAGAAAACTATCTGACCATGCTCAAGATTGGGAAAAAATACGGAAAATATCCAGTACAGCCACAAAAATAAGCTAGATATCAGAGATAAATCAATGATTTTGCAATGATGCCCCTACCTTTCCTAATAAACATCTTTTTAGCATGATTCTTTGATACTACTAATTTATCACAAACACAACATTAATTATAATGAATTCTTAGAATTTTAAAAATGTCTGCCTTAATGCTTGAAAAATGATAAAACGAGAATAATTAGATGCCATTGTATTCAGAGCTGCTTCTCCAGCATGCTTTTCTTTCTCTTATTCTCAATATTTAATATTCTAATATGTCCCCTCTAAGGAAGGTGGGATCATTGAGCAAATAGCATTATTAACGCAGCGCTATAGAATAATAAAATCATAATTATAGCGGACTCAAAACTTTGAAAGAATGTTTGCATTTATATAGTGTGAGGCTATCTAAAATTGCCCAATGTATCCTATGGGGGAGGATCAAGAAAACTATAGATATAAATTCAGTTGAAAGATGCTTTTCCGTATCATTAAAAGCAGAAATGACAATGCTATTTTGCCTAATATATCTCTTTTATTCAGCTAAGTATTCATTCCTAGCATTTATTCGTTTTTAATGTTAATATAATCTTATTTTGTTCAAAAGCATCTTTAAGTCTAAGTTATAAAATGGGGTTCTTGATGGGAGACCCTAATGGTGAATTACCAATAAACAGTCTCTGTAGGTTTACCGGAGAGAACGGCTTCTGTTTCATCAGGTTCAAGTGTTTTTCTTATGCCAGTCTTATAGTGCCAGTCATAACAGCAATAGCGGACAAGCTTAATTTTCTTTCCTTTAATCTCATTTGGAAGTATTTCATTTGGTGTACGTTTTGAAAAACCTGTAATCTCAACGGTGAATATACATTTTTCCCATTTATTTCCTTCTTCATCAGTTATGTATTCACCTGTCTTCTCTATATTTATGACATTTCCTTGTAGTTTTCTTTTTCCAATCAATTTTTGTCAATCCACCTTTGTTAACACCCATGATTTACATATATTTACGCCTTCCACAGCGTCTCCTGCTGCAGCATCAGCTCCAATTTTCTCTGCAAATTCTTTAGTTATTGGGGCACCACCAATAATTATTTTAACTCTATCCCTTAAACCGGCTTCTTTAAGCGCTTTGATCACATTTTCCATCTCAATCATTGTCGTCGTTAGAAGCGCTGACATGCCAACTATATCCGGCTTATATTCTCTAACAGCCTCAACAAATTTCTCTGGTGATACATCAACGCCTAGATCTATAACGTCGAATCCTGCTGCATCTAGCAAAGTTGCAACAATGTTCTTGCCAATGTCGTGTAGGTCTCCTCTAACGGTTCCAATAACGACTTTACCAATCTTTTTTACTTTACTACCCTTTAGATATGGCTCTAAAACTTTCATGCCCTCCTTCATTACCTCGCCAGCCATGATTAGCTCCGCTAAAAAATACTCGCTTCTTTCATATTTCTCACCAACTATCTCCATACCTTTTGACATTCCCTCCATAAGAATGTCATAGGCTGATAAACCAGTCTCGATAGCCTCTATGCAAAGCCTTTGAATATTGCCAATATCTAAGTTCACAACGGCATCTCTAATTTTACCTAAAATTTCCTCTTTAGAGTTCATAATTAACGACCATACCTTTTTTTAATGTAGTTAAAAACTTGAAATATTTAACATTAACGCTTTCTTCTAAAGGTTATGGAGCCTTAAAGGATAAGTTAAATGTGTTCACCAATTTATAAAATTTCAACGATTATTTTTGGCGGCTTCATCTGGACAGGAAGTGAATCAGTTATTCAATTAATGTAATGGCTCGCAAAGACCGATGGCGACATTCTTCGTGAAATAGTAATCGGAACGTTACGCCCCAGAGAGCGGGAGCTCCGCTCAGCGATACGGTGGATGCTGAAGAAAATGTATGAGCCGCGCACATTTCACATTTCCGAGAAACGCCCCTAAACTGAACAACCCAAGGCTTCTTCAATTAACGTTCCATGCGATGAGATATTGGAAGGGAACAATGGAATATCATAAGACGAAGGATCCATAGCATGTGAAGAAGGTTTTAGGCCATAAGAGGCTTCAGAGCACAAAGGTTTACATAAACATTGAGCAAGTCCTCTTCCAGACGCGGAACGAGGAGTTCAATGTTAGGGTGGCGCAGACTGTTGAGAAGAAAAAGAGCTTCTAGAGGCTGGCTTTGACTATCTCTGCGAGAAAGACGGCTAATGTTCTTCAGAAAGCGGAAGTGAGGTGGAAGGTAGGTGTGCTGTGTAAAAGGCTGGTGTGCTGGCCGTAACCCGCCTTCTGTTCTAGACGGCATTCGGCTAAACGGGCTACCCGCGCCTCACGCAGCATTCATAGGCGCCTACTCGCCCTTTCACCCCGCAGGACGGCCGTTTCACCGCTCCCACCAAGCCTACTCGGCGACTTAGCACGCCTCAGCGTCATGGGCCTGGTGGACGTTCCGTTTCTGCT
>JAWCEH010000167.1:0-6551 GCA_038859955.1 Bathyarchaeia archaeon | reverse complement strand
AGTAAATTACCCAATAACTGCACGTGGCTTTTATTATTTGGAATGTGATGAAAAACTTGGGGTACTTAAGGATTTTGATTTATTATATCCTGAGGGTTATGGAGAAGCTATTTCTGGAGGTGAAAGAGAATATAGATATGATCGTGTAATTGAAAGGATGATTAAAAGTGGTGAAAACCCCTCAAATTATGAATGGTATCTTGAATTATTAAAGGATGGAGTTCCACCCTCAGCCGGTTTTGGAATAGGTATTGAGAGATTAACTAGATATATTTGCGGTTTAGAGAGTGTGTGGGATGCCGTGCCATTTCCAAAGGTTGCTGGAATAATCTCCCCCTAAATTGCTATGATATATCAAAGAAGCTAAACCTCAATACTTTCACACCTCTCAATCTTTCTACCTTAGAAATAAGATCCTTAATCTTAGACTTCTCACCTTTAACTAGTATTGCTTCCATACAATTCTTTTCATCAAGATGTACATGCGTATTTGATATTATCACATCTAAATATTCATGTTGTAACTCTGTTAATTCATGTTCCATCTCATGTTCAAAATATATAACTATTGCCCCACCAATATACCCCTCTCTCATCAATAAACTTCTCTCAGAAAGATACAATTGAATAGCTTCATCAACGATTTTGGATCTATTTTCAAGCCTCATCTCCTTCATGTATTTATCCAATTTATCCAATGTTTCATTTCTAAAAGCTATACTAATCCTCCTTATCTTACTCATACAACATCAAATAAACTTATTACAAACACTAATAATAAATGAATATTTTCATAATCAAATTGGAAATATGAAAACTAAGAATGCTATTGATCATTAGAATTACGTTCAAACATAATTTGTTCTTTTTAACATAAATCTTTTTATGTAACATTATTTATGGGAAAATTTTGGTGTGATAGCTGAGAACGAATATGACATGGATGTAGAGAAGCTAGATGTTACCTGAAGGAGGATTGAGAAGAGCTCTCCAACATATGTTTTTGAAGTTCAGATAGGCGAAGACATATATCATGCTTTTAGCCAAGCTGAAGCACGCCCACGATCTCTGGAACAGAAATGTTTAGTAATGTTGCTTAGGTAATAGCCATCCTTTTCTAAACCAATTCATAAGGACCATCAATGTTGTGTTGGAATATATATTATAAACCTGTTTTTGTCGTGTTTAAACAAAAATTAATATAATATGGATAACCTATAGAAAAATATTTGGGTGGATAGGATGAACTTTATCCTAAACTTTATCCTAAAGTTAGTAGGAACAGCGCCGAGAAGGATTAGGCGTCATGTGATTGAGATAGCTTTCCTTAGGTTCCACCTTATAATGAGACTGTTGTTTAAAATGGCTCCACTCAGGATAGAATCTCCGCAACAACTGCTAGAAAAGCTTAATAATGTCGAAGGTTATGAAGAGCTGGCCATTCAAACATTTCAAAATCGTATTGGAGCTATTATCTATGGCGAGACAACAGGGAGATTTATCGTTATAACTAATCCATCTTTAGTAAGGGATTATAAGATGTATATTGGTGATAATGAGGGTGAATATAGAGAGAAAATTAAAGGCTACCTTAAAAATATAGAAGAGTTTCTTTCAGCTAAAGATGCTACTGAAAAAGGTAAGTTCTTGAAGACCGTTGAGGAAAATAAATTCTTGAAAACTTTATTCCACGAATACCTCCATTGGTACATGCTTAAAGAGACGTCTACAGCAACATTAATTGAGTCTATGAGTTGGATGATAAGAATACTTCAAATTATACTAACCGAGAGTCTACATAGAGAAGTCAGGAGTCTTCCTAGAGTTATCGACTTAAACCCCATGGATAGGGATGAAGCAAAGAAAAAGATCGATGAAATTCTAAAAGACATAGATAGAGTTGCTCAAAACCACATATTACTTGAAACTTTTAGATACTTACTATCTCATCTATTCATACTATATGGAATAATTAGTGATGCTGTTGCTGTAATAGTCGAACCAATAACGTGGGTTTTAATGAAAGAGTCTAATTCCATAGGCATGTTAAATTCATATTTTTCATATAATGTGGAATCTTATAACTTAGCGAAAGAGATTCTCGAAAAAACCATAGATATCTCCAAGAAATATAGTGAAAAACAAATCTTAGAGATGGCTAGAAAAAGTCTTGACATTCCTTTGAATGAGTTTAATTCCTACTTTAAGGAGAAGAAGGTTGATATAGAAGGTCAATTCTATAATGAATTAGCTGCGTACTATTGTCGTAGATTCATGAGGTTGGCTAATAATGGTGAATCGACTGTTCGAACATCGGAAGATAAAGACAAGTCTTACTCTTTGGTATTAAACTATGTTTTTAGTTTTAATTCTAAGATAATCCTTGATTTAATAAGGATTTTGAGCGAGATTCTCTCTGAGGAAAAAGAGGCCTTTAACTTTATAGCGGGAAAAGTGTTAGATGCGTTCTCAAAAGGTATCTATGCCCAGCCATCGGTCTTCACAATAAACCCGGAAACATTAGAATATCATCGTTATGATCCATTAGCTGGATTAACTGAAAGAAAATCCGGGATGAATGTTTATGTCAGGAGAACGAGGAAGACGTTTAATGGACTGGAGGATTTGGTCGGTGATCTACCTTTAACTCATAGAACTCTCTTACTTGAACTTAGTTCTTCTAGAGTATTCTATAGAGGAACTAAGGAAATATTATGGAGTGGTGAAATTTGCGGCCCACTTACTTTCTTTTTAAAGTATTATGAGAGCATAGCAAAGGAGATTGCAGATTTCGACAATATATACATGGAGATTGTAGAGATTGGTGGTTGGGATCCTATAAAGGTTATTAACCTCATGCGTGGTAAAGTGAATGAAGAGATATTTAGAGACTATCTGCTGTCATGGAGTTATATGGTCTTTAGGCTTGGAAAAAGAGTTAAATCGATGTGCGGCCTTCATGGAATATGGCAAAGCCCTGATTTTTAGAGGTTTTGATGGTGATGGAAGGCCATCAACATACGGCAAATGCTCATAAGAGTAGTTATATGTCCGGCTATATACCTGAGTTTTTTGATGCTGTTGTTGTGCTGGGTGGAGGTGTTTATGGTGATAAAGTTAGCTCGTGCACTTGCAGCAGGTTAGCGACTGCCGTAAATATCATTTTATGCGGGCTCTCCCAAAACCTGATTCTCACAGGATCTGAGAAAGAGATTGAGTTAATGTATAAGGAGGCTATAACACTAGGTCTCAACCCGGAGCAGATATTTAAATGTGAACCCTCAAAAACGACGATAGGAAATGCTTTCTATGCTAAGCTCAAAATCATGGAGCTTGGTTTCAAAAGAATAATACTTGTGACGTCTCACTTTCATATGGAGAGAGCTCTCGCAATATTTAAGCAGATGTTTGGAGATAATTATGATATTCATGGATATTCCTCCCATGAGTGTGTTAGTGAAGAAATATTAAAGAGAGAGGAAACCCTAAGGGCTTTTATACCCCTCCTAAATCTATTTAAAAAGGGAGATCATGAAACGATTATGGGCATTGCAAGAGCTTTAGGAATTGAGGAATGAAATAAATTCTTAGTTATCCATCCCTTAGTCCAAATACCCTCTACCACTATAACCAATATCATTAAAAAAGGGGGATTTTGGGATTTTTATTTTTGTCTTCTAGCAGCTTCAAGCGCTATTTTAACTTCATTAGGAGTTATAGGTGCCGTAAAGAAGAGGAGTAAGCTTTCTCGAACCCAGCCCCTCGGTAGATCCTCTGCTCGAATTTTTGGCATAATTCGGAATCTTGAAGTCTCTTCTTTTATGGGTGCCAGGGCGTAGGCCACTATTAGCTTCCCCGGCCACTCCTCCTCGAATGCCAGCATCATATTTCTTACGTAATCTTCGCTGTAGCCGATTAGAACTATGCCGTCGATTCTATCTCTATTTTTGACGTCTAAGAGTAGCGGGGCCGGTCTTCCGGTTCCTAAATCGCCTATGAACATAAAGCTTACATTATCTATATGCATCTTCATGAAATCTTGGAAATCCCATGCGGCTACTGGGGTTGATACAGCATGAATGGTTTCAGGTTGAAGTAAATTCGAAAGATCATCTCTGATGGGTGTACCAATGGAACATCTATCAATTATATAACTCATTAAAAGATATCTCTCATCAAATAGGTTATTGTCAAAGATGACTGATTCCCCAGATCGATAACAGTTTGTCGTGACTATGGCTGGTGGCGCACCTCTTGCAGTCAATATGCTCATTATGATTTCTTCTCTTTTTTTGAATTCCTCCTCCTCAAGAATTCTGATGCTCTCTCCAATATTTATCAAATTTATTATGAAGCCTCCCCTACTTGCGACCTCCATGTTTATTCTAGGTCCCCACTTTTCCTCAACGCTCAGTGAGCTGGCTCCCTCACTGATATGTTTAATGACATAGGGTTGGCTCTTCTGTTTCTGCGATATCTTGGTCAACTCTTTACGAAGCTGCCTTAGTATCTGCGTCAGAATTTGCCCCTCAGATGCTCTGGCTGCGCAGGCAGTTTCAACGCTCTTGGAGCCTTTCTTGATATTTATTCTGGAGATGTGGGTTTTCATCTTTTTATCTCCCTCACAAATCTGCCACTTATGCGTTTATCAGTAGGGACTAAAAGAATAACATGAGGTTCTGGTGAAGCTCTGAAATTAGCAAGCGTTTCACGTGCTCTTCGCTCCGCCTCTCCTCCAAACATATTGAGGTGCATTGTTGACGATGCAATATGTAAGGCGGATGTTTTACTTCTCATAGCTCTTGTAATTACGATCAGATAATATAATGTGACCCCGATCCCTATTGAAAGGAATACGAATAAAATTGAGCCAGCAAGCCCATATGTCGCGAGATTAAGTTGTTCGAAGATTTGGTTTACGGCCGTTTTAAAAAAGGGCATCACTAGTATCATTGCTACGATAAGCAGGTAGCTTAGGAGTAAGCCAAGCCATATCTTAAGAATCTTTTCTCGCGTTATCATTATCCAATCACCCCCTTCTTATTACTAGTATTATTATTATAGCAGCAATTATTCCTAGAACCGCTGGAACAAATAACTGATGTAATATGATAGAAATGAGCATCTTCTCCAATAGACCTAATAATGATGGCTTCTCAAACTCAAGATAGAATACGATTTCCTTCATGTCGCTGGAAATCGTAAGAGTTTTACTTTGAGATATATAACCTTCAGCCATGGCTTTTATAATGACTCTCTCATTAGTGGGCAGGTATGCGGTCTCATTATTGCCGTAGAGTTTGGTGATGTTTAACCTAGGGAGCGATATTTCGAAGAAAGCATGAGAAATTATGTTGGAGGACTGGAACCACGATCCCTTATTAAAAGCTAGTAACCTCACAGGCATATTTCCCCGAACTATTTGCGTAGATATAACGCTTAACTCAATGATTTTATCGACTCTTAGAGTCTCTTCAGCCGGAACACTCTTCAAGATGCTGGACGGAATAACCGCTCTCTGGGAGCCCGTCGTCACGATTGCTTTGGCCTTGATCCTCTCGATAATGCCGCCGTCGATTGAGATGCTTTGTAGACCACTACCTGACATTAAACCCCTTATCGAAGATATTAGACTGCTATTTTGATGAATAATTAGGGTGAATGTTGAGTTTTCTGAAAGAAACATCAGGTTTTCAACGGCAACTAAAGTCCCATTTGGCACATCTCTAACTTTAGCATCGGCTGGCAGAGCATCTACGCTACATTCCACGTTAATATTGCCTCTAATTGGAAGAAGCAGTTCAATCGTGTAGAATCGTCCTATAAATGTGATTTCCAATAATGATTCTCCATCATTAGGTGTCAGAAACTTTTCATCGTAAAATGCTCGTGTAATCCTTATAGAGTTCTGCTGCATGCTGCCTTCAAGTGTAAATATCTGGTTATCATCGTTAATAATAGCAACTGTAAGGTTTGTGGGTGTAGTAAAATGCTCAAAATTAAGAGAAACACGGATAGTTTCTCCACTAGCCAAAACAACTTCTTCAGACTTCTCCACGTATCCCAAACTAGTAGTCACGATAACTGTAGAATTACTCTTCCCAATCCATCTTATTCCTCCCAACGATATATTTGCCGTAATTGCTACTTCAGCAACAGCAGTAGCAGTTTCCATCATGTTTAATGCTAAAATTGCTATCAGTAATATTAGAGACATTCTAAAACTGATCATTTTCTTTCATTATATATTAGAGACATTCTAATATATAAGCTTTGTGTTTAAACACTCCATATACTTAGCACATACTTATCATATTATTTCAAACATATAAACTTTCCGCCGGAAAGTTTATATAGGCGGAAAGCTTATATATTTATCACTACGCGTTAAGTGTAATAATATGATGAGTATGTGTGGATGTATTGGGGGTGATGTCATGAGTAGAGAGATCCCTCTAACGCCGGCGCAGGCGGCTGTGCTATATGTTCTTACAACGAAGACTCGTTTTTCAACAGCTTCAAAGATTTCTGAGCTTCTTGGATGGAGTGAG
>JAWCEH010000166.1:0-6579 GCA_038859955.1 Bathyarchaeia archaeon | reverse complement strand
GTAAGTAGAGAGTTGTGTGGAAATGGTGCTATAGCGCCTTTACTCTTCCTAGCGGTTAATAGCGCTCAAATAAACACTTTCCACAGGTTCTCCCTATTCTTCATGCTTTTCTCCCTAGCGCTTTTCCTAATATGGCGTAGACATAGGGAGCCTAAACCAGCACATTCAATACTCTGCATAATAGTTTTCTCTGCGGCAACACTTACTTACCCCGGATCCATAATCATCCCCTCAATTCTACTATTAGCACCGGTAGTCTGGCTGATCCTTAAAAAAGTTCAAGTAACCTTTTTATCTAAAGGATTAGAGTATCCTTCTTTAGCGAGCATCTCTATATATAGGTTAGGTTTAATCTCCTTAATTATTTTCCTTTGTTGGGGTATCATTTCGGCTTTGAAGGGGTTTACGGATATCGTTCGACTTGTCTATGGTGCATTTATGGAGCTGGCTTCACCCCAGGATCCCTTTGGAATCGTAACACCTAAACATGGTTTTAGCGGAACAATACCCACGACGATGTTTCTGTATATACTGCGGGTCAGAATGGTATTAACTATCGCCCTTCAAGGCTTGGGTTTCCTAAGCTTTATTCCGGTTTTGCTTGGAAAAGAGAGGCGTGAGATTCTCATGCATACACTATACCTACCCCTCCTTATGAGCTATTTACTATACCTGCCTACAAGCGTTAACCAATACTACACAGTACGAGCAGTACTCTATGCAACACTTCTCGCATCACTCTGTGCTGCGACAATGTGGCACCCAAAGCAGAACCAAACCATAAAAATAGCAACTGCAGTATTTACCGTGGCTGGGTTGATATTAACTCCAGTTACGAGGTATGCAAGTATACCATATCTTCACCCGACAACTCAAGAACTGAATGCCGCCTCTTTCGTACACCAGTTTTATATAAGCAACCGGCCCATTTATTACACGGAATACCCGCCATATATCAGGGTTATCGTTGGCAAGGATCCAGGTTGGGAATTTACACAGTACTTTTTAATCTCTGAAGATAACTTTAACTTTAACACCATTAGCATCCTTATGAGCAAAAGACATATTACCAGAGATGGTTACTATCTTTTCCCAAAACCAGTTAACATTACGTTTAACCACGTGGCTGAAATCCTTTCCTTAACTCATAACATTGTTTACGTTAATGGTTACGCAAATTTATTTGTTGAAAGTGGCATATAAACCTGAGAGTGCCATTTGCACAGTAAATAGTTGATCGTTCATGGAAAACGCACCTCTAATAACAATTGGCATACCCATTAAGAATAGATTTCAATACATTGGAGATCTTTTGAGGGCAATTGAGGACTTAAATTATCCCAAAAAGAAAATTAAGCTGGTATTCGTCGATGATTTTTCGACTGATGGGACATACGAAGCCCTTGTAAAATGGAAGAATGAAGTGGAAGAAAAGTATTACAAAGTTGTTTTAATGCGAGAGCGGACGAATATACCGCAGGCGAGGAACCTATGCATCAAAAATATGGAAGGCGATTACCTACTTTTCTGGGATAGCGATGTAATACCCCCTAGAGACCTTTTAAATGAAATGATCTCAATTATGCAGAGCAACCCTTCAATAGGTATTATCGGAGCCGACTATGAGTACGATCCCTCTTTAAAGGTGAGATACAAACCTGTAGTCAACAAAGAGACCAATGCCGTATATATGGGGTTCACTCTAATAAGGAAAGAAGTGTTTAATGCTGTTGGATTTTTTGATGAAAATCTTAGTGTGGGCGAAGATACGGAGTTTAGTATTAGAGTGATTGAAAAGACAGGCTATAAAATTGTATGGGCGCCGAGGCCAGTCTTACACCTCAAACGCCCAAGCGATGTAAAGAGGGGAATACTCACATGGATGGCCTATAACTTTCGTGTTAGAGCTGAAGAATACTATAAATCCTTTACTAAACTGCCCAGATTTCTTAAAATAAGATTAGCCTATTACATTGGGTTACCTTGGGTAGTTGTTCTAGGTCTAGCCACGTTCATTTTTGGCATGCAGATTTTAGCTATAGTGCTATTAACATATCTAGCACCAAGCTTATACCCACTCGTAAAGAGTAGAGGGCTAAAGGATGGCATTATAATGTGGCTAAAGTTCAATCTTCCAACTGGACTCTCCCTCTCTTACGGATTTCTATTCATAGCTTTAAAGAGATTGCTAAGAAAATGAACATTAGGTTTTCTGTTGTAGTAATAGCTAAGAATGAGCCTAGGATTAGGTATACTCTAGAAAGTTTAGTTAAACAGAGCGTGAAGCCCTGGGAAGTAATAATAGTGGTTGATGATCCCAATGACATAAGTGCAACTATCGCTAAGGAGTATGTTCATGCTCTTCCAATTAGGGTTGTAGTGAATGGCGTCCCAGGATTCGGGGGAGCCCGCGCCAGCGGAGTTATTGCGGCTGGTGGTGATATTATAGTCTTCATTGATGCTGATTGCATAGCTGATGAAATGTGGATCGAGAATTACGCTAAGGTCTTCGAGGAACGCCAGGATGTATTAGTACAGGTGGGCGGCAACTTTTCTATAAAGGATCCTTCTGAAGTCGACATGGTACGCTCAGGCAAGATAAAAGCGCCCTTCTCCGACTTTGAATTCACGCAGAATATGGCGTTCAGGCGTGAAGTCATAGGTATTATAGGCAACTTTGACCCGTGGTTTCGTGAGGGAGGAGAGGATCTAGACTTCTTCATCAGGCTGAAAAAATCTAAAATCGCCGTGTATAGAAATCCTAAAGCCGTAGTCTATCACCTCACCGCTGGAATCAGACTACGCAAAGCTTGGAGAGACGGTAAAACTAGGGCGAAAAACTTCATAAAGCATAAAGATGTTCAGCTTAGAGACGCGTCCATTTGCTTCTTTCATGCATTCTCCCTAATCGTATTTTTAGGTCTCTTAGCTGCAGGAAATATGCTACTAGCACTCCTTGCCATAACGCCATCATTTATCCATAGAATTTACAGAGCTTTCAAAGGAGGCAGTATTAAAAGTTCACTAATTATATACATCTCATATATAGCCTTTATCCTTTACTTATTGTTGCAACCCTGGAAAAGAGATTAATTGTGAAAATTACTCATACGCTGGCGGTAAGATAGCATGGTAAATGTATTACTGTTAGGTACTGTTAGGCCTTTTGGAAATAAAGGTGACGAGGCTATTTACATAACTACTGTCAATTTGATAAGGAAATATTTACCTAATAGTAAAGTAGTTTTGGCATCTTTTGAACATCAAAAGGTTCTTAAACAATATGATGTAGATAATGCAATTTGTCATCCAATGGGTTACCCATTTGGTCTTATTATGGATAGAATTCCTTCTGGAAGTATTTTGAGAAGGGTTATTAAATGTGTTAGTTACCGTACTCCATCTTATGTATCAGCTTTATCATTAAAATTATTTCCTAGTCAATATCGTGAAATTTATAGTGATGCAGATCTATGTGTAGTCCTTCCATTTCCTTTTGAGAAAGAAGGTTTTCCAGTATATGTTTCGGCATGTAATATAGTACGATATTACGATCCTCGTAAACCAGTCTTAATATTTCCAATCTCGATATCTACTTCAGTTCTAAAGGGTCACCGTAAAAATATTGTGAAACGTTCACTTAGTAAAGCAAATATTGTTTTTACACGTGGCGAATATACGACAAAAATTCTTAAAAAATCACTTAACTTAGAGAACATTTTAACGGCTTTTGATCCCGCGGTACTTCTTCCTAAGATTGAACCTGTGTTCAAGCCTTCTGGCGGTGTAGCTATAACGCCCGCTGGCTTAATCAAGCATCCTAAAATATTGGCAAAACTTGTAGAAACTTTAATAGAGAAACTTGGTATAGAATGCTGGATAGTTCCAACCTCCGTAGGTGAATTAAAAGAGAATTTTCTAGGTCTTATTAAGAACACTCATATGTGCAGTATTATAGATACTGGAAAAATGAGTCCATTTGAGGTTAAGGGATTTTTAAGCCATGTTGATGTGTTAATAACAGCGCGTGTCCATGCTGCAATATTTGCCTTGAGTGAAAATATACCTACTGTAGCTATACTTCGTGAAGATGATGTGAAATTTTATGATGTTCTAGAAGCTTTTGGGTTAGATTATTTTATTTTTGACATGAAATTTGATCCGAAAAACACATTAAACAAAATTGTTCAGTCTGTAAGTGAGATTTTAGATAGAAAAACACAATTTGTAAACATTATTAGAGGAAAAAAACAGCATGTGATCAAAAAAGCTGAGATCCCGGGGCTTCTGCTGAGGAGAATCTTAACTTGCTAAGTAAAGGTATAGATTATCGAAGATTAATGAAGAAACTATGCGTAGGCTGTGGCGTCTGCATAGGGCTTTGCCCTAAAGATGCAATATCCTCCTGTGTTATTAATGGATATGCATCCATAAATTTTAATGAATCAAAGTGTATTAGTTGCAATCTATGTACAGCTTTTTGTCCTATAATTTCATATGCGATTTCTAAATCGGAACTATCCCATAGCTCTTCAAATGTTATCGAAGTATTTCTAGGATACTCAACTGACGCTAAAGTTAGATATAGCGGTGCCTCGGGAGGTGTTGTGACCTCAATTCTTACTTTCCTCCTAGAAAGGGGTGAAGTAGATGGTGTGTTAGTTGTAAAAACTAAAGGAAAAAAGTACGTTCCGTATATAGCTAGGGATCCTAAAGATCTCAGGGATGCACAAGGATCTATTTATTTTCCAACATTTGCTATGAAAATACTTAGGGAACTCATGAGAACGAATGAACACTATGCCGTTGTAGGTCTTCCGTGCCAGATAGATGCCCTCAAAAAACTCTTAAACCATGGCGTTCTACCTCCTATTATAAAATATTTCTTAGGGTTACGCTGCTTTCAAACATTCGCACCATGGTATTTGGACTATATTATCGAGCGAATGTTAAAGTTACCCAAGAATGAAGTTTATGAAGTTTCAGCCAGGAAAAGCGGGTGGCCGGGGAAAGTAATAGTTAAGAGTAAATCCGGTAATTATAGCATCCCTCACTTCTACGATAAGAAATCGGGAATAGGATTGTGGAATCCTCTGGGGGTAGGTCATTTTAATGCGCAGCGGGGCTGTTTAATCTGTACAAACCATGAGAATTTCAATAGTGATGTAACGTTTGGTGATGCATGGCTTCCGGAAATAATGGAAAGAGATAGCATGGGGACATCACTCATAGTAATTCGAACACTCAAAGGCTCAAGAATAATTAGGCAAGCTGCAGCTGACGGATACATCGTAATACAGCCTATGCAAAAACACATTTATATGAAACTAACTGTTGATAAATTTAAGATACAAAGACGAATCTTAATGGATTTCTTCACTAAAAGAAGCCTAATAGAAATTACTCAAAAATGGGGATTATCATCCATAGTTATGCTACCCTACATGATGATTATATTGTCTTCGTTTCGCGAGATGTTGTTAAGTTTGCCTCCCAAAATATTAATGAGATTAATAAATCATTATCTTCACATAGCCCAGAAGATTCTCTAAGTGAGTCATAATCAATTTTGAAGGTTTGTTATTTTGATGGAACATTCATTTTTATTGTTTAGGTTCAATACGCTACTGGTCAAGTTTACTATTATATCTGCTGAAAAATGTGAATATTTATTCTGCTAGCCTCCCTTTTGGTACTTATGTGCATAATTTATAAGATAAACATTCACAGAATATTAAAGTCTAAAACTTATAAGTACGACCATAGCTATTCACTTAGTAGTTATAACTGCAGAAACTATTAAAAATAGACGTTGAAAGTGCAGAATTTCTTATATTAAAGAATTAGAAAAAGAGCTACTTTTGCTAATAAAATAATCTATGAAGTTCTACAAGAAGATGTGTGAACCTCTTTTCAAAACATGGCTTTTAAGGGTAATATCGGTTTTGGTCTTGACTATGGAAAGTGAAAAGTAGCTAGGAGAACTAAAAGTTGATGAACATGACTAAACTGCTAGTAGTGTCTGAGAGATGGTGGCCTGATGGTTCAGGTGGAGTTTTGGCTTCCCATCTCATAGCCAGGCTTCTTCAGGACGCAGGGTCAAAGCTAACAGTCGTGCATGGCACTGGAGAGCCTGTAAAGCTTGAAGGAGTTCGCTATGTCTACTCGAGTCTTTTGAGTGTGAGGGATAAGCATAGGCTTTGGCTCAACTGCTCGATATTGGCTAGGAAGCATTGGTTTCGTAAGCTTATCGGCAGTTCTGATGTCGTGTATATTCCCAGGTACTGCTACCCTCTGATACCGGTTGCAAAAAGGCTTGGCAGGAGGGTTGTGGTCCACCTCCACGATTATCAGCCAGTATCCTATAACTCCGTTGTTTTTAGTGATCATGCGAGAAGTGGGGTTAATGATGTAAGCTTCGAGGTCTTAGAGCATGGAAGCGTTACGAGAGCGCTATTTGCGGGATTTACCTCACCCATGAACAGGCTGTGCAGGATCTGGCTTAGGTATGCAGAATGATAGTATGCATCTTCAGGAGGCAAGCTGAGATCATCAGTAGGCTGGCTCCGGAGTTGGTGG
>JAWCEH010000165.1:0-6590 GCA_038859955.1 Bathyarchaeia archaeon | reverse complement strand
TCTTCAATGCCGAAGCCTATCTTTTCCTCCCCATATGGGTTCTCCACAATGAGGAGGGTTGTGCACCCGAGAAACCTTGTAATCCTGCTTAGAATCGTGTGCAAAAGCACTCTAACCTCATGTGTCTCCTTAAACGCCTGGGCTAGGAAGCGGAAGCTTCCTCGGGTTAAGTGAAATGTGATTTTTAACTTCATTTATGTAGTCTTGGAATTTATAGCCTTTCTTCCAATGGAACTCTAAGCCCAACCTTATATACAAATTCTCCACTATCAGGTCTTCTATTATAATTGAGCCTACGCCGATTATTTCATGAAGGGCTTCCGAGAAAATGTGGGGCTTATCTGATATTTCACTGATATCCAAACAGTGTCTCTCCCTCATAACTCGGATAATGCTTTCAAGCCCCCTCCTCCCAAAAATGCTCAGCATAACCTCCTCAGCAACATCAATAATAACCTTATTTATCCGCTCCTCTTGCCTCTCCCTCCCCTCACCGGTCATCCTCAAACCCCCATGCACAGCATCAATTAAATTCATGATCCGGATCCCTTATACGCAGCTTCATTATCATGCGCCACGGGAGACGGAAGGTTCATCGTCCACCTAATGCTTCACCCATCTTTCTCCTCCTATACTCAAGTTGATAATTAGTCACTTATAAATCAGATAGAACTAAAAAACTTATACAAAAAAATACATACGCAAAATATTGACTTTGAAGATTTAAGAGAATTCATAAAATATATTGGTTGTTAATCTAGGTTCCTTAAATAAACAGCCGAGAGGCGAACTCCCAAAATACTACTAGTTCTGGTATCATCGTCCAGACAGAAGCATAAACACCATCAAGCTAAAATAACCGGTTTGTCTTGTATTTATGGGATAAAAGTAGGATGAGATGGATTAGAATCCTTCGAGTTTTCGGCTTTGCAACTATCTACTTCCTTATCTATGCCATTTCAGCCATCTCATTTGCAATTAGGTCACTTTCAGGCTCCTCTCAAATATCAATTCAATGCTTTCTTCAAGATCCTTTGAAGACTTTCTTCACTGCATTCGCAGAGTTAAGTAGAAGCCCCATCCTAACGCTCACACTTTTCGCCATAATAGCGCAATCATTAGTTTTAGGTTTCGTAACCGATCTGTTTTTGACTACTTTCCTAAGGCGTCCCCGACTTAGAAGGCATGGAGCAGGCTAGAATTGTGCTGGTTAGGCTTCTGATGCTAATTTCAAAGATATTACTGCTCTATTTTAGATAGCGCGAATAAGCCGATGGATAGAAAAATTAGCCAAAAAAATAAAAAGGAGATTAAATTAGGCTTGCCGCTTTAATCTTGATATCTGTAAAGGATGAACAAATAACGTATCAGCGAAGTTATCTTGAGAATTGATATGAACTATAGGTTTGTGTAAACTATCCCATGTAAAAGTTTCACTATCCAGCTCAAAAACAGTAACATTCCCTGTAATAGTGCTTGACATGACCTTTTTCTTATCAGCACTTTTTCCGTAATAATGTATTACTAATAGAAAGATAATTTACCGCTAACCATATGCTAACACTTTGCTAATTATCTGCTAGCATTCATTCTCTGTTTCAACGTAACAATTAAGATTGAGTTTGAAAGGGTAAAAGTGATACTCTTCCAATACTGTACGAAGGAACAATTCAGAAAGAGAGGTTTAACCATTGGTTAACATCAACATACATGCGAAGAAGCCGCATGAGGGCGAGTGCGACTGGCGCTGCATGGAATTACGAAATCGACAGAATCAGAGGGGAAGTTTGGAAAATGCTTAGGGAAAAACCGGGCTAATTAAGCACCTCCATAAATACTACGACGACATGGGATACGAAAACTACGAGTGCACCATAACAGTTTCACTTATGTGAGCTACCCACCTCTGAAGGGTTGCGGTGAGCAAGTTTTTCCAATATTTCGCGCGAAATATTGTGCTTTTTTCCAACTTATCGACAATCCACCCTAGAATGATACTTGAGTATCAAGCCTGCTTAAGCAGATGGTGCAATCTCAACGGTGTCAGTAAGCTTCCTTAACAATCTGTAAAAGCTGTGGTGGCAAAACCACTTAAAGAAGAATTCGTTAACCTATTTAAAGGAATTTTGTGGGAACTTTCTGGAAAATATATGGCATGGCCGGGGTTCTCAAAAGTAAAAGGTGCTGAAATTCTGTTTGATGAAAAGAATGACATTATTGAGATTGAGGATATCGGCGACAAAACGGCTGTTTTTCAGGGTTTGATTAAGGCTTCCTCTGAAGCAAAGGAGAATACTGTCGAGGCATTACGTAGAGGAATACACATGCAGGTGATTCTAAAGGATACATTGACAAAGGAGCCGTTAGAGCTCACTTTAATGAATATTGCCGTGGTTCTATATACAAAAGCTGGCGGGATTCCATGGATCTTAAGGGAACCTCTGATCTTAACACGCGGGCTTTTTGTTGGCATATCACTCCATATCGATCACAAGATGAAAAACATCTATTATGGCGTGATGGAGGTTTTTGATAAATATGAAGCGCATTTAATATGCAGAGCGCGGATGTATAAGTGTCCTCATAGGATAAGAAGCGTTAAAGGCCTGTTTATTCCGAGAGAGGACGTTGAAAAAAATTCTTAGTGAGTTGATCATGAATTATAAGCCAGAGATATACCAGATATCCCAGAGAGATTATAAAAAAGAAGATAGGAGATGTTGATATCGACATAGTGTATCTAAGTCATTTGGAAGAAGATGGAATTAGAACACTGTTTAAAGCGCAAGGCGAGAGATCATGGTTACGGTAATGATCCTGCGGTTCTGTTGCCCACATCTCCGACGGAAATTGAAACCTCCAGAAACGGCTCTATTAATCTATCTCGCCCTTACCTTTTCCTCTCTGTAAACACTGAGATATTAATTCAAATATTCCGCCGAATATTCTAGCTAATATTCTGCGGTTCTCTAGTTTAAATTTAGAATTGGCGATTTGAAGAGCCGCTTCCAGCTCGGACTCAAGAATTTCAAGTTCAACAAACATTTCGTGTGTAAATTCATTCCTCTCCACATCTATTTCGAACAATAATTTATCCTTTCTAAAATTCAATCTGATCAGGGTTACACCCTCACCGTCAATCGCTTCTTTCTCTATCTTGGATATCATATCCTTCCATTTCCTTTTAAAATCCTCAACAGCAACATTTGATTCTGACATGATTTTTCCCTTCATTAATAGGTCTTTAAATAGGATCGAACTATGAAGGCAATATGCTCGATAAAGCCCCTAGTATCCGGGATTCCCTGCAGCCACTGGGAAACAGCTCTATGCTCTCCCTTAGACTCATCACCGACGATGTCTTGGAGGAACTTCATTGGATCTCTCCAAGGCTTATCTCTCAAATATGGTTCTATCTCGGATCCCCAAAATCTGTTAAGAATAGAAGCCACCTTGTTAACTACATGTCCCCTTTCTAGAGGATAAGTCCTGGCCCAACGCCACCCTAACTTTCTTCTAAGCATCTCAAGCTCTTCAATCATCTCATCAGATACATATAGTGATGGTGCAGACATAGTTAAATATAGATTAAAAAGCTAAACATAAATTTTTATCTATAAATTTCTAGGAATAAAAACCATAAACGGCAGAGCCCAATACAACGAAATAGAACAACTATCCACGGAAATCATAAACCACGCAGAAAACATTTATGCACCGCGCCAATAAGATGCCTAAAACATCATATTTAACCGGGTATGAGGAAGAGAAACTTTGTACAGCAATTTAAGATTGTGAATGTTGTTGTAACAGCAGCCTTAGAGCAACCCATAGACCTAGAGCTCCTGCGTGAGCACTTCCCAAAAAACATTCTATATGACCAAGATATTTATGGTGACCGCGTAGCCTACTTCAAAACAGAGAGCAGAGTATCAAGAATAACAAAGAATACTGCAAAAACTGCCAAAACTATTAGGTCTACTCAAGCCGGTGGTCAATAGAGCCTACAGAAACTATATGCAGAAATGGTTGATTTAGGCATAGTTATCCGAAGGAAAGAGGAGATGAAAATGTTACGAAATAATTTAGTAGAAAAATACACCGTTAGTCTAATTTTACTGTTTTCTCTCTTTATGGGACTTTATATTTTTGGTTTACTAAAGGCAACGTATTGGGTAACTCTACCTGCAGTGATATCTTTTTTCTTCTTTGGGGGTTCTCTTTTCGTAAAAAAGGGTTTTAACTCTCGTATCTGCCTAAGAAGAACGTTAAGGAGTAAAATGTTTATTGGTACTTTTTCAGTTTTATTAATAGGTTATATTTTTTTGTATTTTGTGACGCCTCAACATATTATGCTAGTCGTTGATAGAATGCAGAGGGAGAACCTCCAATCTCTTATCTCATCCATTATAGAAGATTCAAGGGACGACCTGGATAGAGCACGCAAAATATACGAATGGATAACTACTCCTAGCCACCTGACAAACGTTTATAGGAATTACAAAATAGACAATTATATAGTATTCCTCCTTAAACCTCCTTTCATATGCCTAAGATTGACAGGTGAAGACTATCCACTTTGGGTTTTATATACAAGGTGTGGAGCCTGTATGGAATATGCTCTTCTATATCGAGAAATAGCTTACGCTGCTAACCTCACGGTAAGAAGTGTACATAATCCGGGCGAAGACCACAATTGGGATGAGGTGCTAATAGGCGATAAATGGATCATAGTTGACGCAAGCTGGCCTATCTTTGACCCCTCACCAAACTTTTATGAAGTCTCTCGGGGTCTTAATGTCTCATTTGTTTATGCACAATACCCCAATAGCAATATAATCGACTTGACAGAAAGATATACTAATACAAGTTTAGTTAGGGTAGTAGTTCTAGACAGGAATAATAATCTTATAGAAAATGCAACCGTTAAATTTTGCAGTCTCAACTTGAATAATGTAGAACGGGAAATAAGGCATCTCGAAGGTTTAACGAATTCAGACGGTCTTTGCGAAGTTAAATTAGGTGGAGGAAAATACAAGGCCAAGGCTGTTAAATTTTATGGTTTTCTAGGATATTCCGCTTATACTCAATTTGAATTGGCGGAGAACGAAATAAAGGAAGTAAGGGTAGTCCTTCAAGAAGATCCCATTCATCTGGTTATGTCCCCAACCATTGAACTGATTACATCACAATTAATCACAATCTTCATCGGTTTCATCTGGTTAAATTCTCTGTTTCTTCTTCTTGAAGTGACATTGGTCGTCTTAAACCGCTTCCGCACACTAAGTTAGCTAATGCCTTATAGAAAGATATCCAAGATCCTTTGAAAACTCTCTTCACGGTGTTCGCTGAATCGCTAGTTTTGGGCCCGTTTTTTTAAGATTGCAAATATGCGAGATGAATTTAAATTGGATGTGACAAAAGTTTTTCCCATATAATGGAAATTTTATACTCTCCAATGTTTTCCGCAATCTGGACATATATAGAGTACACCTCTGCCCAAATCTCTCATATCAGGTATAGGTACTGCGTATTTTCGTGGATGCGTACACTCTATCTTTGACTTAGATTCAACTTTCATAGGGCTTTTGCTGACATCCCTCAGAGAGTTAAGTTGTGGTTTGATAAACTCTTTAAAAAATTCAGGTAATTCCTCCGCCAATTCAAATAATTCTTCTATTAAACTATTTATTTCGCTCAAGCTGAGACTCTCGCTCTCAGAAACGGGACTTTTAAACCATAATGGTTTATCTACCGGGCAACCCTTAAGAACTAAGTATATCTCGCATATCTCATTCTCCACCAGTTTAGATAAAACATTATCTTTAGAAATAGCATCTAATTGAATTTTAACCGGCGATTTTAACATCTTTTCAACCCAGTTTTTCACCTCACTATTAACTTCTCTGGATGGCGTCACATATCTCATTACTTCTTTAAGCACCTCTTCCTCACTTCGACCCTCTATTATTGAAGGAAAATTATCTTTACTAATCTCATATTTTTCCGTTATTAAGCCACTTTCAATAAAGCTTCTCAGTTCACTCTCATCAAAATCTTTACTTCCCTCCATAAGCCAGATAAGGCTCTAGAGCAGAGATCAACCATCCTTGATAAAATAGTTTTCTCCTGAGGCCCCGCCTCCTCTCCCTCAAAATAAATATTTAAGTTTTACATGGCTAAAAACCTTATTAATCTAACCTCTATATCGAAATTTTTACACTATTTAAAACAATCATTATTTTAGTTTAGAAATAAAAATATCAACTATCTCTCTATCACAACGCCGTTTTGCTGTGCTTGTCTATGAAGTTTCTTATCGCATC
The DNA here is from genome assembly GCA_038859955.1 of Bathyarchaeia archaeon. Lineage (GTDB taxonomy): Archaea > Thermoproteota > Bathyarchaeia > Bathyarchaeales > DTEX01 > DTEX01. Next base: position 264 of record JAWCEH010000165.1, on the reverse strand, counting down.
TTTTATGAACTAAAGTGCGACTGCAGGAGATATTTAATATGACTCTAACTTTGCCACTTAACTTAGCATGGCACTGAATGGAAAACACAGCCGCCATTTCAACCACCTTCAAGGGGAAGACCCCGCCTATCGCCTAAAAGTTCCCGAATAATATAGGTAAGCATGGAGAGGCATGGAGAAAGAGATTTATCCCCCTCCTCTAATAAAAATTCATTTGGTACACGCTTGTCTAGGCGGGGGTGTCCGAGTGGTCAAAGGAGGCAG
>JAWCEH010000164.1:0-6599 GCA_038859955.1 Bathyarchaeia archaeon | reverse complement strand
AAAAAACCATGACATCTTGGTCTTTTAAAAGCGGTGTAAAGGTTTACATATTTAAACCCAATGCCTCGAACTTTATAATGATAGGAGCGAAAGTCCTTAGCTCTCCAACCAGACTTATGATATTCAAATGAGCATTTTTCATGTCGTGATGGTAAAAAGCCATTAGGAGTAGTAATTATGGCTTTACCCTTGCAGATGGCATCGATTTCATTTAAAAGCTTAAATCCTTTATCCCTCTGAAGGTGCTCTATAATTTCAGATGCTATAACGATATCGAAGGATTTCGCTCGAAATGGAAGATTAGACGCGTCAGCAAGAATTAGGTCATCATATATGTTATGTCTCTTAACAAACTTGAGGTAATCTATGGAAATGTCGAGGCCAATGCAGTATGCTTTATCTCCTTGTTTTTCACATTTCATAAGATAGCCCCATAATCCCTTTCCACAGCCTATATCAAGAATCACTTTTCCAGTTAGGTTAGGAACCTCATATAGAACAAAGGTATGGTACACATATGCATGTGACAAACTTCTTTTTCCTCGCTAATGAACTTTAATCGCTTTAATTATGAAGATGGCCGACAACAGACTTTTCCATAGATTTGCTGGATTCCTCAAGAGGAACTTTCGATCCAACCAACTCCATCCCGAATGAGATACTACACTAACTATTTTGTAGCCTGCTTGCTCAATAAGTCCTTTTATGGAATATAAAGTAAAAAACCTGAGGTGCCCCCAGGCCAATAGGCCTGCCGGTTTATAATCCCACCGACCTAATAATAGTTTAAGCCTTATAGTCCAGTTAGCCACGTTCGGTACGACTACTAAGATCATGCCATGGTCATTTAAGTATTCTTTTGAAAGCGTTAGTACGTTTAAAGGATCCTTTAGATGTTCCAATACTGTTAAAAAAAGGATAACGTCAAAAAAGTTTTTAGGAAGTTCCTCGATAGGAAACTTCTCAACATCGGCAATTATTACTTTATTTAGTCTGTCTTTAGCTATGTTAGCACTTTTCTCATCAATTTCTATGCCCACGAGATAACAGTTTTTTTTAAGTCTAAGTATTTCCCCAAACTTACCGGCACCGCACCCAATATCTAATACCTTACTACCATTCTCTATCATACCGTAAACTACATAATGATAAGGTACGATTGTATCACCAAAAATTTCTGTCATTCCTTATTCCGCTCTTTTAGCGCGCTAATAAGTTCTTTAGTATATTTGCATAATCTGAAACTGTAGCATCCCAAGAGAACTGTTTAGCGTATTTTTTTGATATTTGACCAAGTTCAATAAGATCTTCTTCCTTCATAGTCAATAACTTTAGAGCCATATTTGAAAGAGCAATCACATCTCCCATAGGTAAAAGTATCACGCTTCTGCAAGCCTTTAAGTTTCTGTCTATAGTTGGATTATCGTATAATATTACTGGTAGCCCGCAACTCATAGCCTCCAATACTACTCTCGGAGATCCTTCAACAGTAGAAGAAGGATAAATGAAAATCTTGCTTTTCTTTAGGTAGACATATTTTTTATTGCCCCTAATAAAGCCTACAAAATCCACGTTTTTCTCTATATGCAATGTTCTTGCAAGAGTTTTCGCCTTATATAAATAAGAGCCGTCGCCTATTATGATAAGTTTAGCATTTTTACATTGCTTGATAACATTATACCAAGCAAGTAGCAGATCTAAAATGCCTTTGCTTTTTTCGATTCTAGCCATAAAGGCGGCATCATATTCCTTTCTTAATACATGAATAGAATCTATATAATCAGCATCAATCCCCATATTCACCACATAAATTTTACCTCTAATTTTTTTAAGAGATGCTGCAGCAGATTTAGAATTACATATTATCACATCCACATTTTTAGCGATGCTAAGCGATAACATAAGTCCCGCACTTCTTACAAAGGCATCTAATAAAGTAGCGTTATCTGCTCTGATTTGCCTATATAGAGTCAGGAAGGAACCAGTTCCGAATGCGGCTTGATGATTAATTACCATTGGTGCCTTCATTAGTTTACAAGCTACTTGAGCAGGTATTGTATCACTAATGTTACAGGTAGCGGCAACAACGGCATCATATTTCTTATGTCTTAAATTTAAGATAACCTTAAATGAACCTACAATCCAAAAGAAGAACTTTATGATATCTATCAATGGTTTTCTTGATTTGAGGGGTGGTATGCGGACTTGATAAACTTTGTAATCAGCTTTAAATGCCAAAGATGCAGCAGGACTAGGCTCTATTGTTTCAACAATTATTCCATGTTTACTGATTCTTCTTAGAATTTCGATGACATTTATTTCATTACCGCCAATCATACCAGAGTGCCTTCCGATAGGATTGGCTATTATAGTCAATACCTTAATACTATGGTATGCCTTCATTTCTTTTACACCCTAAGCAACTTATTTTTGATTAATCTTAACTCGTCCATAGCTATCTTAGTCCATGTTCTATTTTTAACGAAGTTGTATGCATGTATGGAATATTCTTGAAGTTCACTTTCATTTAACTCAAGAAGTTTTAATAGGACTCTCTGAAGATCAAGAACATCCCTATGTATAAAAATAACTGCTTTACATTGCCTATAGACGTCTACTGTGAAATATTCATTATAAGCAATAACAGGTAATCCGCAGCTTAATGCATCAAGTATTGATAAACAGAAACCTTCTCGACTAAACGTTGGATAAACCATAATTTTACTTCTCTTTAAAAGATCATACTTCTCTTCGCCATAAATAGGTCCGGTTAAAATTACATTATCACTAATTTTACTCTCTTTAATATAGCGTTTAACGTTTTCAAGCTCACTCCCATCGCCGATTATTAATAATTTAGCCATCGGTCGTCTTTTTACAATGGATACCCAAGCTTTTAATAGATCAAAAATTCCCTTTTCTTTTTCAATCCTACCTATAAATACTGCATCATACTCCTTCTTTTGAGGTCTCTCAAATTCTTTGACTAGTTTATCTTCTACACCCATCCCATTTATTACTATCTTTGCTTCGTTCAAGCCTAAACTTACTAAAGTATCTTTAGTGGCTTTTGAAATCGCTATTATTAAATCGGCATATCTTTCCATAATTAAACTGAGTATATTCCCAAAGGTCAGTAATAGTCGATTAAGAAATGAGCCTCCATATAAATTAAACACGTGCTTAAAGCTATATACTGGATTCGCGTTTTGAACACATATAACTAATGGTTTTTTCGTGATGACTTTTGCGAGTAAAGATGAAACTAAGTCGCTAACATTATTGGTTGGTGCATAGATTAAGTCGAAGGTTTTTTTATTTGAAAGGATGTACCTGATACATCCTGCAACCCATGCTATAAATTTGACGATTAAAGGCACCCTTTCAGGAATCCTGATCGTGTAGACTGGATATTTAACACCTAATCTTTTTGATGTGGATGACTTAGACTCAACAGCAATTATTTCTATATTCTTTTTGTACCATCCATGTAGAATACTTGCATATCTTATTTCTGCTCCACCAATTGCGCTCTTCCTAGTCCAAGTCACTGGATTTGCCGAAAAGGCTAAAATTCTCATTCTATCCTTTTTCCGACAAATTCTTCAAGAACCTCAGCAAGATTCTTAGCATGGTGTTTCCAACTATAATACTTTGATACCTTCCAAGCTTCATATCCCATCTTCCATGCTAGCCTTTCATCATTCAGAAGATTGATCAGGTACTCGGCATAGTCCTTAGCATCACTCTCTTTCGGAAAGTAGCCGTGAATTCCATGAGTGAATAATTCAGTAACACCTGAATCCTTAGGAAATATTATTGGGCATCCGTGAGCGGCCGCTTCCAAACCCGTGAGGCCAAATGCTTCAGTCTTTGCATGTATTAAACACCTAGCATTAAGATAGAAGTTTTTAAGCTTCTGTTCCTCCACTGGCCCTAGAATCCTAAAGTTTTCATGCACACCCTCCTTCTTTGCCTTTCTCACGAACTCCATAAGTAAGCTTGAGGTTTTCCAAGGGCCTACCATTAATATTTTAAACTTACTCAGATTCTCTCGAAGCTTCTTAGCGACTTCAATGATGAAAAAGGGATTTTTCCCTCGTTCCCATCGATTTACAGCTAATGCATAATTTTTCCGCCTTTCAGGTATTTTATTTACAGCTTCCACACCAGGATAAACGATTTTAATGAGTCTTGCAGAGCTCAATTGCAATATTCTTTTGTAGTGAAATCTGGATTGCAAGATTATGATGTCAGGTATTGACAACAATTTTTCATCGATCAAGGATGCCACTAATGAAAGAAATTTACGCTTGATTGTTGACCAACTTGCTTTATACGCTTCATTAAAGATATATGAAATAGGGTCGTGATAGTAAAATGCTAAGGTAGCGTTTTGAAGAGAAAGCCTCGATGCGAAGATGGCTGTAGAGGCGAAGTGCGCTATTACAACATCGTAAGAGTCTAGTTCCTTGCTAAGCCTACGTGAAAGGATATACGGATAAGCTATGTGATATAGCGAGAAGAAGGAAAAGGATGGTACCCTTAATCCGCACATTTTTCCAAAGAGGCCGAGATTCTTATCGACATGTATGAGTTTAATGTCTTTCATATGAGGCGGGGATATTTCACCAGTCCTATGCTTAAGTACATAGATATCACATCTTACGCCAAGCCTTTCTAGGTGATATGCCTCTTCACCAACTATCTTTGGAGCGCTACTTGTAGGCAATTCGTCGACAAGTAATGCTATTTTCATCTCAATCCACTACACTCTCAAGCTAATTCATCTGATGCTTCTCGGAAGCTTCTGAATACGTTGCCCATAAGTATGATCCTTGTAAGCCCTCTCTTGGGCTCTTATGGCAATTTCATTTCTTTCATCATCAGAAGCGTAGCGCGCTACTCGATTTTAAAAGGAGGTTCTTGGATACGCTATACATAAAGTTTAGAAATGAGCCTAATTGAAAAGCAACTCCCTCAATTATCTTCATTATAATTAGCCCAAGAAGTTCAAGAGGATTATTAGTTAAGCCAGAAGCTCTTTTCAATATTTTTAACAATCTAAAAGGTGTCAATTGATACACTATTTTTTTAGGATCTTTTACACTAACCGTTATGTATCGACTTAACTTAGTACCCTTTCCCATGCTGAATTTTTTACGAAACAGCCTCTTTAAAGTTAGAGACCCCTCGTTGTGAAAAAGGCAATGCTTAGCATGAACGATTTTAAAGCCTCCTAGCTCTAATTTTACTTTTAAATACCAATCATCTAAGGCTCCAATATCATCTCGCCAGCCTCCAACCAGTTCATACGCTGACCTCTTGATGAAACGAGGAGCTTCCATTTCAGAGTCTCCCAGATAACAACTTCTCTCAATAACTTTACACTTAGACCAGAACCCCTCACCAAATGATATCTCAGGTATAGTAACGGCATCAGCTCCCTCAAAACACTTCTCAACACACTCTTTGATCAAGCCAGATGTTAGAATCATATCAGCATCTATAAAGAAAAGAAATTCGCCAGACGCATGCGTGGCTCCTACCCTCCTCTGAATAGGTGCCGTAAAAAAATCATTGTAAGGAGGTTTAGGACCTACCAGAATAACTTTTGCGTTGAAGTTTCTCGCTATATCCCTAGTCTCATCTACGCTATAATTATCAGCAACTATGATCTCAATCCGTAGATATGTCTGTCTTTTTATAGATTCTAAACAAGAGTAAAGAAGCTTCGCAGCATTACGGGTTGGGATTATTATTGAGACGAGGGGTTGATTCAATTCTAAGCCAATTTCATGTCTTCAGTGCGCGTAGTAAGCTCGTCCTTTACCCATTCAATTTCTTTTTTTAGTCCTTCTTCAAGACTTACTTTTGGCTCCCATCCCAATACGTCCTTAGCTTTCCTGTAACTTCCCACAAAACGGGCTATGTCCCCCTTACGAGGTGGAAGATATTTCTTGCCAGCATCTGTTTTAGTAAGGCAAATGATTAGGTCAGCTAATTGATTTAGGCTTACTCCTCTTCCTGTTGGCAAGAGAAAGGTTTCTCGTATAGCATCTTGGTTCTCTAAAGCGAGAAGATAGGCTTTGGCAGTATCTTCAACATATGTGTAGTCTCGAATCTGCTCTCCTGTTCCGTAAATAGGAATAGGCTTTCCCTCAAGTGCAAGCTTTATCCAAAATGCCATGAAATTATACCAGCCCTTTACCCAGTATGGCTGTCTGGGCCCGTATACATTGCTAGGTCTGAGTATCACGTAATTGATTCCATAAAGCTCGTGGTATATTTTGCAAAGCATCTCCCCGTATATCTTATGGACATTGTAAAAGGTCGAGGGATTATAGGGCCAAGATTCATCAGCTATGTATGGTTCAGGTATGTTACCATGAACGCTCCGACTGCTTGTATAAATGAAAAGGGCATTGGTATTGTGCTTTCGCAAGGCTTCAAGAACCCTAAACGTTCCCAATGCATTCCTCTTGAAGTCCTCCTCAGGATAGTCTATCGACTTAAATGTTGAAACCTGGGCTGCACAGTGTATGACTACATTAAAGCCCTTCACATCGTCGCCCGATATTTCAGTTATGGATTTAACT
>JAWCEH010000163.1:0-6604 GCA_038859955.1 Bathyarchaeia archaeon | reverse complement strand
ATAGACATTGGGTTTCGGATTACTGATGCTGACCGGCTGGAGTTTTTTAACCGCTCTTATCGGCGGAAAGGTTGCCTGTGAAACCATTACTCCACCCGGCGGCTCCACAACTCTAACGTTCTCCCATGAGGAATCATCATAGCCCGGTAGATCCCAGCCATCCTTCTCCAGCCTAGCATCATAAACTTCACCATCATAAATATCGTCATCGATTATTGGGCCCCTGGAAGCCTTCCAACTTTCATCTGTCGTAATGAGCTCCTGTCTTCCATCGGAGAATTCTACCATCAGTTGGAGTATTGCTCTCGGCTCCCCGTAGTGTTTATGCGCTGGCATAGGGGTCGTAGGCTTAACCCTATGGGGTTTCACATTATATCGGCCGTTGCCCAACATTAAACCAACAGCGTTTCTCCCCTCCCTAAGATAACCAATAACGTCATAGACTGAGTAGAGGACTATTTTCTCGTAATCTGTCCATCCGGGGTCAAGCTTGCGATCACCGACCTTACATCCGTTTATCCTTAGCTCATAGTACCCTAAGCCGCTAACATATGCTCTTGCCCGCTTAACTTTACCATTTAATGTGAACTCCTTCCTAAGCAGATTTCCACCGCTAATCCACTTTGCCTTCCAGTCCTCCGGCTTAAGTAGCCCCATCTCAAATCTAGCGGTTCTGCTCCACGAGCTAACCTGCCCCTTATCATCCCACCACCTAACCTTCCAATAATAGACTTTGCCGCTTTCTAAAGGTTTCCCAGCGTACTCAACATTAACTGATTGGCTTGAATCAACTTTACCGCTATCCCACATGTCACCGAAATCCTTAGCTAAATTCTCCTCTGAGGATGCAACTAGTATTTGGTAGGCTGACTGTCTACGTCCACGCTCATGGTGCGTCAGCATCCATGAGAACCTTGGCTTAGATACATCTATCCCTATTGGATCAACACAATATTCGCAGAACAGTTCAATAGGACCCTCCAAGAAACGCTCCATTTCGCCCATAATAGATCACAAATAACCTTTATAAAGGGAGACCTTTAAGAAGATTTCTTCGCTAATAATTAAGGAATGGGCAATTAAATATAGTGAGAAGCAAGTTTTAGGGATTAGAAATTTTAGAGATCGAGAAAAAATTTAAATAAAATTTAAAAAAATTAAATAATGGGGGAAATATCTGTGGAAGTGAAAATTAAGAAAGTTACTGCAGCGCAATGGGCTTTAGTCTTTTTCATTGGACTCTTTGTCTTCTTTGTTGCCTATATAACAAGGCATATAGCTGGCGGATGGACTGTTAATGGATGGTTTGTTGGTCTCATATACATAATTGCGCTCCTTGAAGCTCTCAAAAGAATGAACCCTAAATTAAGAATCTCGCCAACTCTCCTGACGCTTATATTGATGCCTATGTTTATCTTTGGCGGTAAGACATTTTTGGCAACTTTCACTGGCGAAACCAATTTTACAAACGTTGTAAATGCTTTTTGGAACAGTTGGGCATATGTTTGCGTACATACACCGGAGACGAGGGAGATCTATCTTAGATACGCGCCTTCTTGGCTTGTACCAAGAGATTTAAACCAAGTTGAACTCGTTGTGAATGGTGGTGGAGGACCAATTGACTGGGGTGTTTGGATACCGCCCATTATTGGCTGGTCAATAATTTTAGTGGCTACATGGATCCTTAATACTTTCATAGCGTTCCTTATAACTGGGCCAAGATGGGTTGAGATTGAGAAGCTCGTCTTTCCACCTTCTATACCAGCGACTTATCTGGTGAAGAACTATACCTCTTTTACTGAAGAAGGAAAATCAATCCTCTTTAATCTAAAGGACCGCACAATCAGAGTCTTTTGGATAGCGATGATAGTGGGTTTAATAGTTGGTTTACCGACATACTTAGCCATATGGATGCCTGAATTAAGATATGTTCTTGGAGCCGCAGGCGGAGGATTGGCAATGTTTTGGGTGGACATACGACCTATCATGCAAGCGATTTTACCAGGCGCGCAAGGTGTCGCCCACCTCTACCTTGGCTCGGCTTTCTGGACAGTACTGCTTCCTTGGGACACAATAATCACAGTGTTACTTGTCTGGCTAATTTTAGGAATATTATATCCAACTATCGCGGTAAGGGTGGGATTGGTTCCCTATAGCCCTGGTATGGAGGGCTGGAACCAGTGGAGCATCGGCGCTCACGCTGCTAATCCGTTCCCATACACCGTTATGATATTTGGTTTCCCAATAGGGCTGGGAATATGGTACATTTGGTCAGCTAGAGATTATATTATAAAAGGAATAAAGGCCCTTAGTGGAAAGGACATTCGCGAAGGCGGTATGTCTTACAGGTTTAGGATGATTGGTCTAATGATATCTTTCATCCTGCTTGTCGCGGTATGGAGTGCTGCAGGGATGCCGGCATATATATCGCTGATACTTGTTATTGTCTACGTAGTGTACTCGATATCGGCTGGCAGGGTCTGGGCAGAGTTCGGTCCATGGGGACTAGAATGTTCGCCATCAATATGGATGTACGTATGGCCAGTCGGTGCTGTTGCTGGCGCGTGGGGTTGGGTGCCAGCAGAGGGTTCGTCAATAGCGATCTTTTCAATGGCTGGTTCCTCTTATAGCACATGTATAGGCTTTAATAATGATCCGACAAGTATAGGGGGACATACATGGATCTACAGAGTTGGATATGATAGTGGCAGTGACTTAAACTCCCTCATGAAATGGTCTATAATAATGGCCATTATCTTTGTACCACTATACTTAACGTTTGACGTTTGGTTCTCAAGCCACTATGGATATATTAATACAGCGATGAACTACATATTCGGTTGGAATCATCCATTAATAGGGTTAGGGCAGGGTGTGACAAGTCTCAATTATTGGCTTGGTGATCCTGGAAGAACTTTAACATGGTTTGCTGTTGGAATAGTGTTGTCACTTATAATTGCCGCTCTTAGGACAAGGTACGCTTGGTTCTTCATAAATCCAATAATGATGGTTGCCGCTGTGACAGAGATGCATTGGCTTTGGCTCAACTTCATTATAGCAGCTATAGTAAAATATGCCTTAACAAAATCGCTAGGTCCAGCGAAAACAATCCAGTACATGATTCCACTAATCGCCGGGTTCTTAATAGGTGTGGGTCTACCCTATCTAATCTCAGGCTTCATAATACTGGGCATGGGCGCAGCCAACTTGGCAGCCTATTGGCGATAGATTCGCTCATTTCACCTCTTTCTTTTTTTAAGAATATAAGTCAATGCTCAGTTTATAAATTAAAACGCTCACAAAAACAAAAACTTACGCGTTATTTCACAATGCTATACATTTTTACTGACTAATTTAAAAAATTAAATAATATAGAAAACAGATTATTTTTAAACTGAAAAATGACGAAAAATATAAAAGTGGTCTCCAGTTAAAATTTAATTGGAGTTGCTGATGGAAGAACGTGTAGAATTCAAAAGTGGTTTCACATGGAGATCATTGTTAGCTATTATTTTAGCTGCAGCATTATTTATTCCAATTTCAACTTACACCTATTTACTTATGGGTACAGCTTTAGGGACGGTCTCGGTCTTCTTTGTATCTTTGCTTTTCGCTGAAATTGCCAGATTAACTTATGCTAAGCTAACTACACAAGAAGCGTTAATGGTATATTATGGAGCCAGTATAGGCGGATCAGTTAGCATAGTTTATTTCCTGATAATATACAGGAGTTACTTTATAAATTCTCCATTTGCATGGTCCGCGTATATAAATGGAAGACCGCTTCCAGAATATATTCCAAGTTGGTTAACCCCACCCCCGGGCTCCTCGGCTCATATAATTAGAAACTTATTTCACCCAGACTTCTTACCAGTTATATCATTATACACAACAATGCTTATTTTAAATCTAATCGCGGATTTGGGTTTAGCTATGTTTATTTCTAGAATTTTCATTGAAATTGAGAAAGAAAAATATAGGTTTCCATTTGCAGACGTAGATTTTTCAATAGTAGATTTTATTGGTGAGCGAAGGCCTGATAAAGTTATGTTGCTAGTTACATCCATGATCCCTGGAGTATTATGGGCTTTAATAGCTCTTGTAGGACCAACATTTACAGGAATAAGGATAATTCCGATACCATATCTAGATCTAACATGGCTTATACAAGAGCATCTTCCAGGAGCAGCTTTTGGTATTGCCACCGTACTCAGCATTTATTTCAGCGGGTTTGTGGTTCCGTTTAATTCTGCAATAACTATGCTAATAACCTCCATATTTATAGGAATAGTATTTAATTCTTTATTTATAACAACTTATCCACAAGTGTTCCCAGAGTGGAGTAGTGAATATTTCAAAGGTATGGGTCTAATAAATATTATAAATAGGTCTTTCATAAGAGTATGGTTTGCTCCGCAAATAGGTTTTGGTTTGGCGGCTGCTACACTCATGATTTTTCTCGCGAGAAAGGGAATAATAACCTTAATAAAATCTCTTTATCGAAAGTCTGATAAATCAATTTTAGATTTTCCATCAAACCTAACTTGTCTACTAATGTTTATCCTTCCCTCACTTATCTCAGTAATTCTCTTTCACATTCTTGTACCTGAGGTCCCGCTCTGGGTTCCGGTATTTTCTTGGCTATTTTATGGTCCGCTCATAGGTATAGTGGCGACGGCAGTCTTAGGGACAGTTGGACTAGGTTTTACACCTCCGTCCTTCGTATGGCAGACACTTGTATATTTGACACCTTATCAGGGTTATTCCGGCTTCGTCTACCAAGTAGTCCAGCCAGGTAGTTTACCAGCTGGTTTCTCTCAGCAAGTGAAAGTAGCGCTTAGAACTGGAACAAGACCTAGGGATTTAATCAAACTTCATGTTACCACTAATGTTATAGGGTGGATTATTGGATTAATATCTCTTGCAGCTTTATGGATGATAGCTCCAATACCTTCAGCAGCCTATCCAAACACCGTTTACACAATGCCTCTCACCGCACAAATTGACGTGGTCACAACTACGAGACAGCTTAGACTATCGGCTGAATACGTACTGGTGCCTATGGCATTGACATTAATAGTCGCAATAATCGGCTTACTCCTAAACAAGGTTGGAATACCGTTTTCTGTACCAGGATTTTTCTCAGGTCTATTTATGCAACCAGCTATTGCCATACCTATCTGTATTGGCTCCGCAATAAGCCGTTTTTTAATGCCCAAAATATTTGGCAAAAGGTGGGGGGAGGTTAGAGGATATATAGTAGCTGGTGAAGGGCTTGGTGAGGGTACCTTAATAATGATACTTATGGCCGCATCTCTACTAAGTAAATCCTCCTGGATTTGGCCGTGGTGATAAATTATGGGAAATAGAAAAGCTAGACAATATTTATTTGCTCTCTTCCTAATTTTAATAGCGTCTTCAATAATTATATCGATATCTCAAGCAATCAGCAAGGGAGGCACGCCAGAGATACTGTTAGGAAAGAGCTCGCGGTCTCCCATCGAGTTTTCTGAGGAATTTTTAGAGAACATTATAAATAACATTATGGGTCATGTAAAAGTTTTCTCATCTTTCAAAACTAGGGTTACCGGATATCTAGGCAGCTTAGAAGCAGCCAACTATATATATGATTTCTTCGTTAAAATAGGTCTCTCGCCGGAAAAGAAAGGTTATTCTATTGCTATCCCATTGAGTCGCGAATCTTATATTACGGTTGGAAATTCAAGGTTTAACGCTGAACCTCTATGGCCTAATGGAGTTCAAACATGTAAAACTCCTCCTGGAGGCATAACTGGTCGGCTGGTTTATATTGGAGATGGGAGATATGAAGAAATTGAAGGAAAAGATCTTGTAGATTCAATAGCGATAATGGATTTTAATTCTAGGGCAAACTGGATCAGAGCTGCGGATCTAGGTGCAAAGGCAATAATATTTATAGAACCTGATTCAACAACGTCTCTAGAATCGCTTAAGAAGGCGGTCTCGGCTCCAATCAATATACCGCGACTTTATGTTAGCAAGGATGTGGGCGAAGAGCTTATAAAATTATCTAACTTAAATCAACAGGCAACTATATTTAATGACATGAGATGGGAAGAAATAACAGCCTACAATATAGTAGCTATCGTTGAGGGCTCTATTCATCCCGAAGAAATAATTATAGTTTCTGCTCACTACGATTCATGGAGCGTTGTTCCTACACTAGCCTATGGAGCTGAAGACTCTCTTAGCGTAGCAACCCTTTTAGAAATCGCTAGATATTTTTCTGAAAATAGACCGGTAAGAACATTAATGTTTGTAGCTTTTTCTGGATTTTATCAAGCAACCGCTGGCTCAACAAACTTTGTAGAACAATTCTTCTTCCAGGAAGATATTCAAAATGGCAGTAAGAAGATAGTTTTGCATATAGGATTAGATTTTTCAACAGAGAGTGATGGGCTAGACCTACTATATACGGGTCCACCATCAGGTGCTTGGCTTAGAGGTGAATGGGGTTCAGCTTGGTTTGGGGATCTGCAACTCTTCGCCAGCAGATACGCATCTGTGAGAAGTTACGTTGAAAAATATGTCGCGAATTTGAAGGAAAAAACCTCTCTAAACATAG
>JAWCEH010000162.1:0-6628 GCA_038859955.1 Bathyarchaeia archaeon | reverse complement strand
ATAGACGGTTATAGAATGGAATCCCCATAAATTTAATCTCTGAAAGTTTATCGGACAAGAGCTTCAAAATTTTATTAATGAAAAATATTCTATAGTTCAAGAATATTCTTGATTCTGAAGCATTAAAAGCTTTTGAATCGCAAAAATAGTGTTGATGTTTGTACGCGGTAGATTATTTATAGGGAAATTAACTTTTCTAATGGTAACTCTCAATTAAATTTTGAAGATGAGAAAGTGAAAATAAGCAAGCTCAAAATGTTTATTTTGCTTATTTTTTTAGCCTTAATGCCTTTAATAGCTCTAACTCCAAAAGCTAAAGGAGCTACTTTCACAGTAATAAACCTAAATGATTCAGGAGAGGGAACATAAAAGCTCCAGAACCATAGAATTCTGCGAATAAACTTCAAAACGCTTAAGGTACTTCAAAGTTACCATGAAGTGCCATAGGGCCAAGAACCTCCTTTACGTCATGTACTTCCTAGGCCATAAAAAAAATCAAGAATACCCTAATATATACATATTTGTTAGATTTCAAAAGCGATGAACACATCTGCAAGGCAGCTAAAACTGTGGAAGGTGCTAAGGCATTAATAGAGGAAAGCTTCGAATGTGTCATGGACATGGGAAAGTGTTCAATATCCTTGCCACTTCTACATCTATTTTTTAATAACGGAATCCCAAAGCTTTTTCGATATTTTCTGCTGTGTCAGCTCTACTGAGTTTTTGTGCTTCTAGCCTCAGTTCGGCCAAACGGTTTCCGGTCTCTTCTCTGATTTTTATGGTGGTGATATCGCCCAAAAGTATCCTCCTAAAAATAAGCCACGAAGGCCAATTCGATTCGCCAAGGATATAGAACCCACACTTCCTTCAACTCCTTATCCCATATGGGCATCTGGTCATCGTAGTAGGTGGATTTAATCAGGCCCAAGCCATAGATTCCATCTGTGCCGGTGATTTGGAAGACCAAGTAATCGAAAGGGTTTTATGCGATTGAAGACCATTATAAAAAGCTTCCAATTCCTCCTCTGCTTCTCTATCCCAGAAGCCCTATAGTATGCGCTCATGAATCCTGCGAACGTTATCCAGGTTGGTTAATGATACAAGCCAAACAGGCAAAATTCTCCACCAAATAATCTCATTATCGATAAAATGATGCATCGAAGGAAAAAGAAGAAGGGAAAGAGGGATTTCAGCGTCTACGCCTTTTAACAGTCACGGCGATCATAGAGGCCAAGCCGACTAAGACTATGTATGGTGCTAGGATAGCAAGCTTATTGGACGAGTAGAGTTTTCCTCCAACAGGCGTGGGCTTAAACGATGGTGACGGAGGTTGTTCAGCTAGAGAAAGCTGAACGTACTGGTACCGGTAGACCCTTGAACGTAACGGAGACTCTATGGCTCCACCTGACTCGTTCGGTGGATCTGGATAAATACCATTCCAAGCATAAATTTCATTTCTCTCTTCTCCATCTAGTTTAAACCTATATGGATTATAATGGTGAATTATTCCGTTGTTATCGATTTCCCCGCTTATGATTTTTTCCCATGTCGATATATCGTTATAAATAAAGCCTGTTGATCCATATCTACCATCGTTATCCCATGTATCCCAAATATAGTCAGCTATAAAGTCTCCATCATTCTTAAAAAGCTTCACAGTTTTTTTAATAGCTGGATTTCCTGATTCATCAAAAACTCTACCGTAGCCAAGCCAGTAATAACTTATCCAGCCAATACCATTATCCCCAAATTGATTATACTTAAGTAGATTTTCTGGGAAAAGCCATGAAGGATTATCTAAAAATCTAAATCCATATTCACCATTATTTCTAATAACGTTTCCTGATACGCTATTGCTGCTTGAAAGCATATCATCGTTAGTCCCTGGTGGATCTGGAGAAGCCGACTCACCATAGTAAGGCTCAATCCTGAAACCATCTAAATCGTTTTCTATCACATTATTATTATCAGCGGTACCGGTTGAACCAACCCAATAAAAGCCCCAAAGCTCATTATCTTCAACAGTATTTCCGTCAGCTACAAAATTTGTTGCTTTAATTAATATTATTCCAGCTCCCCTATTCTGAAGAACCCAATTATTTTCCAGCTTTGTTCCACTAGGGCCTTGAAGCGGAGAACCGTAAACTGGAAAAGGGTAATGAATATCTGGAAACGCTGCATTTCCAACGAGAATTCCAGCTCCATTACCATCAAGCCTATTACCCGTTGGATTGCCATATTCATTAAAAGCCCCAATTTTATTGTACGTTACCACATTATTGTTTGTTTCAGGTCCAATTATAGCTATGCCTTCATAATAATGGTTTGAAATAATATTTGAGTGAATAGTATTCTCGTCAGCTCCATCCTTGAGGGTTATCCCTATAGTTTTCATAGTATTTTCATCAGACGTTACGTAATTAAAGTTAACTTTATTAAATTTTGTTCCTTCACCAACAATAGCGATGTCTTGGAATCCATTAAACTTTACATGATTGTTAACAATATAGTTACTGGTTGGACCGGCAGTAGAATCGCTAACTAAAGTTACTCCTCCAAAACTATTATACTCTATTGTGTTTATCTCGTCTACGCTTCCTATATGGGAATCGAAAACATTTCCCTTAATTAAAACTCCTTCAGCATAGTTATGGTGAATTTGATTACCAACTATATTGACATCTGTTACACCATTATTCGCGCCATCAACTGTAATGTATACCCCTGCACCTTGATTCATATAAATTTCACAACCATAAATATAAACTCCACTAGCCCTAACAGCTATACCAACGCCCTCATTCTCATGAATATTACAATACTGTATCCTAACAGAAAATGATAAAGTACCCCAAGAATATCTTATAATC
Organism: Bathyarchaeia archaeon; assembly: GCA_038859955.1. GTDB lineage: Archaea > Thermoproteota > Bathyarchaeia > Bathyarchaeales > DTEX01 > DTEX01. The sequence continues at coordinate 3,758 of JAWCEH010000162.1, read as the reverse complement.
GCTACTCCACCATAACCGCAGCCTGAAATATCCAAACTTTCTAGATAAACTTCATCCAATCCTTGCGTTACGATTACTCCATATTCAGTAAAGCCAACAAGCTTTAATGATTTTATAGTAGTTGTACCCCACCAAACGGTTATTGTAAAGCAATTGGCTACATTATAGGTAGAACCATCTATGGTTATAGATCCTCCAGCAGTGGAACCATCTATAGTTACAGCCTCTGTTATTTGAGGTAACGGACTATTTAAAACTATAGTTCCTGATAGACTAGAATCAAACATTATATAATCTTCGCCAGAATTAGCGTTTGCCTCCTCTATAGCCCATCTTAAACTTCCCTCTCCTGAATCATTTAGGTTTATTACTGTGAAAGTAGCTCCTTTAGCTTTTGGAGTTAGAGCTATTAAAGGCATTAAGGCTAAAAAAATAAGCAAAATAAACATTTTGAGCTTATTCATCCTCACGTCCTCATCCCCAATATTCGTTTTTCAAGCTCTTTAATGGGTTATTCATTAACTTGGGATATAAAGTTTTCTAAATAATCGCAATATACAATATCTTTTCTGTTAAGCCTCTAAAACCTCAAGCTGTCTTGAAACAGCTTTGACAAGTTCAGCATCAGACGCATCTATGCCTAAATGGGCTAGAATATCCTCCTCGCTATACACTCTACCTTTCTTAAGAAGCTCAATAAGCTCTTTATCAAATCTCCTAACGCCTTCAAAACTCCCCTTCAAGAAATGGTTGAGCCCTATAACGTTTAAGCTCATTATCCAAGTTTTCAACAAGCCTTTTCAACTCATCTTCAAGAGTAACCCTCTTAATCAGTTCAACACAAGTTAAATAGCCTTCTTCCCCTACTATAAAATCATTATGAGATAAAATTGAAAAAAGCCAAACTTGAAGCTATTATATCTGCAGGCCAGACTTCATGGTTATTTAGTGAAGTGGACAAGAGCGATGCCAACGCGGGTTTGCACACGGAAGTTAGAAATAACTTTTATAAGCTATAAGCTTTATATATTATTAAGTGGGAACGCAGACACAGTTTGCCTACTGGAGGGAGAGGTCTTTGAGGAAGATGACCTTGTTCTTCACGCTTACTGTTGTTAGTCTTCTTGGCAATCCTCTGATAGTACTTACGCAGCCATTTGTCAATCCAACTAGTGACCTGTTTGACAGACAAGGATGCGCTGTATCAAAGTCATATCTGGAGTTTGTTCCTAAAGCCTTTAACTACGTCTTCGTGGTGAAAAAGTTTGGTGCCATTGGCGTAGAGATTGTCTGCGGCAAGGCACAGAATCAAGGATACTTCACATTCTCAAACGTTCAGGCGTCAGTTTTGGCTGAATCGAAGATTGAATATGGCTTCTACAGGCTAACAGAACCCTCTCGTCCCTTCTATGACCGAATGCGTAAAGAAGGACGAGTAGGCTTCTTTGGTACAATATTCGGTCCTCCCCCTCCCGAGATGGCCCCTACTTTAGGCATTATTGATAGAACCGAGATCTCCCCTGGTGAGTTCATAGATGGCGGAACCATCTACTTATACATGAAATTAGACCTAGGGCCGGCTCCACAAGGTTCACCCGGTCATTTTTTTGACATCGCGCTCTACATGCCAAATGGCACATGGTATGTTACCCTACAGGCAAAAACAGATTTCACTGGAGCAGCAGAATTCTCCGGTCCGATATATTTGCCGGGAGGAGGACCATACGGTATTTGGACGGTAAGCGTTAAGATCCAGGACACGAAGCAAAATCTCTTCAACGCATCCTTCACGTACGGAAGATATCTGGCAATCATATCTGTTTCTGGGCTACCAAGCGGGTTGAAGGTGCCTATAGACCTGGATGGTCTACGAATCGGTGAGATCAGTCAAAGAACCAGCATCGGTTTAGGATGGTCCACGGAACATACGATAACTGCACATGATGTTATCGTTGATAAGACCTCGAGATATCATGCCTCTCAACATCAACTCAAGATATCGGACGCAGGAGAATATGGTTTTGAGTATGTGCTTCAACATTTTCTCACAGTAGAGTCACCGTACCAGATAAACGGATCTGGATGGTTTGATCAGGGGGAAGAAGTCAAGATCATTGCTCCTGTCGAAATACCACTGGGTAAAGGCACGAGAGCAATCTTCCACGGCTGGAAGGGTGATATAATAACGAAAGAATCCTCCCTCTCATTCATAATGAATGGACCGAAGTATCTCTCTGCAGAATATGTCATCCAACACCTGCTAACTATAGAATCCGAGGTAGATGCAGTGAGTGGTGCAGGTTGGTATGATGAAGATACCTACGCGACCTTGATGGTCACTGAAAGAAACATACGTTTGCCTCGCTTCCAAGTAGCTACATTCGTCGGATGGTTTGAGGATTCCAGTATACTGTCAGATAACACGCAATACAAAATCATTATGAACTCGCCGAGGACGATCACTGCACAATGGCATGTTGGGGTTGACTATAAGGCGATATTTCTCCTAGTGGTTCTCCTCATAGCAGTAGTCATTGTTATGATATTTGTCTACAAGAGGAATAAGAAAGGAATGTATGGATCCTAGGATCCAACATCTCGCCTTACGCTGGGAATCACCAGGCATAATCCTGGCAGGTGGTTAAAAGGTTTTCGATCTGTTCCCTCTTTTCCACTCCCTAGCTGAGATCCGAGATCTTGGATCTGTCTCAATAGCTTCAAGATTGATTAAGCTGTTCAACTGTTCGTAAGTAGGAGGACGCATTTGAGACCATAGGAAGAATTTGTAGACATCTTTAAAGGTAAAGCGTAATGATTGTGATGTTTCGCTTGTTTAGAGATTAAAGGGTATTCTTTCCGTCTTACTCTCTCGAAGCTTCATTCTGGAGAATTTGGATGATGGATTGGTTTCGAAAATAATCAGTATGTTATTCTTTGATACCACTTCTCTTTAGAGATTTAAGCAGATAAATTTCTAAAGAAACCAAGCTTCTATGAAGAAACAGCTAGAAATTTTTATTTTAACAAGAGTTTGATAAATACTTATGATATTCTTTGTGGAAGTTTTGGGTTAAAATTATATGTAAAGAAAGAGAATAATGTTTTAAGACTGAACTCTACTGATGGTTGTGACGATTACAATAATGTGACGTGTTTGAGTTTTTGTATAAGTGAGTTAAGTGTATTTGCATCGGAAGAATTAGCAAAAATTAGCCCGATATTTTTCGGTGAGAGTTAGTGTCATGAAGAAAAATGGAACAATGTAAGTTATAGATGGATGAGCAATCTTTCTTCTTTATTTCGTTCGATAATGAACCGAGAAGTAGAAACATAGACTTCTTGGTCCTATCCTTCCCAATCCTGCATCAACTCTGGCGACAGCAGGTTATGCATAATCTAGAACAGTTTTCATGAAAAGAGACTGATTCAATCAAGTAGTGCTCAGCCTACGTCTAATGTCTATTTACATTTACCAGTAAATTGGTGCGGGGGGTGGGATTTGAACCCACGAACCCCTACGGGACAGGGTTTCCTATGCTTATATCATCCTAAGCCCTGCGCCTTTGACCTGGCTTGGCAACCCCCGCTTAAAGAAGGCTACTTTTAAATATTTTTTAAGTAATTTTTCATTAGTAAAAAGATTTCTTTTAAAGCGTTTTTAACTTCTAAAGGTGTTAAACACTTGTTTTCTTCTATAATTTTTGCGGTTTCTTCTCCAAGTTTTAAAGCTTTAGGGTCTTTTGTTTTATAAAGTTCTT
>JAWCEH010000161.1:0-6646 GCA_038859955.1 Bathyarchaeia archaeon | reverse complement strand
GAGACGCTTGAGGCTCCTAGGCATAGACGTGAATAAACTGCCGGAGGTGGGGGTCTTCTGCACAGACTCACCTCACAGACCAAACCCAATAGCATTAACAATAGTGGAGCTAATCGAGAGGAAGGGGAGATTCCTCAGAGTTAAAAGCATAGACCTCTTCAATGGAACACCCATCCTCGACATAAAACCCTACACACCATCAAGAAAAATAGAAGAAATAAACCTTCCATCCTGGTACCAGAAGATCTTAGAGGAGATAAAAGCGAAGCATCCAAACCTAAAAGACTTCTAAATTATAGACTCTGAAATGTAGGGTAGCGCTGGTTGCGGGATTTGAACCCGCGCGGCGCAAACGCGCCACAGGCTTAGCAGGCCTGCCCCCTGCCAGGCTAGGGTAACCCGGCCATTATACCCTAACCCATTTTTCAGATCCATCGTACTCATCATTATTAGAGTTCGCATTAAGTATTATTAAACATCGCGTATCTAGCGGTTGAAGATCGTTTTTATCTTCTTTTTTAGGAGAGTATGCTCTCGATGATATAGTCCTCCTCTTCCGGCATTTTTATCCCCGTGACTTTTGCAGTCCTCTCGGTTAATGCTATTAGGCTGCTTCTGTCAAGTAGGTTGAGCCTCCATTTTCTTGCTCCAGCCATTAGCTGCTGCAGTCCAACTTTAATCCTAATCCATGTAGTGTGTATAACCCAACCGGCCCTTCAGGGAACTCCTTAAACTTCTCACAGAGCATCGCCTTTAATTCTGGAACGCTTATAAAGAACTTCTTCAGGGCTATTTTCGAAGAGACTTTCGAATTGCTTTGATAGCTGTCCTCTTTAACATAATTGCTCTCAAACCCAATACATAGAGATAGCGTAGTTCTGGGAAAGATCTTCGCGGGATTACTAATACTGCTCTTATAGTTTTTAGCAGCATCGGCATTGTTGCCGGCCTTAAATATACTTATAGCTGGATTCGGACCTAGAATTGAGGGGATCTTTAGGATAATATATTGTGCTGTAGCATCCTTCCTCTATGTAGGGCTCTGGCTTAGTATAGGACTGCTTTTCTCAACGATATTTAGGAGGACAACAACCTCAGCCCTTGCCTGCTTTTCCTTTGGATATTCTTCGCGATATTCATTTATCTAATTGCGGGCATCATAGCAGTAGAAATCGCTGGGTTAAGAGAATACTTCCCCAACCCGCTTTTAGCAGTTATCTTGGCATACTATGAAATTAGGCTAGTAATTTCAAGAATAAGCCCATTAACGCTCTATATGGAGGTGGCGAGTATCCTTCTAAACCCAGAAATTAAGACAACTGGTCTACTCTACTATCCAGCCCTTAGGTCTCGATCTAAGCATATCTCTCGCCTGGCCTTCATTTTCAGCCCTCACAGCAAGCTTCCCTCTTATCCTAACATTAGGTACGCTAATACTTCTAAGAATGGAGATTAGGTCTTCATGGGCATAAATGTGTTTATTGGGCTAATGGACACTCTAAATATTAACTCTGATAGAATTAAAGAGTGAGAGTAGTATTAACACCAAGAATAAAAATTTTAAAAATTGAGGTTTATTACTAATTGATGCTATAGGGCTATTTCACGTATTCTTTGAAGAGTCTTCTATGCGGAACTTTCTCATGCAATTTCCATATGCGGACAGCATTTCCGCCCATGACGAGGTTTAGGTCATCTTGGCTAATATCATATATGAAGGTGGCTTTGAGAATTTGGCGTAAGCACCAACCCCAATAATCTGGTTGGTGGGCTGGTATACCCCACTTTCTTACTTGGGTTATGTAGCTTGATGGATATTGCCCTGGTTGGGCGTAGACGACATGGGAAGCTCCCCAATCAGTCCCCCAAACGAGCTTTTCGGGGCCTATGTTAGGATCTCTAAGTACTTTAACGAGTAGCTCAGCCCAATACATACCAACCTCTAAGTAAACGTTCTCATGTGATGCAGCAACGTGGCAACAGCGTTCAACCATCCACTCTCCCCACCAGCCTTCCATGCCGCCATGTTGCATGACTATAGTTACATCAGGATACTCTGCGGCAAGCTCATGGCAATACATGGGGTCAAGCAGGTCAGGAGGACAGCGTCTCATTCCACCCATATATCCTACTGGAAGGTAGCTTGCGTGCCAGCTTATAGGAACCTTATGTTTTGCCGCAACATCAAAGAACTTCTCAATCTTTTTCCTTCTCTCAGTCCACGGTATGTCTATCATGTCCGGCGTCATAGGAAAGCCTTCACCTATTCCAACAAAGTTTCCAGTTCTTAATAATCGATCTAGCTCCTCGGCGGCAGCATCAGCGTTCCATTCACCAGTATAACCCTTAGCTCTGGCTTCCTCCTCTCTAGCATTACAGAGACACACAAATTTATCTGGATGCTTCTTCATTATCTCGACATCTAAATCATTTGTAAACCCGAATGCAGGCTGGATAATACACATATCTATGCCATAACACTGCATGTCGTATAGAAGTCGGGGCGAATTATCGTAAACAATGGCTTCTCTATGATAGAGCTCTGGTAGCCTCGCATAATTCACTTTCTCACCAGCTTCAACACGTTTCCTGGCCCCAACAGCATGGCGTTGAGCGTGCACATGCGTGTCGATAACAAACCTAGCTATTTTCAATTCACAACACACCCACGCTTCATTTATGATAAGCTTTTGAAAATTTAAAAATTTCGGTTTTATGGACTAAACCCAAAATATTTTATTTTAGAGAATCTAATGATTTTCCAGAATCTAACCTAATCTTATTTATTCACAGGGCTTTCTGGCTAATTTTTAGGTAAGATTTGTGGAAATACTGTTTTGATAAGAGCCTTTTTTCTCCTCGGTTCGCCAGCTGCTTTTCTCCTATTCGACAGGGCAGTTTTTAAGAAGCTTGCTGTTTATGTAAAGACCATTGGAGCATGCTTTAGGATCTCTCTCAAATTTTTGATCTCGTCAGGAGTTGGCTCCTCTATCTCTCTAACTTTTGGGGATATTTTTACATCAAATCCAGTATTCTGTTTTATTTCTTCAATCGTAACTCCTGAGTAGTATCCACTGAGGTAGAGTTCTTTTGTATTTTCATCAAATCGATAAACGCCCAATTGTGTTATCAGCATTATTGGGCCGGTCCCGGGAGGTAAACCTGCTCTCTCACGAGCACCAGGTCCATCCAGGTATCCTGGAGCCGTTATAAAGTCTACTCTCTCGCGAAGCCTGAGCTTATTTTGCGGCATTATTATTATTGTTTTTTTGCATAGCGATGCGACATCTCCGGCTCCCCCTCCACCAGGCCAGCGTAGAAATGGTTTATGATAGTTTCCGGCACATGTGCTGTTTACATTGCCATATTTATCGCATTGTCCTCCGCTTATAAAACCGTACTCGATGAGCCCACGTTGAGCCATACTAAAGGCGTCAATCATTGTACCATTCCAGTCCGCCATCGTAATCCAATCGTGAGCCTCCATTATTATCGGCGGCCTGCGGGGTGGGATTGTCCTGCAGTTCCCTCCCTCTATCAGAGCTGTGATATTGAGATTATAGTATTTCATCGCAAATATTGTTGCATATAAAGGAATGCCTACTCCCACGAATATTGTTGTGTTGTTGGGTAGCTCTCTGGCTGCCGATATAATCATCCTCTCAAATGGTGTAGCTTTCTCGCTCATGGCTTATTCCCCCGTATAACCGTAATTAACCTCTCCACTGGATATTTTATGTTTAATCTTTAAAGATTCAAGCCTCTCTCTTCCATAAACCTTTATGTATTTTTCGATGTACTCCCGCCTACTCTCAACCCCATAAACCCATTCATTCATGTAATTGCGTATGATTTCTAGGTAATCGCCTTTCTCCGGAGGTATGATGTATCTTGAGAGAAATGGAAAGTCAACGTCATAGTATCCATATACGAACCAGGGATGTGCCCCCCACGGTTCTTCGACAACGGCATTGACTCGAAAACCCATTATAATTGTCCTATTTGGATCACGCCTGATAACATCGGGCTCAACTATCTCCTCACATGAAACTATAATTTTTTTCGCGGCTTTTGCTGCAATATCGTCTGCACCTATCATCCCCCATTTCTGCGCGTTGCCAGCGTGGTCTGATCTTTGAACATGGATTATCGCAACATCTGGGTTTAGCGCTGGCAGAGCAAGCAACTTCTCCCCTGTAAAGGGGCACTCTATCACTTTTATATTTGGATTCACTTTCAAGTAATCTGTTCCAAGAAGGGTTTTTGTCACAATGAAAGGTATTCCAAGGCTTCCAGCTAAGAGCCTTAATGAGAGCGCAAAGTTTGAGTACTCTTCAATTTCAATGTGGATACCCTCATCTTCGCATAACTTTATGAGCGAGTTCTCATAGCTCCTGTATCGAACGGCGTTAGAGAATGAAAGAAGTATTTTCTTTACGCACTTAGCTGCAAAGAGCACGCTGGCATCCAAAATGAGTCCAATCAACGTGAGGTTCCTCTTTTTCTGCCTTGCTATTTCATGCATTGCTGCCATTGCTTGGTGATGGTTAATCCCTCCAAGCCAGATGGTATCTCCATCATTAACAAATTTCTTTATAGCTTCCTTCATCGTCATTACCTTATCGTCGGAAGACTGCCCCATAACATCACCGCCTTCTATCTATTGAGCTTGCTTAAGACCTTTAAATCTTACTATTTCACTATTCGTCCGTTAAATCTTCCACATCAGTTCTCACAGTTCCCAAAAGTTTTCTTGCCGAGATGTCTAAGCGTGAAATTGAGTCCATAAAACCCTTAGAATGTAACTCATAGCAAAAATGGCACGATTAACAGAAGTCTTATATACTGGTAGATTAATTTTAACATTTTTGAGGGGTTATGTGGCGCTTTATAGCAGGACGTGCGTTCCAACTCTTCTTTACGTTTATCGTAGCTCTAACAGTTATATTTGTTATTCCACGCTTGCTACCAGGTGACCCTGCTAGATTCTTCATTGGGGAATATGTGGAAATGGGCGGTATGACTGAGGAGCTGGTGAACGAGCTTAGGGAGAGATTTGGACTTAACAAGTCATATTTAGAACAATTTGTACTATTTGTAACAAATACTTTCCAAGGCTATTTTGGAGTTTCTTGGAGTTTCTTCCCAAGAGAGGTTCTCCCAATAATATTAGAGAGGCTTCCATGGACATTGGCCCTGATGGTTCCCGCTAGAATTCTATCCTTCCTCCTAGCCTACTTCATGGGCACTATGGCGGCATGGAAAAGGGAGGGCAAGCTCGATGTAATGCTGCAGTTTGCAGGGCTTATCTCAGTAGCTTTCCCAATATTCTGGGCGGGTGCAATGATGCTGGTAATTTTCTCTTACTATATCCCTATATTCCCCCGCGGTGGTAGCTTAACGCCAGGTGTGGTCCACCAAGACCCTTGGAGCTTCCTTACTGATGCTATGTACCATGCAGCTCTGCCCATCATAACGCTTACAATCTTCAGCTTCTTTATAGATGCTCTTGTTATGAGAAATACAATGGTCACTGTTCTCCATGAAGACTATATTCTGACAGCCTATGCTAAAGGTTTACCTGAAAGAACCGTGATATTTAAGCATGCGGCTAGAAATGCTATGCTTCCTTTGATTACTAGGGTTTTTGCAGGCATAGGTTTCCTGATTACGGGGTCTATATTTATTGAAAATGTCTTTTCCTATGCTGGTACAGGTTCCCTAATGGTTCGCTCAATATTCTACCGTGATTTTCCGCTCCTTCAGGGTTTATTCGTCCTTATTACGGCCGTTACGTTATTTTCTAACTTTATTGCAGATATATTGTACATGTTCCTTGATCCACGCGTTCGCTACCTTAGGGGGTGAACTATGGCGGCATGAGCAGTACTGCGAGAAAAATTATTGGGAAGATAATTAATTACTGGCATATTTTCAGCGCGAATAAATTGAGTGTTGTCGGCCTCATTATTATCCTTGTCTTTGTGGTGATGGCATTAGGAGCTGAGATAATAGCGCCACATAGCCCTACTCGTGTTGTAGCACGCCGCTTTCAGCCTCCAAGTTCCATGTATCTTCTAGGGACAGATGATGCGGGGAGAGATGTTTTCTCTCAGATAGTTTATGGCTCCCGCGTCTCCCTCCTAGTTGGGGTCTCTGCCGCAGCTATAAGTACGCTTCTTGGATTAATGATTGGTTTAATAAGTGGATATTTCGGTGGTATTATAGATGGAATTCTGATGCGCATCACAGATGTCTTCTTAATAATACCAATGATACCCTTAGCGATTTTACTTGCAGTATATGTTGGCCCAAGCTTAACCAATATAATTATTCTCTTCGGTCTCCTTACATGGCCAGGTACGGCCAGACAGATACGCTCCCAGATATTATCGATGAAGGAGCTTCCATTCGTTGAAGCTCTACATGCTCTAGGTGCAAGCAGTAAACGTATAATATTCTTCCATTTGCTACCTAATACAGTTGGAGTAGCATTCGCAAACATGATAGGTGTCAGCGTCGGGGCTATAATTGGTGAAGCTGGCCTATCTTTCCTCGGAGTTACGGATCCAAGAAATATCAGCTGGGGTAGGATACTTTCACGCTCCCTAGGAGGAGGCGCCATCATTTATAATGCATGGTGGAC
>JAWCEH010000160.1:0-6662 GCA_038859955.1 Bathyarchaeia archaeon | reverse complement strand
TTTTTCCGTCATCTGTGGATAGAACTGATATAGGGCATGTAAATTCCCAAAGGTTAATTTTTATCCGATAAAGATACTTCCATATGATTTGTCTCTGCTTCCAGGTCAGTAGATATTCATTTAAACTATTTCCTTTTCCTGAAGGTTATAAACTCCATGCAACTTCTATATAGGTATCTAAAGTCCGCTATATCGATTAAAGTCTTCTCTTACCCCTTCAAAGTTTCTAGTTTATTTGGCTTTTTCGGCTTTCTTCCAACTTTGCCTTTCGAGACAATTCCTCTATTTTCCTTACAATCGTTAACCACTCTTCCAATGTATGGCGGCCCTGCGAATCTTTACTATACTCTTGAATTCTTGTTCGAATAATGTTCTCAACGCGGTTGAGGTATTCTAAGGCTTTCTTAAGATCCCCAATCATTTCGTAACAATTTACAAGGGCTTTATAATACCTCCTTAATCTTGCGTATAGAGAAGGGCCTGGTGTTTCTACGCCGGATATGTTGGAAAGCTTCTCTATTAGTTCCCTTGCTTTACCGATATCTCATGACCTAACGTTATGGGAATTGGAAATCCTACCTTAGTACTAATGTCGCCAAAATATCCTATCCTAAAATATACGTCGCTATGACATACGCCTGCAGCCCTCACTTTCACTAAAACTTCATAACCCTTAACTTTCGGCATCTCAACATCTATTATGCATATATTGCCTGGCTCCAATAATCTTGCCGCTCGCATCATTTTTCACAACTTTATGCCCAGTATTTTAGGTTTAATCTTAAATATTTTTAAATTTAACTACTTCTCTACGTTAATTTGAAAATGGAGGAACTAGGTTGGAGAAAGAAACTGTTGATATAGATTATTCGCGGTCGCCAGCATTCTTTGATATTCTTAACCCTATGCGCGTAGTGCTTATTTCCAGTATAAGTAAAATGGGAAAAGCTAATATAATGACTCTCTCATGGATAATGCCCGTGTCTATAGACCCGCCTTTACTTGCAATAAGCATATCTCCAGAAAGGTATACTCATAAGCTTATCCAGGAGACTGGAGAGTTTGTAGTTAATGTACCTACTGTAGATATTCTTGACGCTGTAATCTTCTGCGGTACGGTCAGTGGAAGGACATGTGACAAGTTTAGTGAAAGCAAATTAACCCCTCTACAAGCAAGGAGGGTTAAGGCTCCAATAATCAAGGAATGTATTGCTCACATAGAATGTAAACTTCAGAATCAACTTCCAGTAGGAGATCATACCATCTTTATCGCTAAAATCGTTGAAGCCTATGTAAACAAGGATATTTTATCTAATGGAAGGTATAATCTTGAGAAAGCCAAAATAATTTATCATGTTGGGGGGGAGGAATTCACGATCCTACAACCAAAAAGTTTCATTATTCGCTAATGACGTATATTAATGTGATTGTAACAGTTCGATTTCTTCGAAAAGCTTATAAAAATATCGTACTTCTAAACAATTTGAAGGGTGATAATATGGTAAAGGTATCTAAGAAAATCGTAGTACTAATTATTGCCTGCGTTGTTGTTATTGCCGCTGTGATAGGTTATTGGTATTATTATACTATGTTTCAGCAAGCTGTTAGTGAGGTTCGTATCGGTCTGGTTGCCCCAGTAACTGGACTCTTTGCGGCCCACGGAGAGGGCACACTTTGGGGCGCTATGAAAGCTGTGGAGGATATTAACAAGCTTGGTGGTGTGATGCTCGGCGGTAGAAGGGTGCCCGTACGATTGATAGCCTATGATGATTCTAGTGATCCAACAAAAACCTCGGCGTTAGCAACCCAATTAATTGAGGTGGATGGTGTAATAGCTTTTGTGGTAAATGGTGTCCCGGTTTTTGCTAATCCAGCTAGCGTTATCGCAGATAGATATAAAACTCCACTTGTAACCGTAGGGCCATGGGAACCTTGGTGGGCTGGCGGGCCCTATAAATATGCATGGCATATTGGTTTTCTTATAGCGACACCGATACCGGCAGGTGATCCTAGGGCTGGCAAACGTGGATTTACTGTAATGGACGCATGGTTTGGTTTCCTGAACAAATTTGCGGATCAAACAAACCGAAAAGTAGCAGTACTTGCTTGTGATGATGCTGACGGGAGAGGATGGTATCCATTAATCAGCCAAATTCTTAAAAATGAAGGATATACACCATATGCTACCGAAGAAAACTTTGGCCTGTATCCTCCGGGAACAACGGACTTCAGTAGCTTAGTATTGAGGTGGAAAGATGCAGGCTGTGAAATATTAGTTGGTAACCTGCCTGGCGTTGACTTTGGCATTTTCATGAGACAAGCATATACTCTAGGTTGGAAACCTAAAATGATAGCGATTGGAAGAGCTGCCCTCTTTTATGAAGAAGTTGCAGCATGGGGTGGTGATCTGCCGCTAGGTGTAGCAACGGAAGTGTGGTGGGATCCAAGCTATCCATTTCCAGGTATTGGTGATAGAACTAGCAGGAGTTTGGCTGAGGAATGGTATCAAGAGAAAAAAATCTTCGTTAATCGGGATATAGGATGGAATGGATACGCACCCGTGCAGGTTATACTTCAAGCCATTGAGAAGGCCGGAGTTCTAGACAAGGAAAAGATTAATGAGGCTATTGCTGAGCTTGAATCCGTGACCATAATTGGGCCCATAAAGTTCATCCCTGAAATGCACTCTTCTCCTTGCATGGTAGTTATGGGACAATGGCAAAAGACGGATAAACCCTGGGTTTGGGAATGTCCCATTATATATTCCGATTTTCCCGAAATACCTACAACAGCACAGCCAATCTTTCCTATACCATGATATAATAGGAAGAAACTTAGAGGTCATTTGAATGCCACTTCTCCATGTCAAAAATCTCACAAAACGATTTGGTGGTTTAGTAGCGATCAATAATCTTACATTTCATGTTGAGGAAGAAGAAATACTTGGGTTAATGGGTCCAAACGGAGCTGGCAAAACAACCCTCTTTAACATTATATCGGGGATTTATAAGCCCACATCTGGAACTATTGAATTTCAGGGAGTTCGAATTGATAATCTTCCTCCAGAAGACATTGTGAGACTAGGTATTGCTCGAACATATCAAATACCGCGTCCTTTTTCTAATTTAACCGTATTTGAGAATTTGATGGTGGCAGCGCTTCATGGAGGACAACTAAATCGTTATGAAGCCCAAAAAGAATGTGAATACATTCTTGAAATAACTGGGCTGTCTGATAAAAGAAATATGGTTGCTCGTGACCTTGCGCTTATTGATTTAAGGAAACTTGAATTAGCTAGGGCACTTTGTTGCAGACCAAAACTTCTTCTCATAGATGAAGTAGCTGCTGGGCTAGCACCCAACGAGATTGTGAATTTTCAAAACCTTTTAAAGATGCTAAAAGAAAAAATGAAGAAGACGATCATAATTATTGAGCATGTAATCTCAACGCTAGTTAAAATCTCGGATAGACTTATAGTGTTACATGAAGGCAAAAAAATAGCTGAGGGCAAACCTATAGATGTTATAAGGGACGTAAAAGTCATAGAGACATATCTCGGATCTTCCGTAATCATCGAAAGAAGGTGATAACATAAGTGATTTTAAATGTAAATGACATTAATGTATATTATGGATCCTTTCATGTATTATGGAATATATCGTTAAGCGTAAATGAATGTGAAATTGTAGCGGTTCTAGGACCTAATGGGGCTGGTAAAACTACCTTGCTAAATACTATTATGGGGCTAGTCCCGAATAAAGATGGGCTCATTAAGTTTAAAGATAAAGTCATAAATAACTTAAAAACCTTTGAAAGGGTCTCACTTGGCATATCCCTTGTTCCAGAGGGAAAGCGAATCTTTCCGGAATTAACGGTTCTTGAGAACCTTATTGCCGGATCCTACATTAACAGAAAAGAAAGAGGGAAAATGCTAGAGATTGTGTTCACGTTATTTCCAATATTAAATGAGAGGAAAAATCAGCTGGCATCAACTTTAAGTGGAGGGGAACAGCAAATGTTAGCTATTGGCAGAGCTTTAATGATGAATCCACGTTTGCTTCTCTTAGACGAAATATCCGCGGGTCTTGCCCCTAAGATTTGCGAAAAAGTCTTTGGAACTATAAAGAAGCTCGCTGAGGATAGATCAATTTTGATAGTCGATCAAAATGTGAAGAATGTTTTAGAAATAGCTGATCGGATATACGTGTTAAGAGAAGGAAGAATAGTTCTTCATAATTATGCAGAATCTATAACAGAGGAGGATATTATAGAAGCCTTTTTCGGTGTCACATTATGATTTCGCTGCACATATTATTTAACAGCATTATAATGGGTTTACTTCTTGGTGGCCTATATGCGCTTGTAGGTCTCGGACTTTCACTCTCGTTTGGAGTTATGAAAATAATAAATTTAGCACACGGAGATCTAATTATTTTAAGTTGCTATATTGCCTTTGCATTGCAAACATTAGCCGGGATCGATCCAATATTCAGTATAATTATTTTGTCACCGTGTTTTTTCTTGTTAGGGTACGCGATCCAAAAATTAATAATAGCACGAGCCTTTAAAATTAATCCACAAACTGTACCCATTATCACTTTTGCTATATCAATAATTTTGCAGAATACATGTCTACTTATTTGGACTCCCTTATCAAGGGGATTGTTAACCTACTTTTCTCTTTACTCATTATCAATATACTCTCTAAATATTCCATTAATCTATCTATTAGATTTTATTGCGGCACTAGCTATCATGATTGTACTCAAAGTAATGTTAAAGAGGAGCTATTTAGGGGTGGCAATCAGAGCTTCTTCACAGGATTGGATTGCATCTCAATTAATGGGGATTAACACAGACTATATATATGCTATTGCTTTTGCTCTATCACTTGCCATAAGCGCGATCTCAGGCGTATTTCTAGGCTTAACGGTTCCATTCACGCCCACTTCAGGAGTTGCGTATCTTTTGATCGCGTTTGGCATTGTGCTAATTGGCGGTCTTGGAAGCATGTTAGGATGCTTTCTGGGTGGAATTACTATAGGATTAATTCATGTGCTTAGCGGCTTAATTTTAGGAACCGGATGGCAGCTTTTTTGTGTCTGCTTATCTATAATTTTACTCTTATTATTTAAGAGGGAGGTTAAATAATGAGTAAAATGAGACTTTTTCATCTAATCTCTTCTCGAAAATTGATAATTCCCATCTCTGTAGTGATTATTTTAGCCATAATGCCTCTATTCGGCGTCTATCCGACTCTCATCATGTTTCTGTATCTTGTGCTTTTAGTTATGTCTAGTATGTGGAATCTACTTGCTGGTTACACGGGCTTAATATGTCTTGGACATGCCTCGTTTATTGGAATATCAGCTTATACTGTAGGTATCTTTACGATGCTGAACCTCCCCTACCAGCTTGGAATAGTCGTTGGCGGCTTCTCCGCAGCATTACTAAGTTTACTTATAGCAGTTCCAACTTTTAGAATGAGGGGAATTTTCTTTGCGATAGGAACATTGACCGTAAGTGAGGCGCTAAGAGCATTTTTTACTACGTTTAAACCTACTGAGGGTGCTATTTGGGGGGGAGCCGGCATACCCATTAAAACAGCAATTTCACTTAGAGAATTATATTTCTTTATGATTCCTGTCGCTATAGTGTCGCTTATAATTTTGAGGTTAATTTTAAAATCGAAGGTTGGATTAGGTTTAATGGCAATTCGCGACGATGAGACAGCTGCCCGAACATGCGGCGTTCGAGTTTTTAAGTGTAAGCTCTACTCTTTCCTAATATCGTCGTTCTTTACGGGATTAGCTGCGGGCTCATTTTATATTTATCAGGGGCATGTCGAGCCTGTTAGCGCATTCGGAATTAATTGGACAATGCTTTTAATGATTGCAGTTGTTATAGGCGGAATTGGAACTTTAGAGGGCCCATTAATAGGTGCAGGTATTGCAGTTTTCCTTCATATAGCGCTAGCTAGATACGCTGGGTTAAGCCTTCTTATCGAGGGGCTTTTAATTCTTTCGATCATGTTGCTCCAGCCGAGGGGAGTTGCATATCTTTTGCATAAAATTCTAAAAAAGATATATCCATAAAAGAAGTCTTACCTTTGGATCAATAAGTCTCTTCCTTACTCTCCTTCTTCTCCGCACATTCTTTATAATAGTGCAAGTCTCGTTTAAATCAATTTGCAATATTATAACCAGAATCTGATCGGAATCACTAGCGGTTTAGTTTTCTTTCTAGCATTACGAGCATAAAGAGACATCAGCAAAGTGATGAGACATTAATGGTGCTCTAAACTCTATGAGGCTTATAATATGCCTAATTGTCGCTCAAGGTCCTTATAGGCTTTTTTAAGTTTGAAGAGCTCATCTATTTTCTCAACCTCGATTATTTGGATTTTCTTCTTTATCTCATGGAAGGTTCCAGAAAGTAGATCTTGGACCTTTGTCATATCGTTCTTCGTGGTTATGAGGAATATATTGCTGTTCCAGAGGTCATGGGCATGCTTTAGCTTGGCTAAAGCATGATATATGTCTCCGCCTATCTGAACTTCAAAAACATATGTTGGGGAGCCCCTCTCAACCCTCCTCCATGTAACATCTAGCTTCTCTCCATCCATGTTATATTCGCTCTCAGATATAAAGCCCTGAAGCTTA
>JAWCEH010000159.1:0-6668 GCA_038859955.1 Bathyarchaeia archaeon | reverse complement strand
AATGTCGGTGCAGAAGTCTTAATCAGGGTTGGAACTAGTGGAGGTATAGATCCATCAATAAAGGGAGGTGAGGTAGTGATTGCACAAGCAGCAGTCAGATATGATGGAGCTACGAGAGAGTATATTACCATTGAGTATCCTGCTGTCGCTGATTTAGATGTAACTAACGCCCTTGTATTAGGGGCTAAGAGAATCGGAGTTAAACCAAGAGTAGGTATAGTGTGGACACATGATGCTTTCTATCGTGGGACTTGGACTGGATGGATGCCGGATGCCAACGAGGTTTATAAACCATGGCTAAAAGGCGGTGTCTTATGTGTCGAGAATGAGTGTTCAGGTTTATTCGTTGTATCCCGTATGAGAAGAGTAAAGGCTGGGGCTGTATTAGCAGTAGCTGGAAACAACCTGGATCCAGAGAGACAAGAAGATGATATGTTATTAAAGGATACCATAATAAAGGCAATTAAGACCGCAATCAATGCAGTCAAGATACTCGAAAAAGAAAGAGACGTTCTTCCTTGAGGAGTGTGATTGTTTGAGCATAATTTTAAAAGATTTAGATTTAATCATAACAATGGACAGGTTAAATAGAATCATTCGAGAAACATCAATTGCAATCTCAGAAAATAAAATTGTCGAAATAGGTCCTTATGACCAATTATCCAAGAAGTGGAAACCTGATGAGATAATTGATGGAAAAGGCATGGTGGCTTTGCCCGGCTTAATAGATGTACACGGACATTCTACACAGGCCGCTTTGAGAGGATTCATAGATGAAAAGCCACTTATGCCTTGGTTAGCCTATATGCAAGATTTATCATTAAAAATGGACAAAGAATTAGCGGAGATTGGCGCGACTCTAACGTTTGTAGAGAAGTTGAAGTGTGGAGTAACTACAAGCGTCGATATGGAAAATGATGTAGATTTAGTGGCAAGAGTTGTATCTAAATTAGGATGTAGAGCAATATTAGCAGGAATATTAGCGGACACGGAAGAATTGCCATACTCCGGTTTAGGAAAAACTTCATCTGTTGAAGATGAGATAAAAAAAGCTGATAACTGGTTCGCCAAATATCATGGTAAAGATAATGGAAGGATAAGGATCTTTTACGGCCCGGTAGGTTTTCCTGCAAGTTCAGCTGAGCTTTTAAAGGCCTCTGCTGAAAGAGCCAGAGAAGTAGGAACACGTATACATACACATGTAGCTGAAGGCTGGATTACTAATGAGCTATGTAAGAAAATACACGGGCTCCGCGAAGTTGAACTGTTAGAAAAAATTGGATTCTTAGGTCCAGACACACTACTGGCGCATTGTGTTCAGCTAAATCAAACCGATATTCACATTATATCGAAATACAGAGCCTCAGTAGCTCACTGTCCTTCAAGCAATGCCAAATTGGGTAATGGTATTGCTCCAATATTAGAATTAATTTGGCAAGATGTAAACATAGGTTTAGGATGTGATGGTGCGGCCAGCAATAATAGTCAAGACCTTTTTGTTGAGATGAAAATCGCTGCTTTACTCCAAAAGGGTTTACATAGAAATTCTACTGTTTTACCTGCACGAACAATTTTAGAGATGGCGACTATAAGAGGGGCAAAAGCGATAGGTCTTGAGAATGAGATAGGTTCTATAGAAGTGGGAAAGAAAGCAGACATAATATTAATAGATCGTAAGAAAACTTATCTAACACCCATAGAACATATAATTTCTCATCTGGTGTATAATACTAAAGGTGATGCAGTTTCAACCGTTATCGTTGATGGAAAAATAATAATTGAAAACGGTCATTTTAGAGAGTTCGACGAATTGAGTTTTCTGGTAGAAGCAGAATCAAAATTATCAAAATTCGCGAAAGAAAATGAATAGTATCATCTTATTCTTTTCAATAATAGCATTCTTATTTATGTGTGGATTTGGGATCGCTCTTCCTAGTTTACCTCTAGCTATCTTGAATTTAGGCTACACCGAGGTGGAGGCTGGCCTAGTGATAAGTAGTTGGGCCATTACTTACGTAATATTTAGCGTGATTGCTGGGCTTCTAGCGGAAAGAATTGGGGTAAGTTATGCATTATCTTTTGGATTGGCTGGGAATTCAATCATAGCATTAATATACATAATCACTAATACTCTTCCATATTTTATACTTGGCAGGATGCTTCAAGGCATCTTTGAGAGTTTAATTTGGGTTAGCATTTATGGCTCAGTAGCCTATCTATTTCCTCAAGCAAAAGTAAAGTCTTTAGGCATAGTCTCTGCATCCTCAACATTAGGGTTTTCATTTGGACTTTTCTTAAATGGCCCCCTAATGTCAACTTTCGACTTAAAGTTTACATTCCTACCCTATCTATTTATCAGCTTCTTATGCGCAATAATAGCATACTTAAAGATGTCTCAATTTAATCTAAAAATGACATCGGAGACGCGAATCGAGAATCCGTTAAAATCACTCAAAGAAATTAACTTATCTGCAGTGCTAATAATGGCTATGGCTTTCTTTCTTGGCTGCTTTGACGGAGTTTTCCAAGCTAATTCTGATAAAGTAGCTGAGTTATCCGGACTTCCCTCAACCTTTGGAGGGCTATTCCTCTCAACTTATTACATCTCATCACTTCTCAGTCAATATATGCTAGCAATGTTTCGCAGAGAAATAACTAATCCTTCATATACATCTTTTACATTTACACTAGTATCTATATTGTTTTGCTCTTCTGCTATTGTTTCTATTCAATATCCATTCTCTCTTCTAATTTGGGTAACATTAGGCATTGTCATTGGTACCAATGTTATAGTTTTCATGTCTCATATTTCAGGTTATTTAAAAAGTAAATCTACTGCCATGGGATTATATCAAGCCTCATGGGGATTCGGATATATGCTAGCTCCCCCCCTTGCTGGGTTTATATTAAGAATCCCGTTATTCATGAATGTTTATACGACCTTTTTGATATTCCTAATCTCAAATGCTCTAATCTCGGTAATTAGACTAATGAAAAAATATTCCTAAGATTTGGGTTTTGAGAGGAAAAGAGCTATTCCAGCGACTATGTTAAGAATGCCAACTATTAAAAACATTGGTGTAATGAATATAGATATATCCATACCGCTTTGTGTTGCAAACCAAGGAGTTGATATTGTTAATAGTCCAAGAACTATGATAAACATTGCTATACTTTCTTCTCTAGTAAAAGATTTTTTTGACACGCTCTCACCTCTCCAACATTATAAGAAATTGTTCATAAGATATATACATATCTCCATACAATACTCTGCAAATGATGCTAGATATCAAAACAACTATCGCGAGCGCAATTGAAATTTTACCGAAAGTAGTAACATTAGTGGCTCTTACATTTGTCCTTTTACCGCTAGCTCCAAAAGCCCTTCCTTCAAGCGACCAAGACATTTTAGTAACTCGCTCTAAAGTATTAACGGTAAGCGGTATAATAATGGGTATCAATTTAAAGGGATTTTTCCCTATTTCTAACCCCCTGGACCTTTGCGACTCAATACAGAGATTCATATTCCTCTCCATCATTGGAATCATCTGAAGTGTAGAGAGGACAATGAAACAAGCCAAATATGGTAAGCCGATATCTCTTAAGGCTGAAAGCAAGTCGCTAGGATGGGTCGTTAAAAAAAGGAAAGAAAACCATCCTATAACGGCTAATAATATGCTTATTAGCCATAACGCCTTAAACAACCCCTCATATAGAATCGTCAATTTCCAACCAAAGAAATCTATCGTTGTAAGGACATTCTTAGCATATTTAGCAAATAAGCTTTGAAAAACTACTATCACTCCAAGCGTCGTTGAGACATAAAATAATCTTTTCAGAAAAGTTATCGTAACCTTACCAATAACTATGAAGGGAATCGATAAGAGAAAAATAATGAATGCTGGAATAGGATTATAGAACATGACAGCAATTAATGATAATACTATAGTCCATGCAAGCTTTACCTTGGCATGTGTCTTGTGAACTAGTGTATCTTTAGGGATATACATTGAAACCCAAGGCATGCTACTTTACCTCATAGTAATTTAACTGAATTCATCTTGTTTTGATTGTAGCTCGTTTAAATGGTGTCTTTAGCCCATATTCTCCTGGCAGGGCTCTTAGGATAGCAAAAGCGATTGCAAACTCGAAGAACATGTCTATAGGCTTTCCGGCGATATCAGCGATAAAGACTGAAGTAAGAAGGTCCCATCCAGTTGTTGAAAGCAAGGCAAAGACTATTATGTCTTGAGGAGCACCTGTTGCTCCTCCGAAGAGAAAGACAACTATGATAGATGCAGTACCAGACACGACTAGACAGGCGATAACAAAAGTCACTATGGTTTTTATCCAACTCCTCGTCCATCCCTTATCAGCTAAATAGCCAACAACTAATCCAAACGACATGTTTACTATTCCGAAGGGTATAGATACTGGGCCCGCAACTAATCCCGCTACTAAATTCGACAATAGGCCAGTAGTCGCTGCCCACCAAGGACCCAGAATCAGGGCAGTTAATAGTGTACCAGACAGATCTAAATATATTCCAGGCAGACCAGTTAAAGCTGCTAGTCTTCCGGCAATGACGTTTAAAGCTATGCCTGCAACAACAAAACTAGCGGCATACGCACGACTTACTGATCCGATACTCATCGTAAATCGTGATGTTTACTGATTTATAAATTTTAATTCTTAAATATAATATAAGATTTTCATTGCTTGAAACAGTTTAACTTCGTAGACAATATTTCAACCATCTCCTCTATGGTCAAGAGGCTTGGTGGGATACTTGAGTCATGAAGTGAGAGCCTTTGCGCTAATAATGTTATTTGGGGCGGTTTTAAGAAAGCTTGTTTGAGGACAAGCTCGTCTATGAATAGTTCCCTAGGTCTTTTATCTGCAATAATCTTTCCATCAGTCATTACTAGGCATCTATCCACTATCATAGATACAAGAAGCATATCGTGAGTGATCACTATGACTGTTTTGCCTCTCGATTTTAAATCTTTAATAGTCTTCAATATTAACATCCACCCAAAGAAGTCCTGAGCTATAGTAGGCTCATCTAAAATCATTATATCGGGGTACATAGCATATATTGAAGCAATGGCAACTAATTTTCTGTATGGATAGCTAAGGCGTAAAGGATGTACATCCCGATACCCATCTAAACCAAACATATGTATGGCCTCTTCTACTCTTGCCTTTACTTCTTCTGGGTTAAGACCCAGATTAGTAGGTCCAAAGGCTATTTCAGCCTCAATACTAGTGTTGAAAAGTTGATGTGTCGGATTTTGGAAGACATATCCAACCCTACTGACAAGTTCTTTTTGTTTATATTGGCGAGTATCCTTGCCGTATACTATTACTGCTCCACTAGTCGGCTTTAACAATCCATTAAAATGCTTTGCCAATGTAGTTTTTCCGCTTCCGTTTTGCCCTACTATTGCTGTAATTTCTCTTTCGAATATTTCAACATTAATACCTTTTAATGCCACTACACCGGTAGGATAGGTAAAGAACAAATCTACCACTTTTATTATAGGATCCTTCATGGATATCCCTTCAAAATTTTAGATAAAAAATTATATGCTTCAATTAATGTAACTGGAATTTTTTCATTAAAATTCAACAAACTTCTATCTAAAATTTTGATAAACAATTCAGTGACTTGCGGTCTCCTCACTCCGATGCTTTCTAGCTTTTCAAATGTGAATACTTTTTCCGGTTCATCGAATGCTAATTGTTTTCCGTTATAAATCAGTAAAACTTTATCTGAAAATTCTGCTAATCTTTCCACTTCATGCTCGGCCACTATAATGGTTATATTTCTTTTATTTTTCAAGTCCTGAAGCACTCCGAATACTTCATCCTTACCTACTGGATCAAGATTTGAAGTCGGTTCATCTAGTACGATTATCTCTGGCTGCATGGCCAGTACTGACGCTATGGCTAATCTCTGTTGTTGTCCTCCAGACAGATCTATTGGCGCTCTATCTTCCAGACCTGTTAAACCCACGACGTCTAGCGCCCACCTTACCCTCTCCTTGATCTCTTCAGGTTCTAATCCTAAGTTTTCCAGTCCGAAAGCAACTTCCTCTTCAACTGTGAGCTGCGTAAGTTGAGCCTCTGGATCATCTATGACAAAACCTATCTTTTTTGAAAGTTCAGGAACTGAAGTCTCTCTGGTATCTATGCCACTAATTATAACACGCCCGCTCATTTCGGCTCGCACGATATGTGGTATTAAGCCTTTTAAACAGAGGCAGAGGGTCGTCTTACCTGAGGTCGTGGGCCCTATTATGCCTATTATTTCTCCTTTCTTTACGACAAAATTTATATTCTCTAATGCTGGCAATGTAGTCAATGGATATTTTACACTTAAGTTCTCAACTATAACTGAATTTTCAGCTTGCATTCTCTTTTCTAAGCTTAATTTTTATGCTCTTTTTAATAATGTTTTTCTTAAATTAGATGAAGATTATCGACTAGCGTGGAGCTTAATGCAGAAGCATCGGCAAAGATTGGACAGAAAACAATTCTCCTTCTTGCGACAGGGTTCTCGAAGAATCCAATCAGATGTTAGTATTGGCTAACTTCATTCAAATATAACGCGGAGAACATTGAGTTCTAAGTTTGGCTGATCTTTCTGACCACGATTTTTCCGC
>JAWCEH010000158.1:0-6693 GCA_038859955.1 Bathyarchaeia archaeon | reverse complement strand
CTTAATGCGAAAGTTTACAATGCTATGTTTTGTTCCGTGTTGGGTTGCGGAGGCTGTAACCTTTGCGCCAACAATGGTATCATCTTTTTAATTTCCTCAATGTCTTTTCGTAGCTCCTTGAAAGTGTGCTTATACTCTATTATCCACTTTATCTCTGCCTTGCTGTCTACCTGTTTGTGTTTCTCTGGCTTTATGTTTCCTGTTGCAATCTTTAATTCTCTCTGGAGGTTCTTCTCGAGTATCCGGTATTGGGCTGAAGCGGCTGGGCTTTTGCTGGGATGATCCTTCCAGCCAAGCCACTGCCAAGCATCCCAATCAACACCCACCTCTATTACATAATCATCGCAAAGCTTTAGCGTGTACGGAGATGACAGCGAAAGGACGGCGTTGAGCAGTTCAACCACTTTTGCGATTATTTTGGTTTTCGCTTCTTCCATGCGCTTGCTGGCGGTTTCAACATGCTTAAACCAAGCGCCTTTTATGTTTAGGTCATTGAGCCATTCCGCGTGGAACTGGGCTGTTTTTAGACATGCCTGGCCTAGGATTTGTCTCCAGAACGCTTCTTCCTCGTCTGCTAACCGCTTAAACTTGCGGTATTCTTCTTCGGCTTCCTCATATACACTTACGTAGCTTCCCAGCTCGATGGGATTAAATATACTCTTAAGTGTTTTTCGTCTTTCCTCAACCCATTCAGTAGGTGTCAATACGCGCCCATCGCGGCATACAATCCAGACTTCGTCTGCGACACCTTGCAGCCTTAAGGCCCTCCAGCCCATCCTGTCCTGTGTCGCGATCACGAATTTGGCCGCAGGGTAAACATCTTTTATCGCCCTCTGTCTGTCGGCTATCGCCTTTTTGTCAGGGAATCTTTCACATTCAACGAAGAGTCCTAATGTATCCTCGTATATGTCAACGCACATGTTTTGTCCGCCATTATGGTTGACGCATTTCTCGAAGCTTATGCTCCTATAGCCATGGTTCCAGAGGTACATAACGGCAAGAAGCCTCAATATTTCATGAGGCTTGGAACCTTTCCTCGGAGCATTTTCATAGGCCTCTTTAATGGACGATGGTAATGCGTCTACGATTCTCTCTAAGAACGTTTTCCGCTTAACTTCAGCCTGCATGCAGCTCTTCCTCATTCAAAGCCCTAAAAACGGCTGAAACAACCTTTGGAAGACCATCAGCTAGGCCATCGAAGTATTCGTTTATAAGTTCTTGCGGTTTCTCCATAATTGCAAATGTGTCGTGGGGGTTATGTGGGCAATCAATGTTACAGCCGTTCAGCAACCTCAGCGCCCTGCCTATAGCTACGGCGGCGCACATGCACAAAAGAGACGTCAGCCTCTCCCCCTTAACAATGAATACCTGGCGTTTTCTAACCCTCCAAACCAGTAGCGCCGCCTTGGGATATTCCAGTAGATAGCGTAAAACTTGGACGAGATCAACGTTTCGGCCAGTTTTAACCTCGACTATGACCGACACGTTGCCGATCTCAACAACTGCTCCAAAAGCCGCTGTTTTAATCGCAATGTCAACCCTGCCGTACTTCCCATTTTCTTCTAAGAGCACCTCCACCTTTGGGTTGCAGAGAGCGTGCGTTAACACTCCAGCCAAAAGGTTCACTGCAAGGCTATGCATTTCTAAGTAAAGGTTGTCTGTAGACTGCTTGCGCATCTGCGTAAAAACCTTGCGGATGCAGCCAACGCAGCCGAACCGTAAAAGCGCATCGATGATGAAGGCTTTCCGAGGCCTACCCATTGCATCAACAAGCCCGAACTTTGCTGAAAGCTTCTCCGCAGCCTCATCTAGGCAACTTTTTAGATATTGTAGTAACTCGTAATCACCGCTAGGGGTCAACTGCGTGGTGTTAGGCATCAGTAGCTCAATATGTCTTTCAACCATTTTCGACCACCTAAAACCACATTAATGGTGGAAAAATATATAAACTTTGTGGTTGCAAATAGTAACGGGTGGTTGCATGACAAGCCAAGAGGTCGAAATAGACTTCGTGAAAGTCCAACTAAGGCGAAGCGGAAGCTTCATGGTCACAATTCCAAAACAGGCGGCAGAAGCCCTAAGCATAACCAACGGAGAAAGGCTAAAAGTTTCCATAGACCAGCAAAAAAGGCGAATAATATACCAAAAAATATGAGGGACATCTATTTTAATTAAAAGTTGAACTTCAATTCGCTTGCGAGGCTATGTCTTGAAGTGTTGCTTAAAAGCTGTACACAAAGACTACTATTTCTAACAGTGTTTACGGGCAACCATTAATGACCATCGAAGGGTAAATAACACCTCAGAATATTGGAGCGTAGATAATGCTGGAAATGAGAAGTTCCCACATAAAATATCGACTGGTATTAAGCTTGATAAGACTCCACCTATTATTGAAACTTTATCACGTATCCAGAAGGCGATGTTGAACTTGGACAACCCGTAATAGTTTTAGTCAATTACTGACTCTTTAAGCGGTATAAGAAACGTGACACTATCATGCAACCTAAACAATAGTCCAACGTGGATGCTAATTGAAGCTCAAATAATGTTGGTTGTTGAATTATTTTTTACGTCTTGCCTCTATTACTTTAACCTTTTCAATTCTATTGCACCATGGAATGTTTATAAAGTTGTGGCGTAATTCTCTTAATATTTCCTTTTCAATCTCTTTTGGGAACTTTTCTAAGGCTTCTGGGATTAAAGTAATTTCAATTATGGCTTTATTAACCATAATTCTCCCTCCGAATTGTGCTAAAAACAAAGATTTTTAAAAGTTTTAATTAGGTTTATCCAGTATTCCGATTCGGAATAAAGAAGTTTTTGTAACGTCAGTAATTACTTTGAATTTTTATTTCTATTTCATAATGTTTTTGTTGTTCGAGTTCTGTGTTTTGTCTGGGTTTGAAAGTTGACATTAAGGGGACTGGTGGATAATGGCTGGTTTGTTAGGGTTATTCTTGTTCTCTGGTTAACTAGCACTGTGTTTGTTGTGTTTTTGTTGGGCAGGGTTGATTGGATCGTGCATCATGAGCTTTACAATTATGGTTTGCAGTTTAGTTTCGAATGGGCTTCGGAGTATTGGGGTGCTTTAAGGATGATCTATGTCTTTTTGGCCGTACCAGTTTTTTTGAGCGTTGCGTATTTCGGCTTGGAGATTTGGCGTTTTGCCAAGGTAGGTGGGGCCCGAGCATTGAGAGCTGAGGCTCCAAGACCTATAGCGCCTTTAAGGACTAGCAAAAAAGAGAGGATGGCAGAACAGAATTACATGTTGATTAGTTGTCCAAAATGTAAGCGGGTTTTCAGTAAGCCCTTGGTCATGTTGGACTTTAGCACTGGGAAAAGTCGGTTTTTAAACGTTTGTCCTTATTGTAACTTTGTTTTGGGTTGGGGAGAGGCAGAAAAAGATCACGTGGGACTTCTGGATTTAGAAAAGAGAAAAGAGGTTAAGTACTAGGGTTTGATAGAAGGTCTTTCTCTTATTTTGAATTTCGTAGTTATTTTCGTCTTTTTAGAAGGACCCCGGCTGATACTATTGACCCTATTGCTGCGATGGCTACTAGTGCTATGGATACAGGCCATGCGGCTGAAGACGTTTGAATTGTTGGTAGTGAGATTTTTATTTCGCCGATTTCGGTTTTGATGGTAGCTATATCCCCTTGTATTGAAACTATTGTCCCGTTTATTTCGCCGAGAATTGTGCTTATGACCGCCAGATCTCCCTCGATTTTTACAATTTTTGCATGAATGTTTTCTATGTTTGTCCGTATCGTTCCAAGGGCTGTTTTAATGGTGGCTATTGTTTCGTTTAGGCTGACAAAGGTTGCGTTGATTTGGTTTAAGCTGATTTGGATTTCGCCTATATTCGTTTCTATGATTGCCAGTGTTCCAGTAATATCTTTTAGGGTTGCGTTTATGGCGCTTAGGTCTATTTGTATAGAACCTATATCCGTTTGGATTTCAGCAATGCTTCCCTTTATTGATTTTATCGTTCCGTTAATGTCGCCAAGGATTGTGTTTATGGTTGCAATGTTGCCCTCAATTTTTGTGATTTGCAATCCGATGATGGAAATGTCGGCTTTCATGGTTCCTATGTCCGTTTCGATAGTGGCGATTCTTCCCTCGATGCCTGTTAATTTTGCGTTTAGGGCTTCGAGAGAAGCTTTAATAATGCCTGCATCTGTTTTGAGGGTTACAACATCTCCCTGGATTTGGATTATCCAAGCATTCCAGTTTGTTAGAGTAGGACTTATCAGAAAAGTTGTGAGTGCTACTCCACTAAGTGGAGTACAGTTTATTTTCTTTAATGCCTCAACAAGCATGGCGTATGTGCCGGCGGGAGCGTCTATCGGAATAACATATGGCACCCTATAGAAGCCTTGGGCTACTTGCTCAATTGAGGAGGTTAAGTTTGCATATAATGTTCCGTTAAAGTATAGTGTTGCCTTGATTGTGGCATTTTCAACAGGCTTGCCCGAGTAAGATATCAGGATGTAGAATTCAGCTATTTCTCCGTTGAAGTAGATTGAACCAACACTTACATCGACATCTAATTTTTGGTCTATATTGACATGGTGGACTACTATGATTATGACTGTGTGACTTTTACATAGACCAGTATTGTCTTTAACGGTTAAAGTTACGGGGTAAACTTTAGGCGTTTTGAATTTGTGGCTAACTATTCTGCCCTCGCCTATGGTGCCGTCGCCGAAATTCCATGAATAATCAACAATATATCCGTCGGGATCATAGGATTCCGATGCATCAAAAGTTACGGTTTCATCGACACTCGGTGTAAATGAAGAGCATGTAAAGGATGGTACTGGGGTACAAGTCCCGAGGGCAATGGGCCTATTTGTGAATATTTGAAGCACAAACAACATGCAAAGCAATGTTACGGTTAATATACGAACCTTCTCCATCTTCTTACCTACAACTTTTCTACTAACACTTAACTTTGGCATGTTTAAAAATATCGTTTCAATTTCAGACATATACGGTTAAAGAGCTACGTGTTCGCATTTTATAGATACTACATTTAAAAGATACAGTTATTGGATTGGAAATGTTAACGATGTTCTGACTTGTGAAAAATATGAAACGGAAATAATTTTATTGTTGTTGTACTACTGCCCATAAGGCTACGTGCATCATGGCTATCATACCAACCGTTATCAAGGTTACACTTAGGGGTCTGTGTAATGTTGCATGCATTATTATCCACCATTACAGGGAATCTCAATAGCCCATCTTTGTTGCTAGTTAAGTTTGGGTTTTAAAGAGTTGTTTGATTGAATCATGCTGTTTATGTAAGTGAACACAGCTACTTCTACTATTAGAATGGCCGCTCCAATCAAAAAGAACGCTGTGATCTCCTGTTTGCGAGAATTTGGGCATTTCAATTCATAACTTAAATTTAATTACGTTTCATACTTAATACGTTAAATTTCTTTTAGGGTTTAAATTTCTTTTAGGGTAATATTCGCTGATGAGCCATTATGTTTTGTAGAGACGCCCATCTTTGAGTATGTAGTCTTTCGTTGTGGGGAGTTTTTCGTAGAGATCTGTTGTCGTCATTATGATTGTTACTCTCCATTCCTTGTTTATTTTGCTGAGTATTTCCATTACTAGTTGGGTGTTTTCATCGTCTATGCTTGACGTTGGTTCGTCAGCCAAAATTATTTTTGGGTTGTTGGCTAATGCTCTTATGATGGCTATTCTTTGTTTTTCTCCTCCGCTTAGAGTGTCGGGAAATCTTTTTGAAAGGTTTGTTAAGCCGAAATATTCTAAAAGTTTTAAAGCTCTTCTTTGCCTGTCGGGTTTTTTTATTCCCGCAAGGGCTTGAGGAAGTTCTATGTTTTCTAGAACTGTTAGGGATGGAATGAGATTGAAGAATTGAAAGATGAAACCTATGTTTTGAACCCGCATCTCTGATTTTTCATCGTCTGACAATGTGTGGATGCTTCTTCCTAGAATTTTCACTTCGCCTTGATCTGGCGCTTCCAGCATGCCTATGATTTTGAGGAGTGTTGTTTTTCCAGAGCCGGACTTTCCTCTAATGGATACGAATTCACCTTTTTTTACTGTGAGGTTGAGGCCTTTCAAAACAGGTGTTGCCGGATAACTTTTGCTAACGTTAACTAGTTCTATCAGCAGATCTTCACCAGGAGTGGATTGTTGATTGTTTGTTAGAGTATAGTAGGTTTAGCTGGTTTAAGTTTTCCGTCCAGTTTTCGGGCAAATCGATTCCATGATAGCCGAGAACGTAACCATTTTTGTACATTTGGTGATAAATGAAGAGCGTTTCGGGCTTGTTTCGGCTTTTTCCAGAAAGATACTGGTAGCCGCCTATGACGTCTGTTTTTAGCTTGAAGTAGTCGCGGGCCATATATTGTATTTTCACATCTCCAGCCACTGTTGTTTGGTTTGAATGGGACGAAAGCCATGAAGCACCAGCGAATTCTTCTTTTCTATAAAGCCAATGATAGCCCATATAGCGGTCTTGAAGGTTTACAGCTGCGTAGAGACTATAAACGTTCAAAGATATTATGGCAGCCAAAATTGCAACTGCCATCGGTTTGAAGAATCTATGCAGAGGGAACTTCCCGCGGGTGCTAAAAGTGTAGATTAAACCTGCAGCCAAAAATAGGGCAAGGGGCGGGTAAAGGAAATTCGGTGTTCTCAGCCAAAGGG
>JAWCEH010000157.1:0-6740 GCA_038859955.1 Bathyarchaeia archaeon | reverse complement strand
CGCGCTTTAGCCTCGACTCGCTCAAGGATGATCCGATAATGAGGGCTTACCGCGACTTCTTCTGGAGAATCGGCATAGATCCGACCAAGATTAGGCCGGCCTCGGAGGCGCTAATAAGGAGAATTCTCGGCGGAAAAGATCTGCCGACGATAAACACGCTCGTGGACGCCTATAACCTGGCCTCAGTTGAGTCGCGCATCGCCCTGGCGGCATTCGACGCCGATAAGCTCGAGGGAGAGGAGCTGATTATGAGGTTCGCGAGGAGCGGCGAGGAGTTCCTCGGAATAGGGATGAATAAGCCGAAGAAGCTCGGGGGAGAGGAGATAGTCGTCGCAGACTCCAAGAGGCTGATAGCGATATATCCATACCGCGACGCGGACTACAGCAAGGTTACCCTCGAGACCAGTAGCATATACCTGATGACGTGCGGAGTGCCCGGGATAAGCCTGGAGGACCTCGAGAGAGCGGAGGACCTCGCAACCCAGTACATCATGAGATTCTGCCGGGAGTGATTTACCGATGAATGAAGTTCTCCTTTAAGCAGCTGCTCAAGGCATTCATCGCGATCCCCCTGCTCTCACTCTTCGCAGACATAGTATATGAGGGTGCTAGGTCCATCGTCGGCCCATACCTGAATCTGCTAGCCGCGCCCGCGATAGCCGCTGGAACACTCTACGTTGGCGAATTTCTGAGCAACGCGATGAAGCTCATAGGAGGAGTTGAGGAGCACAAGCTCCCTCCGGAAGAGTATATTGGGCTTTAATCGCCCTCAGATATGGGATGAACATCTTCATTCCCCCTTTTGGCCCTCGCTAACCGCTAGCCCTAATACTATTTCTCCTCGAGAGGCTTGGGAAGGAGCTTAGAAGACCCTCGATGGACAAGATCTTGGACGAGGTTATGAAAGAATGGGTCATACATCGCGACTATCTTCTGGGGCTAACCACAAGCGCCACTGAAACTATAATGAGAGCGCCGTCGCGAACATAATGCCCGCAGAAAGCAGAAGATTCACACATGTAATATACACCTTCAGCATCGGACTGAAGGCCTTACTGGTGCAATAACCACGGCTTTATTCTACAATTGATTATCGCAGACTTATACATCCCACGAGGTTTAACATTGCTGTCTGTAGTCTTACTTCGCAGACTTTAGCAACTATAAAGGCGGAGTAGCGTTCTTCTTTGGAGTAATGATAATAATGATTTTATAGCAGAATTTTGAGAACATAGAAGCGTTAGGGTAATGAGCCAGATAATTAATAATAAGAAGTTTCTAGGCTACCTGTCAAGAACTGAGTTATGGAATTACATCGAAGATGTAGCCGATTTTTTTGAAAATCTTATAAGTCCGATGCTCGGGCCACACGGTAATTGGAAATTGATAATTGATTGCGAAGGTGAGAGTGTTATCACCAGCTGTGGAGGATTATTGCTCGAGTTCTTAAAGCACAGAGCATTTAAATCTCCGCTTGCAAGAATATTTGTCCAAGAGGGTCTTTCTCATGATAAAATAACAGGTGATGGGACGAAATACCTTCTCCTATTAAGTTCTATGCTAATTAAAAAAGGTATTCATTTGATTAGAAGCGGGCTCGCCATCTCCGAGATAATCGAAGGCTATAAAATTGCTACAGAACTAGCAATTCATAATCTAGAGAACCTTTCAAGCGTAACACTACATAAACTTTGCTCGAAAGAGGGGAAAACTGACTCAGGCGAAATTATGTATAATCTTTTTCTCACGACCATTCCAATGGATATACCCTATGAGAGAGTTCTTGAAGAGTTGTGCAGGTATTTATCAACTTTATATATCCGCTATGGCATTTCACACTTAAGTGATGAGGATATATTCGTAGTAAATCTCTCTTCGGGTAGTGCAGCTGATTCAACGCTATTAAGTGGATTGTTAATAGAAAAATCATTAGAATCAACAAAAAATAATCTAACAATTGAACATCCTAACATCGTCATCCTCAGGAAACCTTATGGTATTATGAGAGGTGACAGAAATAAACGTCCATCATTAAAAGACATAGAACTTCCTTATAACTTAATTGTCAGCGATCCACTTCAATTAAAAAGATATTTATGGGAAGAGAACAACATTATGAATACTTACGTCGATTTATTGAAAAAATATAACGCTCAAGCACTTTTCACGGGTGGAAAGTTAAACAAAAAAATAGTTTCTAGATTGAAAAGTGAAAATATACTTGTCTTTGAAGGGTTGAATGAAAAAGTTTTAAAAGCCATTTCAAAAGTAAGTGGCGCAAGATTGATTTCAACAATCGATGATCTCTCCTCTAGAGACATTGGCCATGCTGAGAAAATAGGCATTATCGATCTTGGTTCTGAAAAATATTACTTGATAAAACCCCGTAATAATATCAATCTTCCCATTACCGTGGTACTAAAAGGAACAAAGTACTTTTCAAAGAATGCTGAACATTATGTTCGGAAACTACGCTTGCTATATAATACGATTACGGAGAGGCTAGCACCCATTCCAGCCGGAGGCGCCTCAGAAGTTTACTTGGCTATGAAAATTAGAGGATTACTATATAAGTATCCTAGCAAACTTCAAATTTCAATTAATACATATGCGGACATCTTAGAACGTTTAGCAATGATACTAATTCTTAATATGGGCTTAGATCCCTTAGAGACATTATCAAAGTTAAGATCAATTCATGTTTCAACAAATGGAGAAATGTATGGTATTGATGCTTTCACGCGGCTCATCTCAGATATGATAAATATTAGGAAATTAGAACATTACGAGATAAAGAAGAAAGTTCTTTTAAAGGCTTATGAGTTAGCAAAAACAGTATTACGGCTTAATATGATCTTGTTTCATAGACAGGAAATGGAAGAAGTTCCTTCAAAGATTGGAAAGCGATACGTAAACATCTGAGAATCAGACAACCAACTTACTTACTTGAAATCGTTGAAATAAATCCGCATTTTGGCGATTACAAGCAATAATCATTTTTGTTTCAAGTAAAAATTAACTGGTCTCAAGGTATCTACATAAATAAGGACATCCCCCATTGAAATTTAACCCTTACTTTCCTCTGATATACCTTACAATTCCTTCAAGCGTAATTTCTTGGCTTTTCCCGAAAAACACCATTTTGCCGTTTCTCAAAATCAAGATTTTATCTGCTAGACTCTTAACAAGCATCATGTCATGAGAGACAAATAATATGCTACATTTATAATTCTCCCTAATATTCTTTAAAAGCTTTACTATTTCTGAAGCTCTACGTAATGATAGAAAGGTGAAGCTCTCGTCTAGTAGTAAAATCTGGGGATTCTGATCTAATGCTTTGAGGATCGTAAGCATTTGTCTCTCTTCCTCCGATAGTTGTCCTATTTTTTTGTCTTCGTTTATTGTGAGGTTGAATTTTTCAACTAGTTTTCTTATATGTGTTTTCATCGTTTTTTTATCTAGGATTGATATTGGACCCATTTTTTTGACTAGTTCTCTACCGGCGAAGAAGTTCTCCCATACGAGTCTTTTATCGATTAATTGCTCGTGAAGCACTTGATGTGCTATTGCTATACCATGCCTCATTGCATCCTGAGGATCCCTGAAATTAACTTTCCTACCATCGAGGTACACTTCGCCGGACGTAGGCTGTAACACACCACTTAAAATCTTTAACAGAGTCGATTTACCAGCGCCGTTATCACCAACAATCGCGAGAATTTCACCCCTCCTAACATCAAAAGAAACATTCTCAAGAGCCTTTATAGCTCCAAAATACTTAGTAAGCCCCACAACCCTCAATACAACATCATCAGAATTACCCGACATTAAAGAAACCACCGAAAAAACAAAAAAAATGCTAAATATAAACCTAACCCAAACAAAGTAAAAGAATCATAAACCCAAAATAGATATAGAATAGATCTAAAACCGCTGAAAGTTTATGAAAATGATGAATTAGGTAATCATTCATGAATTTCGTGACTGCGGAGGCAAGCGCATAAAGTGCTCATGGAATGATATATTTCTTTGTAAGCCATGTAATATTTTTCATATATTTCATGTAACTCCTTCTTGGGTACGAGGTGATCTGAAACTCGAATTAGTTTTTTAACAATTTTTTGTACGTTTCCTCCATCGAACTTCAAGCCAAGCATACAAAGTATTACTAAGCCGTATAATCCGCCTTGGAAAGATTCTAATAACTCTATTTTTCGTCCATAGACATTTGTTCTAATTTCTCTCATCAGCCGGCTAACCGATCCTCCGCCTACAAGTCTGACTATTGGTATTTGCTTTTCTATGACCTCTTCAATAATATCTAACACCCTTCTTAATTCATATGTTATACCCTCTATAAGAGCACGAAATAAGTGCTTTTTTGTATGCATGAGGCTTAAACCTACAATGCCACCTTTGCAGTAATATCTGCCTAACACTCTTTCTCCAATGAAATGTGGAAAAACTATTAATCCATTTGAGCCGGCAGGGATAATTTCAGCTTCTTCGTCGAGGATCCTATATGCAGTAGTATTACGCCTTTTTGCCATCTTTATTTCTGATTCAGCAAAATTGTCTCTGAACCACCTCAACAGTCCTGCTTCCACCTCATTAAAAAGAATCCATCCATCAATTACATGATGCAGATTCATTAACCTCTGATCTGTTTTAATATTTTCCAAGCTTATTGCCATTAAAGACGATGTCCCAGCGATGTCTATTGCGATGTCATCGGAAATTCCTCCTGCGCCCAGCATAGCACATGGAAAGTCCCCACCTCCAGCTATAACCGGTATTCCTGTTTTTAATTTGAGCTCACGAGCCACATCTTGTTTGAGCTCGCCGATAACTTTATGTGAGGGGAAAACGTCAGGCATCTTGTCCAAATCTATCTTGAGCATTTCTGCGAGCTCAGGACTCCATTTAAGCTTTTTACAATCAAACAAAAATGTCCCTGATGCTTCAGAAAAATCAGTAACAAACTGTTCAGTCATTAAAAATATTATTGTATCTTTAGGTGTCAGGAATTTATATGTTTTTTCATAAATTGATGGAAATTTTTCCTTTATCCACTTTATTTTTAAACCCATCCACGCTGGCGTAATTGGATTACCGGTAACTTCTATAATTTCAGCTTCATTTATCCTATTTCTCAGTTCTTCACATTGCTCGATGTTCCTCTTATCACACCATAAAGGAGGTTGAGAATATAAGATTTCACCATCCTTTGAAATTGGTATTGGCGCATGCATTTGCCCACATACTCCCATTGCAACTATACTCCGAGGATCGATTTTGCTCGACTCTATGACCTCTCTAATGGTTTTCTTTACAGCATACCACCAAACTTGAGGATCTTGCGTTGCCCAATGAGGTTTAGGGCATTGTAAACTATACTCATAAAAGCTCGTAGAGATTATCTGTCCTGTCTCACTGATTAGAGCAGACTTTGTACCCTCAGTGCCAACATCTACAACGATGAAATTGGAGCTATTGACATCCTTTACCATCTGATCACCCCCCATAACAATTAATTAATATATCATATCCAAGATAAATAAATTAAATTTTCCAGTAGCATATAATTTATAAGAAACTTGAGAGACTCGTATGCATTATGAGAGCGGCAAAACTTGTTAATCCAGGGAAAATTGCGATCGAAGAGATCCCAGAACCATCCATAGGCGATAATGATGTTAAAATCTGCGTAAAATTTTGTGGAATTTGTGGAAGCGACATTGCGGCATATCAAGGTATACATCCATTTATAAGCCCACCGATCATTCTAGGACATGAAGTGGTCGGAGTAATTGAAGAAATCGGAAAATCAGTAGAAGGGTTTGAGGTGGGTGATAGAGTTACAATAGAACCACTCATCACGTGTGGGAAATGTTATAACTGTAAGAGCGGCGTTTACAATAGATGTGAAAAAATAAAGGTTATAGGCTGCCAGATTGATGGCGGATTTTGTGAACACATTAAGGTTGATTTTTTAAGAGTCTATAAGTTGCCAAACGGTATACCTTTTGAGGTTGGAGCACTAACCGAACCTCTTGCAGTTGCATTTCATGCTCTGTCTAGAGGATCTCCATTTTTTGGAGAAAACGTTGTGATAATAGGTGATGGTACTATTGGACTCTTAATTGCGATGCTTTCACAATTAAATGGTTGCAATACTACTCTTGTCGGTATTTCGGATAAGAAATTAAAATTCGCAAAAGAAGTACTCAGAATACCATATGTAATAAATTCAAAAGAAGAGAACACTGTGAAAATTATCAGAGATATTTACGCCGATTCTGGAGTAGACTTTGTTTTCGAATGCGTTGGTCATACTCAAGAAACAATTAAACAAGCAATCCAGCTTGTCCGGAGAGGGGGTATAGTTGTAGTCGTAGGAGTATTTCATGAGAGTATACCTGTAGACGTCGGGTATGTGCAAGATAAAGAAATAACTCTCCTTGGCACTCTAGTTTATACTTTTAAAGATTTCTACAATGCAATTAAAGTGATGGGTAGAGATGACGTTAAAGAAAAAATACTAAAGTTTATCACAAGAATATATCCCCTAGAAAAGGCAGACGACGCATTTCGTTTTATTTTAAACAACAGAGATGAAGCAATCAAAGTTCTCTTAAGAGTATGATTCTTTTACTTTGTTTGGGTTAGGTTTATATTTAGCATTTTTTTTGTTTTTTCGGTGGTTTCTTTAATGTCGGGTAATTCTGATGATGTTGTAT
>JAWCEH010000156.1:0-6757 GCA_038859955.1 Bathyarchaeia archaeon | reverse complement strand
AATAAGCATAACAGAATTAATAAATGCCTATCTTGTGTTTCTGGTGAATCAATATTCTACCTACGATCGCTCAGGTGAATCGTCTTTCCGTGATTTGAACACGTGATCCACGCCGCGACGTCAGGAAGCTCCTCAACAAGCCTCCTACCGTGTAATGCCCCCAAAGGTCTTGACGCACTTCTTCGTAAAGTTAATCCTTCTTAATAATTCTGCCTTAGCTAACCTGACATTTAACTATAGAGTACTTGGTGAAGACAGAACTAAAAGATCGAACCTAAATCTATATTAGCCCCAATCCCAACTGTATAAGGAGGCAGCAAGTAACATATTTGATAAGCATAGATGGGCCCGTAGCTCAGTCAGGATAGAGCACCGGGCTTTTAACCCGGGGGTCGCGGGTTCAAATCCCGCCGGGCCCGCCATCTCATATGGCTAAACTTAATTAATCTTATTATTTTTTGGCGCCATTGATAGCCTTTTAGACGTTGAGTTGTTTAGCCCAGATTAAGTAAATGATAAGTCACTTAATTATAGAAAAGTTATTGGTAAAAAATTGTATTGGTTTGGGAAAACATAAATTTGGTTTAGATCGTTGGTATAGGTCAGACCTCACATCTTAGCTTATGATATCAAAACTATAGATGTATGACTGTTATCACCATTACTGATGCCAAAAAGGGTGAACTGTGAAAATTGCATAATCCTTAGTATCTAATAATTATAGGATTTGTATCCTGTGAGAATTGCTACTTCATGATTTTAAGCCAGATTCATCAAGACATACTTTGATATTATTTTTAGCCTTTTCTTCCTCCGAGGGCTAGGCCTTTTATCATATATCTTGCAATCGGAATAAATAATAATAAGACGGGCAATATGCCAATTACTGCTCCTGCTGTGAGAAGGCCCCAATCGACATGGTAGACTGTAATTGAGTGTGCTAGCGCAACTGGCACGGTTTTTAATTCTTCGGAACGAATAAACGTGAAAGCAAACATATATTCGGTCCAAGAAAAGACTAAGGAATAAGCAATAACCACTGCTAATGCAGGTGCTGCCAGAGGAATAGCAATGTATCTAAAGATCTTAAATATGCCTGCACCATCAATCATTGCCGCCTCCTCTACTTCTACTGGTAGTTCTTCAAAGAAGGATTTCAGCAACCACGTCGAAAATGGAATTGTAAACACCGGGTAGACAATTAATAAACTATATAGAGTGTTGATTAATCCTAGCCATGATATAATTGCAAAAAAAGGTATTAACAGAACTGCTGGAGGAGTGACGTATGCCAACAATAGTAGATTAGAAACGGTATTTCTATTTTTGAATTTAAGCCGAGCTAACCCATATCCAGCAAGCGATGAGCATAGCAAAGTTATTAAAACAACTCCACTACCCACAAGCAAACTATTAGTTACATACATTTGGAAGGTATAATCTCTACCAAAGAGCCTCTCATAGTTGTCAAGTGTTGGATTTAGAGGTATTATTGATGGATTAGGAACTACAATATCCCTATACCATTTAATTGATGTGACGAATATCCAATAAATAGGAAATAATACATACATTATAAGTAAAGCAGACGAAACTAATATAACTATTTTCTTCAACGACCTCAAATTAATCTGTTGATAAATTATTTTAACTAAAATTTAAACATTAGTTGCTTGTCTAATACATACTCGGCCTTGAGGTTCTATTTCTTTGAAGCTTGTTATACTGAATGTATAGATATCAGTATTAGAATCTAGCCATATATCTGGAGGGAGACCTGCTCTTAGACAACATTCTGAAAGCATATCGATAGGATCCTGTTTGTCGTCTGGAAAGGATAACCCAATATAAAAATTTCTCACGACTAATATTCCATTTTTGTCAGTATTAATTAATCGTGGATAGACATAAGGTTTCACTTCTTTCAGCTGTCTAAAATTATGGAGTATTGAAAGTTCTATAGTATAATTTTTAAAACTCAGACGCAATGAAGCGTTATGGGAAAGCAATTTAACCGAATCTAAAATAGACAATTTTGTTATAGGATATCCAATTCTTAAAATTTTATTGAATTGCTCTGGAAAGGACCTTATTGTTAGGTATACTCCCTTCCAATTTGAAATCTCATCATTTAAACTTAATTGATTTATTGCATATGCCCCTATAGAAGAAGAAATGATTTCTTCATCATTTAATTCTCTTTCCAAATATTTTCTAGCCAATCTAATAAGATATATTGCTTCTTCTATAGTAATCAAGATTCCATTGCGTATATATTCAGTAGAATTAAAAAAGCTTTACTTTCATGCCCAGATTAACTTTTATTAATAAAATTAAATTTTTAAATAATCAAAACGTAGTTAATGAATCAGTCATGCGGTATGATCTGATATTAATACACCCCCCTTCTGTTTATGATTTTCGTAGGAAACCATTTCTTCCAGGCCCAATTGCCGTTACTGTAGGACGCTATACCCCTATTTTCATTGCAGTTCCACTAGGAATGATAAGTATTTCTGCATATCTAAACAGAATGGGATATAAAACTAAGATCCTAAACTTGGCTGAGATGATGATTTGTAACAAGGATTTAGAGGTAGAAGAGGTTTTATCCAAATTTGAGGCAGAAGTGTTTGGTGTTGATTTGCATTGGTGTGTCAGTTCGCATGGGTCTATCGAGATAGCTAAAATTTGCAAAGAATTACATCCAAACTCACTTGTTATCTTGGGCGGATTGACAGCAACTTTTTTTCATGACGAGATAGTTAAAGAATTTCCATTTATAGACGCTGTAGTAAGAGGAGAGGCTGAAGAAGTTTTACCAAAAATCATTGATGCTAAAGGTGAAAAAAGATATTTTAGAAATATTCCCAACATAACATACTTAGACGAAGTCGGACGAGTAAAAGTTAATTCAATTATGTCCTTATGCGAGAGTTTAGATAAGTATGAGTTTTCAAGAGTTGATCTTATTGAACCAAATGAATTGCTTTTAAGTGGGTCTGGCGGACTCAAGTCTTGGGTATTACCGCTTGCAAGAGGATGTGTATTTAATTGTAAGCATTGTGGTGGCTCATCATATTCATATAAGTTGCTTTTTAACCGTTTAAAACCAGCGTCAAGAAGTCCAGAAAA
Source organism: Bathyarchaeia archaeon (assembly GCA_038859955.1). Classification (GTDB taxonomy): domain Archaea; phylum Thermoproteota; class Bathyarchaeia; order Bathyarchaeales; family DTEX01; genus DTEX01. The sequence goes on along the minus strand of JAWCEH010000156.1, from coordinate 3,622 downwards.
AATATTCGAAGATATAACAACACTAAAGGAACTAGGAGTAGACGCAGTCTTTTTAATTCAAGACCCTAGAACTCTTGGTAGGAAGTATTGGCATTCATTATTCAATATATTAAAAAATGAAAAGATTGACCTTAAACAACTAGGCATAGAGCTATTTTGGCCTGCTGATAAAGAGTTTTTAGACACAGCATCAAGTATAGGGATACCATTAATAATGAATATATCGCCTGAGTCTGGTAATGATGAAGTTAGGAGAAAGCAAGGGAGATATTATACTACTAAACAATTATTAGACACAGTTTTAAAGTGTAGAGCAAAAGATATTAAAATGGCAGTATTTTTTATGATTGGATGCGGTTTTGAGACGCTTGAGACTCTTAAAGAAACATGGTATCTTTGTGCTAAGCTTTATCATTTAGATCGTGAATTAAGGAAAGGAGATGAAAAAGATTATGCAGGACCATTATGGATAAAGCCGGAAATAGGTGTTATGATATTGTTAGACCCTGGCTCACATGCATTTGTAAATCCTGAAGAACATGGATATCAACTTTACTTTAGATCCTTTATGGACTATTATCGTGGTTTAACTTACCCTTCTTGGCATCAATGGTTTAGCTACAGAACAAAATATTTCTCTAAAGCAGATCTCGCTAAGCTTACGATTGAATCATTAGGATTATTGATTAATTTAGAAGAACAATTTAATACATATAGAACTCCTTCAGAGTTGTGTCAATTAAGATTTGAGAAATTTAGGAACAATTTGAATTATTTTATTATGAATGAAATTGATAAAATAATGCTAATTCCAGATGAGAAGGAACGTAATAAGCGACTGTATATTCTCTGCTCAGTTGTTGATGAATATCTTAAAATTTTTCCTTGGTCAATTGAGGTACCACAAATTAAAGACTCATATAACTATTCATCAAAAATAAAAACAATTTTTTTAAGTTGTACCGGAATGTTGTTAGATTAAAAACTATTTTTTGGTTGCTACTTTGAGATATAATATAGAAAATGCCATCATTATTAAGGCCGTTATTGTGCTGATTGCTGCCGCTTTTCCTAAGTTAAATTCATAGAAACCAGATAACCATACATATACTGGCGGTATTAGCGTTTCTGTTCCTGGGCCTCCTCTAGTAGTTAACCATACGACGTCAAAATATCCATAGGTTAAAAGTACTCCGATAACCGTCATTACTATGAATATAGATTTTAGATTTGGTAATGTTATACTAGTAAATTTTTTGAATGAGGAAGCCCCATCTATTTCGGCAGCTTCATAAAGTTCCTTTGGAATTGATTGTAGGGCAGAAAGAAAAACAAGTGTTGCGAATGGTGAAAACCTCCAAACATTTACCAATATTACAGAGAGCATTGCATTTCCAGGTCCGAAAAAGGCGATTGGGTGTGGAGCTAATCCAAACATAGTCATGAGGTGTTGAATTATTCCAAATTCTGGAATTAGCATCCACCTCCATGAAATAGTAGTAGCAACACTAGGTATAGCCCATGGAAGAATTATCAATGTACGGAGAATTGATCTTCCCGGAAACACCTCATTTAATAGTAATGCTGATCCTAGACTTATCAAGGCTGTAAGAGCCAAGTTTCCTCCCGTCCAGATAAGGCTATTCCATAATGAGGCAACGAATTTGGGATCTGTAAAGAAAATTTCTAAATAATTGTAGATACCTATAAAATCACCTATAAGGCTGTATCCGAGTGTAGTTCTGGTAAAGCTAAGTGTAAGGGCAAATATGATTGGAAAAATTACTAGTCCTATTACCCAGCTTAATGCAGGCCCTAAAAAAATTAGTAATGTTAACCATTTACGCATAGCTATTCCTTCTATCGATACTTTTCCGCTATTTTTTCCATCTCTGCTTGCCCCCAAGCAGCTGCCTCTTCTGGTGTCATCTGCCCCAGCGCTACTTTTTGCCCCACCAGTGCTAATAGATCAGTACCTTCGATTTCACCTATGAATTTACAGGTTTCTGGTCCTTCGAATCCATACAGCTTACCATAGGGTCGAGCTTTTTGCAAAGTCTCTACAATGTGCCAATATTCCATGTTTAATGGATCGGATTTATAGGCCTCAGATTCTATTCCTGCGTCGTGAGGCGGTAAGAAGAAGAAAGGCTCCATGTTGCATAGGTATCCATTTATCTCTGGTCTAAGAATAAATTTTAAGAATCTTTTACATGCCTCTCTTTTACCATCTTGTACTGCTTTTTTGCTGATCCATGCTGCATACGGATATGTAACCCCTCCACGAATAGAAGGAGGAGAATCCGGTACTGGATTTTCAATATATGTCTGCATCTTCGCTACACTGGGCATGTCTCTAGCAGCAAACGTTATAAAGACAGACCAGTTATACATACTAGCTAAGCTCCCTGTTTCCCATGGTGCAGTTACTTCAGCCCATCCCCAGTCAGCACTTCCCGGCGGACGATACTTGGCAAGCTCCTTATAATATTCTAACGCTCTTATTGTTTCTTTGCTATTAAACACCACTGTCTTTCCGTCATCCGCTATTACTCTCGCTCCAGCATTCACCATGATGGTGTAAAGAATCTCTGTACCGTAGAGGTGCTTAATTGAAGGTACAAAATTTCCATAAATTGGATTCCCTGTCAATGGGTCTTTTCCTAATTTTGATACTTTTTCATTAAAATCAAGATACTCACTCCACGTCTTTGGTCCTTCAGGATACCCTACTTTCTCACTTATATCTTTCCTTAAGCATACTCCCATAACGAGTGTAAATATTGGAACCCCCCAGTAATGTTTGTCCCAGTATGCCATTCTTTTCTCAGCTGGACCGAATTTATACTCTTGATCTATTTCCTCAACTATATCATCAACTTCAGCTATTCCGCCAGCATTATAAGCGGCCAATGTTAAGGGGGGTATACTGAATTCAATGTCAGGTGGATTACCTGCAGCAATCGATGAAAGAACCTTTGGATAAACCTCTTCCCAACCGACAGGGACTAATTCGACTTTAATATCTGGATTCTCAGCCTCAAACATTTTTATTATAGATTTCTGTCTAGCTACTCTATGAGGTGGAGTCTCTTGAGTCCATACGGTAATAGTGACTTCCCTTTTAGTCGTTGTCGTCTCAACCGGTTTTTCGGGTGGTTTATATAAAAAATAGGCGCCCGTCCCGGCGGCAGCCGCTGCAGCAGCAACACCCACACCTATACCGATCTTTGCCATCTTTCCTAAAGCTTCCCTTCTTTTCATCACTCTATAATATTTTATGCCTTATATAAAAATTTATATCAAGACATATATTTCATCGAGATGTTGTTATTGTAATTTTTTGATGTTGAGTGCTTAATGTTTATTTTTGGGTTTTTAACTCGATAATGAGGATACCAATTATTAGTATTGTTTGCCAGAAGATGAGGTCTATTATTAGCATTGTTGTGTCTACTGTCCAGAGGTCTGTCGGACCTGTAAATACTATTAGTGTATGTGTTGCCCATCTTAATGGAAAGCCATAATCGACGTGGACGAAGTCGGGCCAGTCATATCTTGTGCCCCAGCCTGTTCCAATTATTGTTAGAGACGAACAAATTATGACCCAGATAAGCCTTAT
>JAWCEH010000155.1:0-6782 GCA_038859955.1 Bathyarchaeia archaeon | reverse complement strand
ACAAACTTAAACTGTGTTTTAAAATTAAATAGATCTTTGGTCCTTCTTAAAACATCGAGGTCACTTTTCATTCCAGATTAGGGGCATTTACAATCCATGCTGATTAAATCAACGAGTCTAAAAATTTCTTCATCGAAGATTGTTCCATTCGTGTTTATCTGAATCCAGTAACCGAGATTTTTAAGCCGTTTAACTAACTCTAATAATTCTTTCCTTTGAAGTAAGGGTTCACCGCCCGTGATCGAAATGTTTTTGCAAGGATACTTGCTAACTTCTTGAATGATTTCTTCGATACTCATTTCTTTACCATTCTTCAAGGCATATTTGGTATCACACCACGAGCACCTGAGGTTGCAACCGGATAACCTTACGAAGACTTCCGGTCTGCCAATCTCTATGCCCTCTCCCTCTATTGAGAAGAATATCTCTGAAATCTTCATCGAACATCGCCATACTCTATATAGTCTATTTTTCTACATCCAGACCAATCAATAGGTACTTTATACTTGATCGGATCTATGTACCCAGCCTCCTTGAAACCTTTAATTCTTAGCAGACAGCTTGGACATTTCCCGCAAGCTTCCTCCTCACCAAGATAACAGGTCTGTGTAAGATGCAGGGGGGCCCTCAACCTAACTCCTAACTCAGTTATTTCCTTCTTTGACATTCTTACGATCGGCGTTTTAATCTTTATTCTAATATTATAGAATGTTCCCAGCTTTGAGCCGGCGTTTAAAAATTCCTCAGCTTTCTTGAAGAACTCTGGTCTGCAATCTGGATAATTGGAGTAATCTATGGAGTTAGCAGCTATGAAGATACATGCCTCAATGTCCTCAGGATTGGCTCCTTCCAACTCGATCTTTTTTAAGACTACCGATTCGAGGTAAGCTGCGCAGCAAACCAGGAAGAAGGAGTTTCTTAGCGGAACGTAGGTGAAAGGTATTTTTTCTCCTAATTCTTCCGGTTTTTCGCACTTCGGTATAGGTAGCTTCTCTGGATGAGTCAACGCCGAGAACCAAGCTAGATCTCTAAAGGCGCTGACATCGAAGATCTCGTGTTTTACTCCTAAAACTTCACATATCTTTTTAGCTTGCTCTATCTCTCGGCTTAGAGTCTGCCCATACATGAAGCTTAAAGCATAAAGCTCGTAACCTAGATTCTTCGCGTAAGCCAAAACTGTAGTTGAATCTTGTCCTCCAGAAAATGATAAAACTCCAATCTTAACCTTCTTCTCACTCATAGTATTCACACCATACGCTTGGACTTTCCCAAACCCTCACTTTCTCTAACTTAACACCCTCCGGCAAATCCCCGAGATTTTTGAAGATATATTTGGAGATGTTCTCAGAAGTTGGATTGCCAATCTCCTTAAAATCGTTAAGAAAACTGTGGTCAAGTTTCTCTACTATTTCTTCTAACCTCTCTTTCAATATGTTGAAATCAACCAGAATCCCGATTTCATCTAATTTCTCTCCAACAACAAAGACTTCAACCTTCCAAGTATGCCCATGAATTCTTGAGCATTTTCCCCTATAACCTATTAATTTGTGGGCGGCATTAAATTGCGATTCCACTCTTAGCCTATACATACCTTACCACCTCAATTATAAAATTCCCCACCATTCGGAGCAAACGTTATGGTCATGTATAGATTCGAAACTAACGCATTTCACCCTGCAGTATCTTCCAGAATACCTTTCCTTTAATAATTGAACACATCTCCTTACAACATCCTCAACAAACTTCGGGTTCTGATGAATCCTTTCAACAACCTCCTTCTCCTCAAGTCTCTTCAAGAGCGAATAAGTTGGAGAGCTAAAACTCTGATTACAAATATCAATAACATCAAGCAACTCAACATCGTCCTTAGAAACATCAATTTCTACAGTCAATATTCCCCTCTGATTATGAGTTAAGCCATTACATAGTTCCTTTGAGCACGGGCAAGCTAAAATACCAGTTACGGAAACCCCAACTGTCCTCTGCCCTGTCTTTGTGGAATATCTCGCAAACATCTGGGCTATAGCATTCTCCTTCTCTCCGCTAGGCCTCACTCTTTCAAAGGGGAGTTCAGCAAAGACCTCAGTAAAGCAGTGGAAACCATGCTTTTTAAAAGCCTTCTCAGAAATCTCTTGAGCCAGATCTTCAATAGATGTGGACTCCGTTGGAACCTCCTCAACCGACTCAACAAACCTACTCATGTGAACCCCCCTTAAATGGGATGGGAGAGTAATGTAACTGTTTATTGTAACAATAACGTGGTAAACCCTATTGGGTCTTTTAACAATCACATATTTCTTCAGTCCTTCCACTCCAGCCTTCTCTAATTCAATCTCATTCTCCGGCCTCTCATTCTGCAAGTCAATAATTGTTTTCATCCTATCACCTTCAACCTTCTAAGGGAATCTAGGAATTTATCCCAAATCTCTGGACGGCAATAAATTTCAGAAGTATTATTGTCATAAGATACTTCAACTTTAGGCTCCTCATCTAAAACCAGGAAGTCAATATGCTTTCCAACGATTTTAAGATCATCAGAGCTTGGAATAAAGAAGGCTATAACTCTTTCATAGCGAGTCCTATTTCTCTCAAAGAAGGCATCAACAACTGACTTCAGCTTTGAAAAAACTTTTCTAGCTATTTCCTCATCCCACTTATATCCGAACTTTTCAATCCATGGGAAAAATGGGCAATCATATATCAGATTGAAACCTTTCCATCGAAAACTCCAAAACTCCTCAGGTTCTAAAGCCAACGGAACGGAAACCGTAATGAACTTTGTGTCTCTTACTTTAGATCTTAGCTCGTTAATCCTCCTGTAAAACTCATCCTGAGGAGGATCATAGGGTTTATAGAATGAGCACGGAATCAGTATAAGATTCTTGATTCTCTCTATTTCGTATTCTTTCGAAATAAACTCTAACCAATCCTTTATTGGAGTCTCACCCATTTTCTTCAAAACAATCTCAGGTTCAGGCATAAACAAATCTGGATTCAGTCTTGGATTCAACTTCATTGAATATTCAAGCGTGATCCTCATTATTTCACCCTGCCAACCAAAAGATCCTCATAAACCCTCCTCATATGAAAGACGGCAACGGCTGTCTTCTCATCCAACCCGCAACGGCAAATTCCACATTTGGGACACTTGATCCAACCGCACTTAGCACACAGTTCACTCCCTTCAACGTAGAACCTCTCCCCGCAACCAAAACAGTAAACCCAAGGATTAACAAAGTATCTTAGAAAATTTTCAATGATCCCAGCTAGCGGAATATGCTTCTCTTCACATTTTCTTTTAGCCCTCTCCAGAATTTCCTTATCAATCGTTGTTGTTAGCTTCTCTTTAGGATCATTCATTACCTTCTTCATACGTATAAATATGCATAAATAAGTATTTAAAACTTATGCACATGAACCAAAGAATTTCACAAGTAAATTGAGCAAAATTTTAAACTAAACAGTTCAAAGAATCCTGCCATGATTTTAAGTAGATCCTCCGGTCTTTCTTATTCGGTGGCTGAAATTGAGACTTATAAATAAGACTGATGTTCCCCTCTCGCTTGGGGATTTGCTCGATAGGGAGGATTGGGGGATAGAATACGACTCTTCCATAGTCATATATGTTAAGGTGAACGTTAACGCCCTAAAAGACTGGACCATTAGGGTTTACTGGTTGAACAAGAACGCAAAGAAACCGTTCAGAGGCCAATTTAATCCCTCTAAGAAGCTAATCACCGTTGGCATAAATCGAGAAATCGAGTACCCGTTTTCAGTAGAAGTCTCCATTAAAACCGAGCAGACAAGCTTCGGATATAAATATATTACTGAAAAGACCACATTTAACAGCCCAAAAGAACTGATTAAATTCATCTTCCTACATGAATTCAGCCACCTAATAGATTACTTCAAAGGTCTAAACCTAAACTTCAAGCAAACTAAAGCAAACAGATTCGCCCTAAGACACCTAAAGTGACCTTCCATGGCGAAGAAAAGCCCATTTTGGAGCAGAGTCAGAGAACTAATGCGTGAAAAGGCGATCGAACTCTACATGATGGACCACATGCACCTCGATGTCTTCAACACACCAATAGACCAAGAGTTAAGGGAAGGCGGATACTATGAGAAAGCGAAGAGAATAGTTTTAAGGCAAATGGTCCTTGAAAAACCACTTAAAACTCTTAAAGAGCTGGAAGAATAAGAGCAATACATTTTTAGTTAAATAAGCAACATGGTCATAGTGAGCTAATTATGGCCGCCAACTATTTTGAGGAGGAGGTAAAAAATAAAATTAAGTATCTTGGGAAACTGATGGGTTTTGAGATTGAGGAAGAGTGGACACCTTCAACACTTAGGGAAAAATCTAAAAAAGACTTTTACATACCTCGCATTGACATAGTTTGGTTCAAAAGGTGCAACCCAAAATTCATCAAGTTTTTAGAGATGTTTAAGAAGCAAGGTGTTCTAGATCCCTACAGGGATATAGAGAAGGAAATAGTCATCGGTTTCGAGTTAGAGTTAACCGATAGGCAAACAAAATACATTTTAGGCGACATATCCAATTTATCACGCCTCTGCGACTACGGCTTTATCGTCATAAAAAATGTTGAAAACCTCGTGGAAAGATCCATTAAAGCCAGCAGAGCATTCAGCATACTATATGGCACCTCCAATGTTTTCGTCATCAACCCAGAAGAGCTAGACAAAATCATCGAACACATCGAGAAAGAGTAAAATTAAGCCTATAACTTTAGGCTATAATCCGTTTTCTCCCAGAATAAATAGACCTTTGTCTGCATCAGGAAAGCACAGATCTTAACTAAATATGTAAGTTTTTCTAGACTTGCATTTTTAACCTCTTCAGAATATTTTTCTTTATTTCCAAACGGCTTATGACTTGAGAAAACCTTCATAAATCTCGGGTGACTATGCTCTATGAAAACTTCTTTAATCATATTTATCTCCTCGGGCCTCAGAGTTTGCAGCTTCTGAAAAATATATCTCTCACTCCCAAGCAACTGAACGTTAAAGCCTAACTGATCCAAGAGCTTAACTATACTTATGGTTTCTTTGGGCGGAGGTTGCTCAGCTATTCTCCGCATTCCAGCCCGCTCAAAGAACGGGTTGTAGCGTGCCATAACAGCGACAGTCTCAACATACGGTGTTCCAACAAGCGGAAGAGTTTCACGCACAAGCCTAGCGCCTAAGCCTATGCTCCTATATTTAGGATGAATAACAACCCGGCTTATTGTGCTCAGTCTCTCATTTAACTCTTTAGGCGCCATCTTTGGGAGGACAAACCTGCGGCCGAAGCATGTGGGCGGCGGATAAGCATAAACAATTACGCCGCAAACTTCATCGCCACGTTCCATCACGAATATTTTTCTAGGTCCAGCAATGTGGTGGCTCCTGTAATGGAAGTCTGCGAGAGCACGCCAATCCCTAATTGAGCCCTCTTCTATATGCATCTCTCTTGCTAGACTGCATTCCCTAGCGGGTTGATTAGGGTAATATTTGACCGTTACCTCTTTGCCGAAACGCTTATGGATGTGCACGCTTGGCGCCAAGTCCTCGAATAGGTCTATATGAGTTGTTGCAGCGATTATGGCTCTCCCTAATTTCCGGGCGATTTTCTGAATGTTAAAAGCCACGATCTTAGCAGTATCCCTATCAAGCGTCGAGCAGAATTCATCCATTATCCAGAACTGCGCCTTGCTCTCAATCAGCTTAGCAATTTTGTATCGGTATTTCTGCCCATCGCTCAACTGCTCATAGTTACGCAGGAACAGGAAGGCATCCCCTAAACCCACTAGGCTGAGCAACTCTAGAGCCTCGTCTAAGCTTCCACCTATTGTTTCAATTATGGGTTTGTCTTCAACCGGCTTTACCTCAGCCATATTTATGCACGTCCAGTCTGTATCGCGTTTAATATCATGCTCTAGGGTTTTTAGCAGAACGCTTTTTCCGGATCCGCTGTCACCCGTAACATAAACAATGTCCCTAGGACCTATCGCCAACTCAACTTCATCATAAATGACAAATTTACGTGTCTCGTCAACGCCTAATCCAAAGGCCTCTGCAACACCTAAAACTCGCTCGCTCAGTTCAGGCGGAGCAGTCTCATAGGATATTTTAACGTAGAATTTTCCCGTCTCCCGATCATAGCGCCTAACGGTCTTCCTAACCCTAAAGTACTCCTTAGCTTTCAGAATGCTCTCACCAACCTCGCCGGCGTCTCAGATATTTGAGCTGCATAAGCCGCTAAACAAATTGCCCAGAACCTGTCGTCGTGCCCACCCTCAGGGTGGCTGAAAGTATAAACTTCACTCCCCGGCGTCTGCTCCCATTGTACACTGTTTAGCTCGGCATGAAGGTCTTGGTCATAGGGTATCTCAAATTTTCTGCGCATCTCCTCGGGCGGTAGGTTTCTATCTGATTCTCTCGGCGTCATCATAAGTTGCTTCAGGGTCATCGCCATGCCATGTTTGATGGGTTTGGTGAAGTCTATCCCCCTCACGCCCGGAAAACCAACCCGCTCTATCTGCTCATCCATACCTTTTGTGCCCGTATGATCGTAGTAGACTGCTCGGACACTTCTCCACCTATCACATATACTCTTGATATATGCCATAACGCTCACATACGGCGTGCCCAACGGAAACTGGACGCAATGAACGAGCTGAATGTAATCACTCTTCTTATCAACAATCGCAATAGCATTATGATCTCTTTCTCGGCCTAGGTCCCAGCCGACATAAAACTCGCCGCTATAATTATCCTCA
>JAWCEH010000154.1:0-6847 GCA_038859955.1 Bathyarchaeia archaeon | reverse complement strand
CTACTTCGGCAATATGGGATGGAAACTGGGTGCGTATTAGATTATAAAATCTACTTGATAGTAGTTTAAACTTAATATCCTCTGCGTCTCTGCCGCTTGCCGCCTTGAGTTTTGTTGCCAGTGCTATTATATCCTCGTCCGAAACTGATGGAATCGACTTAAGTTTAAGTTTAATTCTTCTACTTGCTAAAGACATTGGCAATTCTTCACGGCATACTGTAGAGTTTAGAATTTTTAGGGCCTCCCCTCCTATAGCCCTGCCCATACGTACTGCGTCTTCGAAGCGGCCCGTGGTTCTATCATAGACTTTATCGATTATCGTTTTCGAAGTCAGCGGGTTTATATCCCCAAAAGCACCATTAAGGAATAAACATACACCTCCCTCAGTGTTTTCAACAGTTCTAGAGACGTATCCTGGGTAATCACCAGAAATCATAAAATTATTTGCACCTAAAACAACAGCGTGACAAGTGTAGTTTACTAAGGCGGATATCAGTTGACCTTTATCATTTTCAAACCTAACAGCAATTAACTCCTCATCTACTCTTCCAGTAGTAGGTTTCCTCCTATTAATTGTCCAGCCTTTAACCTCCCCTTTTCCATAGCCAACTTTAACACTACGTCTTGAATTAAATGCTTTAATTAGACCAGAAGATATTAGTCCAGGTAAAAGACCTAAATACTCGTTTAAGAAGCCGTATTGTAGCGTTGTATGAAAGCCTACCACCGATGGTCCTGAATGATTATGAACGGCCACAACAGCTACATATTCTCTTGGGAATCCTAGCTCTCTTGATATTGTTTCCCTAACTTTCTCAGTTATATCCCTCGTTATATAAAGAAGATCTGTTGAGACTAAAGCTAGACAATGTTTTCCATCATAGAGAGTTAAGCATCTAGCATATAGGTGATCATGAATACCTTGTGATGGTTTATCCCTTGATGCATAGCCATCCATAGGGACTCCTATTGGCGGAGTGATCCTAACCCTAGATGCGCCTGCTTCTAACATAACAATAAATTGTACTTGAAAAATATTAATTTAGTGCGGGAAAACAGGGTAGTATTTTAACTTCAGCGGCGACAGACTTCATCTATTATCGTTGAGACAATTTTTACTCTTGATACTTCCGCAGGTGGAGGTAATTCATCTGATATGCCAAGTATCAATCTATCTCGGAACATTAGTATTATTTCTTTTACAAACTCCTCAAATTTATCTTGTCTAATGCTCTCAGGTATAAAGTAAATATATGGTATTCCATCTAATATTACGATGTCATCGCCTAAAACATTCTTTATGTCTTCGAGGGTCATATCGCCTACAGGTTTAACGGTTAACGCCTCAATTCCATCTAAACCGGTTTCCCTCAATAGTGGCAGTAGAGGCCTAGCGTATCCATCGACATGTATATGAACATACTTGCCCATTCTATGTAGATAATCGGTTCTTTCTCGATAATACGGCAAACAGTACTTCTCAAATATTTTCGGAGGGGTCATCCTAACGTCTATGTTTTCGCCTAGATTGAAGATCTTAATTGGCGTATCAGCCATAATCCTGTAGAATCTGTCGTTTGAAGCTTTAATAGCTTTCATAAACTCCTCAATTTCATGCTTATATCTAAGCAGAAAACTCATGGTTCTCTCTAATCCCATATATTCTAGGATGAGCCTTTGATATGGTGATCTCGGAAAGAAGTATGAGACTAAACCCTGTCCTTTAAGATTCTCATTCATTCTATTATAAGATTCCTGGTCAAATTCAACAGTAAGATTCTCCAAAATATATTCTAGAGATTTAAGATTCTCTAAGCTTTTAACTGGGTATTCTATTATCCTTGAAGTTATTCCAAGATCGTCCCTCATGTGTACTTGCTTCAATACTCCTTTAGGCGTTTTGAATTTTGTTACAGTAATCTTATCGTCACTAGTAGTCTCAACTTCAACGTCACCACCATAGGATATCTTAATAAAGCTATCAGTAAAGTATCCTGAATAGCACCTCCAACTCGCGCCCCACTCTAAGCATACATCAAGTAAACTCATATTTCTATATTTTGCAGGTAATGTTCCTTTGGCGAGATTATAAAAGTACCAAAATTCATGCCTAATATTCCATGGAACCCTATCGCTTCCTTTACCTTCAAATACGGCGAGAATCCTCTCGTAGGGGGTTTTATACGCTTTCATGAAATTATTTAGTGAAAAAAGATACTTAAGACTTTAATTTAATTAAGTTTGATGAGCTAGTTGAGATGCCGAGAAATTATTTTATCCCTCTAAAAGAATGTATTTAGGGTGTTTAAATTGGATAAAGTCGATAGAGTCTACAAGGCCTTAAGTATCGAGGAACCAGATAAATTGCCTAAAGGCGAGCTACAAATACATGATGAGCTTGTATGCGCCTTACTAGGTGAGCAAATAAGTGATGATTTTACGGCTCATGTGAAGGTTAGGGAGATTTTAAATATGGATTTAGTCAATGTTGGGCTTAACGGTGGTCCAAAGATAGAGATTGTAGGCAGCACACTTGGAGGCTATATGATTTTCAGGGATTACTTTGGAAATGAGTGGATTGAGAGTGGAAAAACTAGAGCCTATATAAAGCATGCTCTGACAAGCCCCGAAGAATTTAGGGATTTCAGGATGCCTGATATATCGCTATATGATGTTAGTAGAGTTGAAGAATGGTCTAAGAAAACAGATTTCTGTGTTTTTGCGCAGGTAGGTGGAGCATTTGACTCAGTATATCCTCTAATGGGATTAACAAATTATGTGAAGGCACTATATCATTATCCTAATCTATTAAGGATGGTTATTGAGGAAGTCAATAAGTTTGAGTTAGAAGCTATTAAATTATTTGCTGATTCCGGGGCGCATGTCATACTAGTAGGTGACGATCTAGCGTATGATAAGGGGCCATTTATTTCGCTGAAGCATCTTAAGGATTTCGTCTTTCCATATCTGGCGAAAGAAGTTGCATTAATACACAAACGTGGATTACCGGCCATATTCCATTGTGATGGAAACGTAACTCCTTTAATAAAGGATATCGTGGATGCTGGCTTTGATGGATTGCATAGTTTACAGCCAAACGCTGGCGTAGATATAATGTCTGTGAAGATGGAGTGGGGCGATAGAATATGCTTAATGGGGAATTTGGACCTAGACCACTTACTAACACTAGGAAGTCAGGCAGAAATTGTAAGTGAAGTTAAAAGGCTTATAAAAGAAATTGCCCCTGGAGGAGGCTATATACTTAGCACAACAAATGTGTTGACAAGATATGTGCCGCCTGAAAACGCCCTAATCATGTATAAGACGGCTGAAAAATATGGAAAGTACCCTATGCCCTATGAGTAGATCATTTACTTGATCAATATGAAAATGTTGATTTATGATTAATAACGCCACTATTTCTCTGCGTATATGAAAAATAGAATTGTCCAAGAATATTGAGGATGAAAGTAGTCAAACTTTAAACTTTATGTTGGAGGCCGCCGCCGTGACTTAGAAGGAAAGTTAAAGGACAGAGCAGCCGTATAATGCCCTGAGGGCGCGGTTTATTTCGCTGTAGGGGTTTTCTTGAACTGCTTATTGTTAATGGAATCCCTAATTTTTCGTGCCTTTGATTGCCCTTTTTTGGTTCTTCTAGCCATCGCATTTTTACCAAAATTTTATGTATAAAAACTTTTTATGAATAGAAGATTTTATAAAATTTGGTGAAATAAAATGCCTGTTGATGGTGGATATTTTCTCGCGTCTCTTATCATTTATTTAGTTTTATTTTTCTTTGCAATTTACGGCATAGTAAAATTTATTTTCGATGTTCAAAATTTTTTGAAAAAAAGAAAATCCCCTAAAAATTAAATTTTTTATGTAACACGGCGCGTCTAGAAAAAATGTTAGCATAGAAAGCCTTAATCTAAGAATCTAAAACAAAAAGCTGAGGAAAAGCAACCGCAAAGTGAAACATATACTGGTATGCGCCTAATATTAACTAAAAAGATTTGCGTGGATACCTCTAGCTGGTGGCGTTTTAAATCCTTCTCAAATCAGAGCCAGTAATCATAAATGAGGGAAAAAGGCTTTTCAAGTGATACTCAAGTATCACGGTCTTCTCTTTCTGAGCGAATAGTAGCTGAGCCATACTATACACGCTATGAGTAGCGCAAGCGCTAGCGGATTACCAAGCAGCCGCCTTAATCCTTCAATAATTCTTTCACTAAACTCTGATGGATTTACTGGCTCTCCAACTTGGGATTTAATGGTGAATGTAACGCTGGCTCCGGATTGGATCAGCCGTCCCTCGGGATCCATTGCGTAAACAGTGAATGGTATGATGTATGCGCGCTGCTCAGCGTCATCTGGAACTGTTAACTGAATTTTTACGCTCGCCTCGCCTCTCGCGCCTAGCTGTCGCAAACAAGTTTTCGGCAAAATGTCAAGGATCCTAAACCACTCCTCCTTCTCGCCGAACTCTATTCTATTGAGTCTTATGCTGAATGTGTCAAACTCCGCTGTAATGTTGAATTCCATTCTTGAACCGGGCCGTATAATTCCCAAATCAGTTTGGCATGCTTTTAAGATGGGGAGCGGAAGCGGACCGGACGGTGTTTCAGCCCACGTTATAGTTACAATATGCTCTGAGCCCAATGCAGCCATTGCCCTCATAGTATTTGCAAAGTCGACGAAAAGCCAGCTTGCTGGCTTCCCATCAAAAGAAACAGTGCTTGGTCGACCCCAGTGTCCAGCGTAAACCTCGATCGAAGCGCTTCCACGCCCATTAAGCCTTATTTCAAGCTGCTTTCCAGGTATTCCTGGAACGTTCCGCCATACGATTGAAGTGATTGTGGCACCGTATAGACTTTTTATGTGCACGCCGGCTGTTGACTCAGCTATCGCTCGCATCCACGATCGAAGACCAATGTAGCATAGTGGTTGGGTTTCAGTGTTCGAGTGGCCCGATATTGGATCAACCGCTACCGATAATCCTCTCTCAATGCTTCTAGTGAACTTCCAAATCAACGACACCGCATGCAACGCTATTGGGTTATCCCATGAAGCGCCCCCCTCCATGAGGGCATACAGCATTTCACCGGAGCGGAAAACCCCAAGGGTATCGGAGGATTCTGAGCAGATGCCGCCCGTATGCTCATTAATGTTATAAATTTGAAGCTTATCATAATCTGAAATCATTTTTATGCTTTCAAGAATAAGTTTCGCTCTCTCATTATACGTTGCGTTTCCTGTCAGCATGTAGAGTTTGCGAAGTAGAGCGTATGCCCAGCCGTTTTCTTCTAAACCGACTCTCGCCCGACCATAAGCTGGATTACTCGGATCCATTATTTGCCACTCTATCACTTTGTTTGCAATTAGACGGGCGTAAGAGAGGAAGGTGGAGTTGTTTGGGTCAAGAATTAATCCTGCTAATGCATGCGTGTATAAGCTTCTATAGTAGATTCTGTCTATTCTTGGAGGAGCGTAAGTCGGCTGGTAAAAGACTTCCTGCTGGTACGCCTCCCAAAGCCGCTTGGCAAGTTCCTCCGCTGCCGGATCTTCCATGGTCTTTGCGTACTTTGCTAAAGCGTATATTACTATTCCCCATGAAGCAGACATTGAAATATCATAGTTTTTGTAGGCTTCGATATTCTCCATCAGAGAAAGCAGGGCTTCATATCTATCCATTTGGAATTTATCCAAAGCAGTCGCATAAAAGACGCTGTTTCTAGAAGATTTTCCGGGAGAGAGAACGCCGCCCTTAGTCGCTACTCTCACGGATACTCCAAAAAGGTTGTAAACGTAGTTTACTTCATCCAAGTCGTGGTTGTTTATGAACTTTATCAGGAAGCCTTCAGCGAACTCCGGCGTCTTATATCCTGAGAAGCCCATTGAAACTGGAGGTGGATATGGTGATCTTGAATCCCAAATATAATATGTTTCCGACGTTTCAACAGGGTGCGAGAGAATCTGAGTAGTTCCGTCCTCAAGCTTCAGAAATGAGTAGTATGGGTAGTATGCCAGCGTCTGGTTTAGTGACCCTAAACCAACACCAAACCTATCTAATCTAACACAGTAGGGACCATTGTTAACTATGCTTGAAGTTACAATAACATAGTCGTTTCCCTCACATACAGTCGCATTAACCCAGCCTACGACGTTACTGAAGAATATTGGATACGCGAACCCAGTTCCATGGTTGCTGATCAATACAATCCATTTCTCCCCAGGCTTGCCTATCTGGCAGAAAAGTTGCCCACCATGCTCCGGATCATAGCCGTAGAAGTCAACGCGACCGTCTCCCATGGTTTCAGCCATAACTCCAAACTCAAGCGCGTACTGATGCCCCTTATGCAATGTTATGGGCATGTTGATTTTGAATAGGTGGTCACCAACGTACTTCGTTAAGCCAGGTGTTGTTTGCTGATGAACTATGCCCTCGTATTGGTAAAGTAAGTTTCCTCTTTCCCAGAGTTTAAAGACAAGCTTTAGTGTGGCGCTTCCAGCACTACGAACCTCTACAACACCTCTATCATAAATATAGAATTTGACCTGAGGGTTTTCTATGTTTCTTGGAGGAATGTATGCTTCTCTAACCCATGCATACGCTCCGCTTCCATTCTCTTCACGGACTCTTAATTCCCCAGTAGTCCAGTAAGTGGCGCTAGAGTATGCGCCCCACCTTGTACCGCCAGTATCATCAAACGATGTCCCGCCCACATTTTCCGTTAACGTTACCTTCATGGCAACTGTTTCCTTCAGAATTTTGCTGAAGGCTCCGTAGCTGAGTGGCTTGCCATCGTGGAGTCCGCAGAATAGGGGTGCATCCTTCTTATCCTTTTTC
>JAWCEH010000153.1:0-6884 GCA_038859955.1 Bathyarchaeia archaeon | reverse complement strand
GGATAAACCCTGATGATCCAGTAAAATATGATTATCTGCTCTCCAGGATCTCGATAATGGGATACTGCGCTAAAGACTTATCCAGATCAAGATGCTACCTATGCCCACTAATAAATGTGTGCATGTCCTCAATGTTTAAACCTGAGCCGAAAACCGTAGCCCTGAGAGGAAAAGAGCGTGAGATCTTTGAGAGCTTTCTTAGCCGTTATGGGCATGAGTACGACCTTGTAAAAACGGAGTACCCGCTCGGAAACTATACTGCCGACGCCCTACTACATAAAATCAATTGTGAAACATATGTTGCTGAGGTTGAGGAACACCTCAATTATAATGCTATAGGTCAAGTGTTAACCTACCGATACCTATACTTTAAAATCCATGGCAAAGAAGCAAAGCCAATCGTAATATGCTCAAGGAGCGCAAGGGATCTAAAAGAAGCATGCGAGAGAGAACAAGGAATAATGATTATAGAGATAGAATAGGGGTAACCCTCTATTCAAATTTTTTATAACTCATTACCTTACCTTATACTAATCTGCGTGGTCTATGTGACTGAACCTATCGGTACGAGCTATTAATTCGATCCGGTCTGCGTGCGATACTTTCTCATGTTTTATTGCCGTAAGACATGTTGCTTCAAGATTCTGATCACTTTATGTTATATAAGTTTAAATACTTACTGATACATATTAATGTGTATGAAAACGACGTCGGACCCTAAAGAAAAATTAACTACAACAATTGATAAGGAGATTTTAGAGAAGGCTAAAAAGAAGTGTGAGGAAAAGCATCTTACATTAGCTGGGATTATCGAGAATTTTTTAAAATTTTTCGTAAATCCGTGGGTTTACTGCTTTGGTTGCGGTGAGAAGTTCTGTGTTGAGGAGGGCAAATTATGCGCTAAATGTGGTTGGCTTAAGTGCCCTAAATGTGGAGTTTGTCGATGTGAGTTAGACGAGAAGACAGCAATCGCTGTTTTTCACATGAGAAGGGTTTATGAGGATCTTTTAATTGGAAGGATAAAATAGATGAGAATTACACTAGAATACTCATTAAGGTTAAATCCTAGGCTTAACCCTGACTTGTTCATGCCGGACCCAAAAATTGTTCTAAAAAAGATAAGCGAAACACCAATAAAGGATTGGTTAGAATTTATTTCCAAGGATTATAATATAGAAAGAGTTAAGTATTTATTTCTTTTACCTTGCTCATTTTATAAGCCCTATGACCCTCCACATGACGAATTTTATAGAAGGATAAATGAATTAAGGAGAAGAATAAAGAATTCAAAGTTTATTACGGTATCCGTTCCTTTGGGGCTTGAGCCAGAAGAATTCTGGAGCTTTCAGTGGAGGGGTTATAATCTAGTTTACGATTGCCCATTTTTCCCGTGGATCGAAAGGTTCGGTTATAAATGGGATACGGAAACTGTTCAAAAGATACTTTCAAGGTTAGAGAAAGTTATTAACGCATTTTTTGAGAGGAATAAAAATCGCTACCAAAAAAGTATAGCATTCTTTATTCCAAGCTCTATTGAGTTAAAACTTATTAAGAAATACGCTGACCATATAGTTTTGGATAGTGAACCTGAGATCGAAGTTTCTTATGATAACAATACTTCAGAGATTTACTGTCACCCTGAAATCTGGAGGAAAATTGAAGATTTTTTAAGGAGTAATGGTTTATGCTAGTTTGGATTTATTGGGTTGTAAGTTTAATTATAGTTACCTATGCATCTGTTCAGATTGTTAGAAGACTCCCACAATACGGTTTTGCCGCTTTAGTAGGATTTTGCGTAATATATCTAGGAGCTGCGCAGATTCTAGCAAGTAAAGTAATTGAATTTAATTTGGGGTTTTACCAATTCTTTGCTCCAGCCGCCGTCTTCACCTATCCCTTTATAGCCCAAGTTATTGATATGATAAATGAAACCTACGGCCAGAAAAATACACACATCGCAATTCTGATAGCTTTTGCAAGTCAAATTTTACTTGTTGCCTTCATAGCTATTGCTAATTCCTTAAATCCTGCGCCCCTCTTTATGTGGGAAGATGCTTGGCAATTGCTTTTTGGATTAAGTATAAGGGTCATCGCCGCCTCCTGGATATCTTTTTTATATGTTCCAACTTGGATGCTTTTATCTTTGCTGAATTAAAACGGAAGTTTCTGAAAAGGGAGAGTATGTTTAAACATGACGCTTCAATTAACCTGTATGTTTGGTTACGTTCAAGTATAAGCGATATTCTAGATCTAACTTTAGATAGCATAATATTCGTTACATTAGCCTTTTTTGGGGATAATGTCAATAATTCCGCTAATTATTGGACAAATTGTTAGTAAAAATATTATAGGCTTAATAGATACTCCTTGGTTCGTATGATATAAAAGGATGCTAAAAATAAATTAATAATTAAGTTTAAGTCCACATTAATTTCTGGACACTTTATAAAAGGCTTTCACTAAAATAACAGTCTTATCTATCTCCCCATAATTGCAAAATCCATAAACCTATAAGTCCTGATGGAGATTAATTGTTACGAAGATATACTTATACTAAGATGAGGAAACCTTCAGTAATGAAAAAGCAAACCATTACGAGTGTAGAAGAAGATGAAGTATTTATTGCCGGAATGGCATGACCTAGTTGATCGCAAATACGATTTCGTTGAAGAAAAGAACTCTGAAGAGTATAAGGCAGATAGATTTACGCATGGTGCCAGATTATGGCATATCCTTTCTGATGTAAGGTTGGATGGAGTTTTAGTATCGCGGAGTATTATTTCGCCAAAGCTTTTACATCGCGTCGAGCAGATGGGTATTAGAATTTTTTTAGATGTTCCTAAGAGATTTGAAGTTCTTGCAGACTGTGGAGCTTGGCAATATATCAGGGATCCTTTGCCAAAGTATAAGCCATTAGACGTACTTGAATTCTACGCGAGATCTCAAGTGGATGCCGGAGTAACTGTGGATCATATAGCTGTTGCTGCTAAGGCAAAAGCCGAACAAGAATTTAGGATGCAAATAACGTATAAATATGCTTTAGAAATGTTTGAAGAGTGGAAAAGAAGATATAGGGAGCAATTCGACCTTCTTGGAGCCGTTCAAGGAATTGAAATTAACGATTATATTAATTTTATTACAAAACTCTACAATAAAGGTTTCACTTCCTTTGCTTTAGGAGGACTTGCTAAAAGGAATGACTCTTTCATCAAGAATCTAATCGGTCAGTTAGTTATCGCATTAAAAAACTTAGAGGTACAGCGAATCCACTTTCTTGGGGTTGCAAGGTTAAGGATCATGCCTTATCTCCAGAAATTGGAGAATATTCTGAAGTGTGAAGCATCGACTGATAGCGCAACTGCCATGCGCATGGCTTGGATGAAAAGGAATACGAATTATTTAACGCTTGATGGTAAAGCATATATTGCGATACGAGTCCCGCCCAGTAGCTTAAATGACAAAGAAGTAATGTCCGCTTTAAGGAATTATGATAAGGGAAAGATATCGTTTGAAGAGATTTGGCAAACAATTAAAAAGTTCGTTATTACGAATGGTGGAATAGAGAACCTACAATATTACCAAGCGCTGTTAAGAGATAAGCCCTGGGAAAAATGTCCGTGTAAAGTATGCCAAGAAATGGGCATTGAAATTACTATATTCAGAGGAAACGAGAGAAATCGTAGACGAGGTTTTCATAATGTATGGGTTTTCTGTAATTTATTAAAAGGTGCCGAATATATTAAAGAATTTAAATTTAAGTTCAAAGTTATGAAAAGTCCTCTTAATCCAATTTTCAGGCATGCTAAAGAACTTAGTGAATGTAATCCATGGTTGCCTGAGAGTTTACAGCAAATGGCGGTTCTTACCTACTGTACTGAACAGAAGAATGTTAACTGGAGCAAAGTTGACGAACTTTTAAGCCATTTCGCTCTACCTAGACCTTCTTTTAACATTGAGGAAGAGACTAGATATAGAGCAATCAAGAATATTCCCCTTTTTAATGCGGAAAACCTGTATTTGGGCTCCTTTAGGGTGATTAAAAGGGCTGTTGAGGCATTGCGTAAGGAGGGAGTGCAAGTTGACGTCTTCTTTATTTCGGCAAGATACGGAGTGCTTAAAGGAGATGACAATATAATTCCGTATGATGCTACATTAGCTAATAAATCTGAGGAGTGGATCAGAAATTGGTCAATCAAACTCGGTGTTGAAGGGAAACTAAAGTGGCTTCTTACATCAAAAAAATACGACGTAATTTTAGTTAATCTAACAAAAGACTATTATATAGCTATAAGAGAGCTCATCAAAGAGTTACTGTCTAATGACCGCGTAGTGCTAATATTGCCTAAAACTGCTATAGACCACTTTGATAGAGAAAGTATAAAGGCATGGTTATGGGAAGTGAAAGGTCTGAGAGAGCGGAACCTTCGACTTAAGCATATCTTAGAAACTTTAAGAATGTACGCAGGTCTTAAAAGGGTTAGCTTACTGAAATGGATTTTCACATTGATCTAAGATATAGCTCTCTTAAATTGTCAATAAAAGCTTCTATTTCATGAAGATTATTGAACCGTGATCCGAATTCAGAAAGTGTTTCATTAATCTTTTTTAATAAGTTCTTAACACACTCCTCCTCGTTAACTCCTATCTTGAAATATTGTTCAGCCAGATGCAAAATCTTCTCGTATATTGGATCTTCTCGGCTTATTCTAAGTAGAAGCTCGCTATTCGCATATTTTGACCTACTCTTTATTCCAGAAATTGTCAAATTAGCAGACCCCACAAGGGCTTCTATCGGCGAAACATATATTTTTGCATGGAGGTTATAAAGAAACCGGACCTCAATATTATCTGCAATTAAAGCACGTATCATTCTTATTGACTCAACAGCCTTCATTAGATCTTCTACAACTTCGCCTAGTATCGTAACTAGCGCTGAACTCCTCTTATTTTTAATCTCCTGAACTAAGAGGTTTGCAGTATACAGTTTTGCAGGAGAAATTCTATCATCGTAACACCTAGTTACAACTTTAACCTTGAAAAATATTCTCAGTTGCTTTAGTGCTTCAAGCACGCTGTTGCACATTAGTCTAGGGTGATAGATTAACATCTGATCAAGGGGGATATCGCTAATCCATGGAGATATTATGTAGATTACCCCTCCATTAGATGATGAGGCTCTTAGTAGAAAATCTCTTAAGATCTCTTCAAGATCGTTCCAAGGACTACCATAAATACTAAGTTTCATGGCTTAGAACCTTTATACAGTATTTTAGCGTATCCCCACCTATTTTTACTTCGCAAACTTTTTTATAACTATCTGGGACCTGCTCTCTAAATGTAGAGACGTTCCCCCGCGATCCTTCGAGTTGCCTAGCCAGGAAGCTGAAGAATAATTTCAGTAATCGCCTATTTAGGAAGAAAATTTGTACTTCTGGTGTCTGCGTAATGCTGCAACCTTTAACATTTAACAAGCACCAACCACAAGCAGGAGAACATGTCAAAAGGTAAAGCCTGTAAAATGCGGAGACAACCAAACTCCTCAATTGCTGTAACAAGTAACTAATAGCTCCAGAAAATGCAGTTTTCTCTTGCTTATGTAGCTTACTGTACACTTCCGAAAGCGCCGAATTTCCTGTATCTAAGAATTTTATAACGTCATTGATTAAATGATCTAACAATAACCTTAGACCTATTCGATCCTTGCTAAGGTCATCGCTTGTTACTTTGACCTGTTTTCCTAAAATATTCATAAAATATCTATTAATAGCCTCAATGCCTTCTTTGTACTTATTTCTGAGAGACTTTAGCCAGTAATTAATGAAAGCATCGGTTGAGAGAGCGAGAATTATTTCCCGTATTAAGCGGTAATTGTTAAGATTCTTAAAAATCCATAAAGTCAATCCGTTAATAGTTGGTTGATGAT
This sequence comes from Bathyarchaeia archaeon, assembly GCA_038859955.1. Lineage (GTDB taxonomy): Archaea > Thermoproteota > Bathyarchaeia > Bathyarchaeales > DTEX01 > DTEX01. Next base: position 961 of record JAWCEH010000153.1, on the reverse strand, counting down.
GGGAGATCTATAGAAATAGCTTCAACTCTAATCAAAATGGGATTATTATCTCGTGATAAAGATGGATTTAAACTGACTGATGATGGCTTAGAATTTTTAAGGAGTGTTGAGGAAGGAAGAGGCGATATTCTTCACGAATTCCTGTTAAGACTCCCTGAATATAGGAGTGTTGCAGAAACTTACTTTCGTGGAATTACTACTATTAAAGGTATTGTTAAGGAGACCGGATTAAACGCGGTGGTTGTTGATGTTTCTTTAAGATTATTAAATGAGGTTTTGCTTCTTTCTCTTTCAAAGCAGCGTGTTGCCTATGAAATGTTCGTGGAAAAGTTGGAGGAGTTTTATAAGGAACTTACTCGCAAGGTGAGAAGTAAATATGTTCCTTTAGTCAAACTACGTCATAGAATTTGCAGCGAACTTGGCTTAAACTCCCAAGTTTTTGAAGAATTGCTCAGTAAATTCGTTGTAAAAAATAGAGAGCGTGTAATCTTGGCGTCAGCGCCTGTTTTTAGTAAAGAATCTAGTAAATTTGTTGTAATAGGCGGTCGAAAGTACGCTTATATCTATCTGAGGGATGAAGAATGAATAGGCTTGCTATTCCTTACGAACCCTTTAAGATTTTTGATTCCGATGGTAATGTTGAACGACTGAGAAGATATGTTGATTTAGTTACCAAGAAAGGTCTTAGCGGCGCTGCTGTTATTATTGGGAGCTATGGATTCGGCAAGACGCATCTCTTAAAATATCTTGAGTATCTATATAGAAACTCAAGCAACGTACTTCCCATCTATATAGCTTCTCCAGGTAAAACTTTCATGGATTTTTACGAAACAGTCATCGAGAAACTTCTTCTCTCAGATGCTAATTTTAAGGAAACTCTGTTAAAAGCGGCAAAAAGTCTTGGATTATTATATTCGAATGAAACGTTTAAGAAGGAATATTACTATTTAGAGTTATGGCT
>JAWCEH010000152.1:0-6899 GCA_038859955.1 Bathyarchaeia archaeon | reverse complement strand
AACAAAAATAAGTTTCTCAAAAATCACTCGACAATTCGATTAGACGTTACTAACAGAACGCGTAAAAATGAAATGGTTTTGCTATGTTTTAATGCTAAGGTAGGTTTCGTGAAGGGACTCGAAAATTTGAAATCATTTATCAACGAACCTAACATTGGCGGAATGATGTTTTGCTCATTAGGTTATTAGTAAAAGAGGTGAAAAGCCCTTAGATGTTAGACAACCTATGTAAAGTAAATTTAACCTTCCAATCACTGGCAAATTGGGCCAATAGCACATAGATTTTAAAACCTCTCTCAATAAGTTCCGGAATAAGCATCTTTTGTTTACTTGTCAAGGCAACAGTCTCCTTTGTAGAAGATTTTAGCTCGATAATAACTTTATCAACAATGCTTACGCTGAAGCCTAACTTTTCCTCTGCCTCTTGAATTAACTTTCTTAAAGCATTCTGATACTGCCTCCCAAGCTCATGTCTCCTTCTTATGAATGCTGTGGCATCCTCTCCAACACGCCATATTGGCCGATCAATATATTGATAACATGCTTTCAAGTCTATTGTTAGGCTGTAGCTTTCCTCCGGCTCCGCTCTAAAACCTATAAAATCAAATACAGGATGACCATGTATTGGATAAAGTTTGTCCAGCATATCTATTTCAATCCCACAAAGAAAACTGGCAAAGGGGCAAGGTATCGCATCTCCAACTCCAAAACCAAAAGCCCCCTCTCTACACCCCGAACGTGTCTAAGTACGTCTGATGGCAAAGCAAGGAGCTTTCCCTTCGGAAGTTTACCCATATATGGCTCTATATACGAATCTAAACTGCTTGATAAGCTAATAACTTGGAATTCAGGGAAAAATGTCTGGATAATTTCAGGCTTGTATCTCAAAATAAGCTCGAAAATTCTACTTTTGAACCATTTGCTGCCGTTTTCAACTATATTAAATTCATAGGACTGAGCAATTGTCATATTCTTTCATCCCTTAGAAAACGGGTAAATGTTTCCTGTACCTCTCTTATATCTCTCATCTTCCAAGCTAGATTAGACAAGAATTTCATTTCAGATATGGCATGTTCTTCTATCTTTTTATACTCGCCTTTTTCATAAAAGATTTTTACCTTTTTGTTGGAATACTTTGGCGGTTCGATTTTGAACTTCTTTGCTATTTCCTCCTCGGACAGTCCCTTAAAACGATATTTGTTGAATGGCAATAAACACTGACGAAGATCTATAAAATAAGCCCTCCTAAAGGTTTCAAGTATGTCATCCAAACTATCTATTTTATGGAAGAACAATCGACATGTTAGAAATGGTATATCGAATCTAACAAAGTTCCAACCGATCAGTGTCACTGTCCCTTTTGCGGTTTTATCTTTAAGCATATCGTAAAACTTTTGAAGTATGGTATCCTCACCCTCCTCCCACTCCTTAGAGAGCATGTTTAGGTTGCCATCGAGTTCCTCTTTATAATAAATTAAAATGACTTTATCACCAACCCTTGGCTTTTCACCGGGAGAATACGTTTCGATGTCCAGGTAAGCTAAGACCATGCTACATTCTTTAAACAAATCATTCGATCATTCCTTATATATATTTGTTAATTCATCAACCATAGTTAGATGCTACTTTTCCTTTTCTGCCTTGAAGGTTTCTTCCCATTTAATCCCAATCATGTTCCCGGCTCTTACAGCTAATTTTTCTATTTCCTCTGGCTTTATGCTCCAATCAGCAAACATTGAAAGCATGTTAGTTGTTAGACTTCTGACCTGTTCGCAATCTTTGAAAATTTTGTCCTTGAAAAATTATAAATCGCTCTACCTAAGGGATCTGGTGAAACCTCTAAGCGTATAAACTCCCAACCTTGTTGTCTCCATACACTTTCAATTCAACCGGAGTGGGATAACCCTTCACAAACGCCGTTGCAGTGATTGTGACTTTAGATCTGTCAATACCAATATTTGGATCTTCGAACTCAACCAAATTTATACCTCCAATCTACATCCAAAGCTATTTTTAGCTTCCTAATGTAACTTTTTTTAGTCGCTGCTAACACTAACAGAATAATAGGATCAGGGCTTGTGGAAATATTTCGGAGAGCATAATGCCCACCAAAGATTAACAGCTCTTTAGGTCAGTTGACAGCTCAAACAAGCTGGCTTCAAAAATATCAAGACGACATAGTAGCGGTGTTAAACCAGTCTGTGATACTGCCGCCAGAGCTTCTCAACGAAATAGAAGAATTCATAGAAAAGAATAAGCATAAAGGCTATACCTTGCGAGATGAGTCCATTCGTCAAGCCATTCGCTTTTTCTTGAAATGGGAGTCAGAAGAATAGGAATGCATAGAAATTCCAAAGATAAATATTACAAGCTAAACAAAGCCTTAAAAGAAATGAAAATGCCATATCACAACGCAGTAGAATTCATAAAAAACCAGATAGACAAAGCCCTCCAACGAACGAAAAGTTAATTGAAGAGAATTGGTGGAAAAGATAGAACCTCTTAGCGTTGCAATGTAAAATTCGCACTCATCATACTAAGGGTGAGAAAGATATTAAACGAAAAAGTTGGTCAATAAGTTTGGTGAAACTATAAAAAGAGAACATCGAAGAAAAGGAAGATGTGGAGGCGGGCAAGGCGGTTTTAAAATTGCCACCCATACTTGCTTACATCTTCCTCTAGATTTTTCTCTTGGTTGTCTATCGATCCATCCCAGCTATCGCCACGTGGTTCTCCCTCCATCCAATTTACCAAGTAGCCTTTTCTGCGTTTCATTGTTAGCTCAATGCATGAGATAGTGTCATCCCAGTAATCCACCGCCCAATAGTTAGATGGCACTTTAAATTCTTCTGGAGATTGTTGAACTGGTTGAAGTGGTTGAACTGATGAGTCATTAATGGATAGCCATCTATCTAATGAAGCCTGCGTTGTTGGAGATTCTTTCTTCTCAAACCTGGACATGTTATCACCTCCCTTCGGTTCTTCATAGAATACCCTTGTGGTTTTGCTTAGGCATCCAAAACGAGGTAGCTAGGCTAGAGCATCCAGCTTTTATCTCACTAAATCTCAGTAGAATTCAACTCTTCACATGGGAATGCAGAAGTCACGTTTACTTGACAGCATTGTCTAGGGGCAAATATTTTAAATATCTATCTATCCCCCGTAGGATAAGGGGGCATATATGTGAATCAAGAGCCACAACTCCCAGAAATCATCAAATTTCTAAAAGAAAACCCGACCTTTAGGCCCATTTTAAGGCTAGCTCTAGACCATGAAAGGAAAAATGAGGGCAACCCAGAGTACAAAGGGTGGGAATGGCACGACGTAAGGGCGTATCCGCCAGCAAAACTCGTTGCGGAAGGTATAATAAAAATTAGCTACAAATCAAGACGTTATACAAAATATCTCTTAATCAACCGCGAAGCCTTAAGGAAAGCCTTGGATGAATTAGATAGAGAGGAAGTTGAAAAAATATTCAGAAAATAAATTTAACGAACTTAGTGGATTTGAACGGACGAGAACTCGCTAGCATGCAATGGGTTTCTTATATTATATGGCTTCTGCTTTCCGCTGTACTAGTGTGGGTTTCTCGCGCCTATTGGCTTATCACGCTAGGGTGCAGTGGTTTTCTAACCTACCATGGCTTATTCCGCTGGATACACTTGGGTTTCTCTTACCTCCTGGCTGGCGCTCACGTTTGCTGGATTTCTGTTTCATTATGGTTTATCACCTTTTCTTATTCGGCTAAAATTATAAATTATTAAAACGTCAATGTATAATTGTGGTGTAAGAATGCAAACCATCTATTCCTTGATGGAACTGAATGTCTTGTTCCTTCTTCATCCAGATTATTCAATGATAGTAAAATCGCTGGCTAATAGAGGGTATAATCCAGCGGTGGAATTACGAAGGCGGGGATTAGGAGGACATCCAAATTTACTCGCGAGAAAATTTACTGAGAAGGGGTCTATAGACATAAGATATGACCTCGGAAGGAGAGTTATAGGTGTAGAAACATTTGATAAAGATATGCTATTGGCAGGGGGAGAAGACCTCCTCTCTTCTTTACGAGAGGCAGGAGTTAATTTGAATGAAAACGCCATTTTTTATGAATACCTGGCTGAACTAAGACTTAAAATAGAAAAAGAGCTTTTCTTAAACATAAAATTGCCAGCCGAGGTGGCTGGCATAATACGCGATGAACCTGAGGTTGTTTCCCTAAAATTTAAACCGAGGAAATTAGCGCCAACAAGCCATTCATACTGCGAGTTCAACATAGAGAAACTCATGTCTTCAGAAAAAGGAATATACTTGGTTGACATAATCATGAGGGACGAGGAAGTTAAAGAAGTCATCGAGTTTATTAAAAATATAGAAAAAATGATTACTGAATTGATAAGATTTTTATAGGAAATTTAAATCTAAAAATCATGAAGCTTAAGAAAATGGGGTTCCCATAATGATAAGAGATGAGACACAGGCTCTATTAGAAGTTTCAGTAACAAGTTTTCCAGCATCCCCTTCAATAGTAGAGACTCCTCTGGAGACGAAACGGCTAATGAATTCTTCAGGCACTATCAGCGCAGCCGTAACCTATAGACAACTTCCCTCTATAGGTGCGTTAATTCCGATTAGCAAAGAGACATTAAGTAAGTATGAAGTTAAAGACAGAGATAAAATGATAAAAATTCATGAAGCTCTGACGAAAGCTAAATCGGTTAAGATGGAAAAGGGGTTTTTATACGAAGTAGACAAAGGGGTTTTCGTTGGAATAGACAAGGAAGGGAGACTCCGCATATATCTTGTCTAAACGATTCAAGGCAATATTCGATTTTAAACAAGTTTCAGATATAGAAGAGTGCATATATTACGATATTGGTCGCTTTCTTACAGAACAAACTGTAAGTTTCCAACTATACTTGCCACCATTAGCTTATGAACGCAGATATGCTGAAATATATGTTCATAAACAAAATAATATAATCAAAGTAATAATTCCTTCCTCAGGTCTAGTTCTCGAACACCTCCTGAAAATTTAAGGTTCATTAAATAAATTTTTTAAGATTCAAGAAGCAGCATCAAATTGAACATATTACAGTGCGCAGAGTTCATTGACGACCAAATAGACAAAGTTCTGAGACAGTACGAGGAAGACTTTAAGGAAACGGAGAAACATATTTTCCAGGCGAAATAAAGCTTCTAGAGAAAATTGGTCTTTAAATAACTGATGAGAAAGAGAAAATAAGGAACGCAAAGCAGAACTTTGGGAAAATTAAAAATGAAATCTTAAAGGAAAGCGAAAACCCATTATTTTGGTCTAAAGTGTTTCAGAATCTTTTAGAAATAGAGGAGTTAAGGCTGAGCTTATATCAAGCGGCACTCAAAATTTTGGCACTTAAAAAATTAGATCCTTTAGTCAAAGAATATTTTGGTGCGATAGAAGTTGATGCTGAACTAGAACCTACTGGTGAAGTCCCTTCTGGTAAGGCCATAAAAGCACATATAAGAGTGAAAAACCTTTCATCATTGCTCCAAAAACTAAAGCTTTATGTTGCATGGTATCATCCCATGCATATACTCTCAAAGTATGAGGAAGAAGAGATTGCTCTTGCACGCGCGCGCGTGATTTTTTAAAAAGCTCTATGTTAGTTTTTGTTGTTTTTGCTTAGGCACCATGTTCCGTATATCTTTTGGAAGATCAGAGAGCTTTCTTACCCACGGCTTATCTTTTAAATACGGCCTTTCTTTTAACTCGCTTCTGACATAAACCACCATTCCTGTATCTTTAATTTCGTTGGCTTTCTCTTCTGTTATGTTACCGTTAATTGTTACAAGGTAAAGCCTTGCACCTTTCATGTGTTCCGGGACAACTTGTTTCCATCGTTCTCTAAGCGTCCTTTTCGTGGCTATGAAGATTGATTTATCTGGTGTAAGTCTAGCTGTTTCAGCGTCCGGGGAAACAAGATCTATCCTTTTGAGAATTTTTCTTGTCTCCTTATGGGGTTCCTCGCATGGGACTCCAGCTAGGTTCAATAGAATTTTGACGGATCGTTCGAATGTTTTCCCCCTCTCGCTTTTCTCATTTGGCCTGCCGTAAATTCAAGCTCGCGAACAGGATTAATAAAAGCCGATAGAACCTCTTTAACTCCATCGACACCTTTTTCCTTTATAATCTTCTCGATCCACTCTTTTCTCTGGTTAAACCATAAATCTTTCAGTCTATCAAAAGCTTTTATTTCATGTTCTTTGTAAATGGAAAACGCCTTAGCCTCAACGTCTCTTATTACTTTCTCAAAATTTTCCAAAATTTGTTCAGCAGGCATTTTATCTAACTTTAAAATTTTAACAGTTTCCTTTAAGATAACCTCTAACTCAGGTATTGTTTTTGTCGCTTCTTCAACAACACTTGACATTTTATCCTCCTTCTCCGGATAAATAATCAACTTTTCCGCATTATCACAATGTTTTCTTTACTCATTGTTTTCCCTTTTAAGCCTGGTATATTTTCTGGAGCATTTTCCCAAGGCAGTCTCTTTGTCGGAATGCTTCTTATGGATGGGATGAGCTGGCGGAAGATTCACGTAGCGCAAACTAATGGGAATATCATGGTATCTTGCTAGGCTTTGGACAGCCCCAACATAAACCCTAACGGTTTTTGGCGCATAACCGCGACTTTGAAGCCAAACCACAAAAGCGTTCAAAACTTGAGCGGCTATGCGCCTCCTTTCGCGTCTAGGCAAAAGCCTATCCCGTTCAACTCGATCCAGAAAATCTCTCAAAGACCCATAGTCAGCATAAAACTGCTCAAAAAGCTTCAACCCTCGACCATAAACATTACGAGAGCTCACTCTCAAAACCGACAGGAAATCCCTTAAATCGGCGTCGTCTGGACATGCCAA
>JAWCEH010000151.1:0-6994 GCA_038859955.1 Bathyarchaeia archaeon | reverse complement strand
ATTTCAATACATTAGAAATCTTTTGAATGCTATTGAGAATTTAGATTATCCTAAGAAGAAAGTCAAACTGATATTTGTTGACGATTTCTCGACCGATGGAACATATGAAGCCCTCGTAAAATGGAAGAATGAAGTTGAGGAAAAATATTACAAAATGGTATTGATGCGAGAGCGGACGAATATACCGCAGGCGAGGAACCTATGTATAAAAAATATGGAAGGTGATTATCTGCTTTTCTGGGATAGTGATGTAATACCCCCTAGAGATCTTTTAAGTGAAATGATCTCCATTATGGAGGAAAATCCCACAATAGGTATGATCGGAGCCGACTATGAGTACGATCCATCCTTAAAGGTGAGATACAAGCCTATAGTTAATAAAGAGACTCACGCTGTATACATGGGTTTCACCCTAATAAGAAGAGAAGTGTTTAATGTTGCTGGATTTTTTGATGAAAATCTTAGTGTAGGCGAAGATACAGAATTCGGCATCAGAGTAACTGAAAAAACAGACTACAAAATTGTTTGGGCACCAAGACCAGTCCTACACCTCAAAAGCCCAAGCGATGTAAAGAGAAGAATACGAGCATGGATGGCCTACAACTTTCACGTTAGAGCCGAAGAATACTATAAATCCTTTAATAGACTACCTAGAATCCTTAAAATAAGATTGGCCTATTATATTGGATTACCTTTGACGATTGTTTTAAGCCTAGTCCTTTTCATTACGAGCGTGCAGGTTTTAGCTATTATGCCATTACTATACCTAGTACCAAGCATATATCCCCTCATAAAGAGTAGAGGGCTAAAGGAGGGCATTATAGTATGGCTAACATTCAACCTTCCAACGGGACTATCCCTCTCTTACGGATTTATGTACGTAGTTTTAAAGAAATTGTTAAGGAAATGAGCTTTAGGTTTTCCGTTGTGGTGATAGCGAAGAATGAGCCTAGAATTAGGTATACCTTAGAGAGTTTAGTTAGGCAGAGTGTAAAGCCTTGGGAAGTAATAGTAGTGGTTGATGATCCCAACGATATAAGCGCAGCTGTTGCTAAGGAATATGTTCACGCTCTTCCAATTAAGGTTGTAGTGAATAACGTTCCAGGATTTGGGGGTGCCCGCGCCAGTGGAGTTAATGCGGCTAACAGTGATATTATAGCCTTCATTGATGCTGATTGTATAGCTGATGAAATGTGGATCGAGAATTACACTAAATTATTCGAGGAACGCCAGGATGTATTAGTACAGGTGGGCGGTAACTTTTCTATAAAGGATCCTTCTGAAGTTGATATGGTACGTTCAGGCAAGATAAGAGCGCCATTCTCCGACTTTGAATTCACGCAGAATATGGCGTTTAAACGCGAAGTTATAAATATCATTGGCAACTTCGATCCGTGGTTTAATGAGGGTGGAGAGGACCTAGACTTCTTTATTCGACTGAAAAAATCTAAAATTGCCGTATATAGAAACCCCAAAGCCATAGTCTACCACCTCACTAGAGGGATTAGGCTACATAAAGCTTGGAGGGACGGTAAAACTAGGGCGAAAAACTTCATAAAGCATGGAAAAGCGCAACTTAAGGACGCATCTATTTGCTTCTTTCACACACTCTCCCTATCTGCATTTATTGGTCTCTTAGCTACTGGAAAGATGCAACTAGCACTCCTAGCCATAACACCGTCAATCCTCCACAGAATTTACAGAGCCTTCAAAGAACACGGCGCTAAAAGTCTACTAACACCGTATATCTCATATATAGCCTTTATCTTCTATTTAATTAAAGTCTATATAGCTAGACAGCTATGATGGTAGCTCTTTTTTACTACAAACTTGAGAAATTTGGTGGTATAAGGGCGGTTAAAGATTACGTTAAACAAGCCTTAAGTGATTTAGGTATTAGAGCATACGAATTTTCTTGGAATGATCGTAAATATATGCGTAAATTAAGAGATTTTGTCGCTCGTAAAACTATTTATGGGAATCTATCAGGTAGATTACTTGATTATACTTGTTTTAAACGCTTAGATGCACAACTTGAACAAAACAATATTCTAACTTTTAATGTCCATGGAGAAAGACTTTTTTTACCAACTAGGATAGTTTACATTCATGACCCGGAATTATTAGTTTCAACGTTCGTTAGACATTCACCTCTATCCATAGTCAGGAGAGCATATTATATCCCTCATAATATCATTTCCAAAAACCTAGTTAATCTCTATGGGAAAAATTTAGTAGTAGTTAACTCCAATTTTAGTGCCACTCAACTTAAGCGTCTAACAGGACTAGACAGCCAAGTACTTTACCCGCCAGTAGATATGCATAAATATAGAAATTGTGGCCTCCACGACAAACCTTGGGTTTTGACGATTTCAAGGTTTAGCAGGTTTAAGCAACTCAATAAAGTATTAGAGGTAGCAAAGCAGGTGAGAGACGCTAAATTCTTTATTTGTGGAGGCGTTAATTCAGAAGATGAATCACATTATTTCTGGTGTTTGAAGCACTTGATAGATAAAGAGAATATTAAAAATGTATTTCTCCTTCCAAATGCTTCAGAACAAATAAAGGCATACCTTATGAGTAGATCTAAAGCATATTTTCATCCTAAAGAAAATGAGCAATTTGGCACATCGATTGTTGAGGCTATGAGCTCGGGGCTCATCCCAATAGTTCATAAGAGTGGGGGTCCATGGGAAGATATTTTAGGCAAAAAGCAGGGAATATATGGTTTTGCATATACTAACTTGGAAGAAGCGGTTTCATTCATAATGTTAGTATTAAGTGACTATTCGCACTTAACTAAAATTATGATGCTGCGTAATAGAGCTCAGGATTTTAGTTACGAAGACTTCAAGCTTAAACTAATGAGCCTCGTAAATAGACTAAAATAATGAAACCTTACATTATAATTTTATGTAAGGAGTTTAGTCTATGTGCTATTCGTGGATAAAAAGCAAAATGGAATGTATAATTGCGCTAAGAAACAGTCTCGAGAAATTTCCTCAGTTAATTCCTCATTTGATTAGGCTCAGGTTGCTTCGCAGGGACGCGATAACCGTGCGTTTAAAGATAGGAGAAGATTCTCATGTTACCCTTACACCTAGGAACATAAATTTTTTCATCTACGTCATTAAGAACTTGTATTTATATAGAAATAAGTACTCATTAAAGGGAAATACTATTCAAATCCGCATATTAAATGGCGTGCTTTCTTGGAAACTCGATGATATATTAAGAAATTTAGAGTTGTTCAACTGGTTTATGGTTTTTCTATTGCTAAAAGGTAAAGGTGGTATTATAAAGCGCTCTCGTGGCGGTTTTCAGGTAGACTTTGAAGGCATAAGATGGTTTTGTAGGGATATGGTTCTTGCCGATTTTTTATTGGGGCCTCTTTTACCGTTTACTGAAGATTGCGAGTTTAATTGGTTTAAAAAGATTGTCTTAGAAGCTAAAAGTTTCATAGACGTAGGAGCCTATATAGGAGGCTATGCCGTACGCGCCTGCAAAGCAGGTCTTAAAGTTATAGCTATCGAGCCGAACCCGGAGAATTATAATCAATTATTAGAAAATTTAGAGCTAAACAAGTGTTCTTCGTATATATCGCTTAAAATGGCTGCTGGTGATACAACCCAGAAAGCCCTGTTACTCATGGACTATGATAAAAGCGCTGTTAAATCGATGAAGCAAGATGGTACCCGTTACGTGGAAGTAGATATAAAACCTCTTGATGAAGTGATAGACGTTAATGACCTTGAACACCCTGTTGTAGCTAAAATCGATGTTGAGGGCTTCGAAAAAAGAGTATTGAGAGGAATGGAGTTAACACTAGCTAATATTAAATACTTGGTCATTGAGAGTTCAGATATTAGAGGCGTAAAAGAGCTACTAGGGAAAAAGGCTATAAATTGCAGAGTATTTGTTACCATAAGGATTGGAAAAAATTCAATATGTTTTTTGTAAAAAAATAACTAAGGTTTTAATTTATGAAAGTATGTGTTGCTATTCCAACTTATAAGAATTTTGGAAAAACTATTTCAAGAACTCTTAATTCCTTAGCTACGCAGACATATAAAGATTTCAGAGTTTTAATTGTCTACAAACCTTTTCCAGGAGACACTACGCTTGAAGTGATTGATGAGTATAGAAACAAACTGAATATCGAAGTAGTCGTACAGAAGGAAGGATATGTTACTGAAGCGATGAATATTACCTTTAAAAAGGTTGAAGAGGATGTTTTAATTATTACTGATGATGACGCTATTCCAGAATGTCAATTTATTAGAAAACATGTTTCTTTACATGAATGTTATCCTAGGGTAGGTGTTGTTGGTGGCAGAGTCTTTCCACAATCATTTCAGAGACAGAAGAGTACACTAAGAGTACACTTAATTGATTTCTTAAGATTGGTCAACATTACTTTAGGTTACTATAAGCATCTTAATAAGCATCTTAAGGAATACCTGAGTTACTATAATGACATGGGTTTATTCGTATTTAACGACCCCCCACTTTCTATGAGAGAAACAAGGTGTACTATGTGGGTGATTGGTGCAAATATGAGTATTAAAAAGGCGGTCTTTACGGATTTTGAGGTTCCTTGCTCAACAATTAGGGGATCAGAGTATGAATTTTTGGTAGCTCTTCATGCAATACTCAAAGGTTTCAAAACAATACTTACCTCAGATATCAGAGTCATTCATTGCGAGCGTGAATCCCTTTCGAGACCCAAAGATCCCCATCTTACGCTTATTGAACATGCCATTGCCCCATATAACGTTTTTAAAGTTTATGGATATGTTAACTTGAAAAGACTTAAAAACTATCTTCGAGTTATTAACGCTGTAAAGACGTTTAAAAAACTTGCGAAAAGGTCATCACCTTTTATAGAGTCATTTAGTTTAGCTCTTCCGTTAGCAATTAAATCAATAGAGGAAGACAAATCACCTAGTTATGTGAGAACCCAATTAAAAGAGATCTCAAAATTTTACGAGTAACATTGAGTAATAACGATTCTAAAATAGGGTTGAAAACGCATCTGGCAATCTTAGCCATAACGCCATCATTTATCCACAGAATTTACAGAGCCTTCAAAGGACATAGCATTAAAAGTTTGCTAATACCATACATCTCGCATACAGCCTTTATCCTTTACTTATTGTTACAATCTTGGAAAAGAGGTTAGTTGTGAATATCACGCATATGCTGGCGGTAAGATAACATGATAAATATATTGTTGCTAGGTACTGTTAGGCCTTTTGGAAATAAGGGTGATGAGGCCATTTACATAACTACGGTCAATTTGATAAAGAAATATCTGCCTAATAGTAAAGTAGTTTTGGCATCTTTTGAACCTCGAAAGGCTCTTAAACAATATCATGTTGATGCCGCAATTTGGCATCCAATGGGTTACCCATTTGGCCTTATTGCGGAAAGAATTCCTTCTGGAAGTATTTTAAAGAGGATTATTAAATTTGTTAGTTACCGTACTCCACCTTATGTATCAGCTTTATCATTAAAACTATTTTCTAGTCAATATCGTGAAATTTATAGTGATGCTGATTTATACGTAGTCCTTTCATTCCCTTTCGAGAAAGAAGGTTTTCCGGTATATGTTACGTCATGTAGTATAGAGCGATATTACGATCCTCGTAAACCAATCTTAATATTTCCAATCTCGATATCTACTTCAGTTCTCTATGGTCGCCGTAAAAATATTGTGAAGCGCTCACTTAGTAAAGCAAATATCGTTTTTACACGTGGTGAATATACGACAAAAATTCTTAGAAAATCGCTCAACTTAAAGAATGTTTTAACGGCTTTCGATCCTGCGGTACTCCTTCCTAAGGTTGATCCTGTGTTCAAGCCTTCAGGCGGTGTAGCTATAACGCCCGCTGGTTTAATAAAGCATCCCAAAGTATTGGCAAAGCTTGTAGACGCTTTAATAGAGAAGCTTGGTATAGACTGCTGGATAGTTCCAACTTCCATAGGTGATGTGAGAGAGAGTTTTCTTGGTCTTATTAAGAACGCTCATATGTGTAGCATTATAAATACTGAAAAGATGAGTCCATTTGAGGTTAAGGGATTTTTAAGTCATGTTGATGTGCTAATAACGGCGCGTGTTCATGCTGCAATATTTGCTTTGAGTGAGAATGTCCCCGCTGTTGCTATACTTCGTGAGGATGATGTGAAATTTTATGATGTTTTAGGAGCGTTTGGGTTGGATCACCTCATTTATAACATTAATTATTTTGATCTGGAGAACGTATTAAACAAAATTGTTCAGTCCGTAAGTATAATCTTGAATAGAAAGAAGCAATTTGTAAACATTATTAGAGAAAGAAAACAGGATGTGATTAAAAAGGCTGAGAACCCGGGGCTTCTGCTCAGGAGGGTCTTAACTTGCTAATCAAAAGTATAGATTATCGAAGATTAATGAAGAAGTTATGTGTAGGCTGTGGCGTCTGCGTAGGATTTTGTCCTAAAGATGCTATATTCCCCTGTGTGATTAATGGATATGCGTCCATACATTTCAATGAGTCAAAATGTATTAACTGTAATCTATGTACAGCTTCTTGTCCCATAATCTCATACGCAATTTCTAAAACTGAAATACTCCGTAGCCCCTTAAATGTTATTGAAGTATTTCTGGGATACTCAACTGACGCTAAAGTTAGGTATAACGGTGCCTCAGGTGGCGTGGTGTCCTCAATTCTTACTTTCCTCCTAGAAAGGGGTGAAGTGGATGGTGTGTTAGTTTTAAAGACTAATGGAAAAGAGTACATTCCATACATAGCTAAGGATTCTAGAGATCTTATGGATGCACAGGGATCTATATACTTTCCGACATTTACTATGAAAATCCTTAGGGAACTTAGGAGAATAGATGGACATTATGCCATGGTAGGTCTTCCATGTCAAATAGATGCCCTCAAAAAACTCTTGAACCACGGCATCCTCCCACCTGATAAAATAAAATATTTTTTAGGGTTACGTT
>JAWCEH010000150.1:0-7037 GCA_038859955.1 Bathyarchaeia archaeon | reverse complement strand
TGCCCTAAGGCTTTGACACACTTGGCTAAGGCTTCGTCAACCTTGCCAACAAACTCCACAACCCTTGAACCACTAAAATAAACAACCCTTGTAATGTTGCCTTCGCCATCCGCCTGATAAAAAACTGTTCCAAGCTCATGCATACTCTTACGCAGAAGCTCAGCATCCGTGATTTTGGCCAAAAGCTGAAGCCTCATTCGCCACGTCCTCCAGCAACAGCCTTTTCAACAACACGCGATTCTACATCAGCCAAAAAGCCAAGCTTCTCCTCAAGACGCTTAATACGACGCTCATGGTCAGCCAAAACATCAAGCGTATCCCGTAAGGCATAGGCTAAACCCTCAGCAGACTTAACCAAAACCTTCAAGTCGCCTTTCCCACTCATTGGTGAGCCTCCTTTTTAGCTTTAGACAACCTGCTTGTGGGATTTGGAATCGGATTCTCCTCTTTGTAGGTTTTCAGCCCAAGCCTGATGATATATTCAATGAATGTGCTTCGTTTTGTGATTCCTCGCAGCTCGTCTATCTCCCGTAGTAGTTCGGGCTCGATTGTGAATCCAATTTTGACTTTCAAGGCGGTGTTCTCCTAAAGGTTCTCTGGATACTTGGTATACATCGAAGAATTTATAAATCTAATTCCACTAATCATACTTGTAATACCAAAAACGAAATAAAACATAAAAAACAAAAAGGATGATAAAAAATGAAAACACTAAAAATCTCGGAGGACGTTCACCAGAAGCTCACAGCCTTACTGGGCGAGTTAACAGCCCAAACGATGAAAATGCAAACCTACCAAGACGCCATAGAAGCCCTCCTAACCCAATCCGTTATTGTTCCACCTGAACTGCTTCGCGAAGTAGAAGAATTTATAACAAAAAACAAGCATAAAGGCTACACAAGAAAAGAAGAGTTCATACGCCAAGCCATACGCTTCTTCCTAAAATGGGAATCCGAAGAATATGAATACATAGAAATCCCAAAACAAAAATACGACAAACTAAACAAAGCAGTAAAACAAATGAACACACCTTACTACAACGCAGAGGAATTCATAAACGGCCACATAGACAAAATTCTCGACCAATACGAAAAATGGCTAAAAGAAAAAGGAGAATATTGAAAACATCAACTAAAATAAGTTCAATAAACAAGAAATAGCGCAAGCAAATTACAAGAAAAGGGAATTGCGTGGAACAAAAACAGCGTTTATATGAGACATCTGATTATCGAGTAGTAAGTGTAAAGATCGTTAATGATAGAATTTATCAGCTTATAGAAATAAGTTCACAATTTTCAAACAGAGAAGAACGTGCCGATTTTCTGCAGAAACTAGTTGAAACCACGGGAGCTATTGGATTAATAGAGTGGTGGCCAAAAGGCAGCATAGTTAAAAAACCGAGAAATGTCTTTCGATGCATTCTTATCTTTGGCATACGAAAATAATAAGTGCACGATCACGTTTATATACGTGATGAGATATCAATAGTGTTAGCACAAGGGATAACCTATATGGTTGCAAATAATGATGCTAACACATCTTCATTCCTATCTCAGAAAGTTAAAAGGATATTAGCTGAAAATCCTGGACTCAGCATAAAAGAAATTGCGAAGGCAGTTGATGTTAACCGCCAATTTATGGCTGGTTTTCTAACAGCTATGGAAGAAAATGGAGAGATTTGTTCAAGGAAAGTCGGGCCTGCAAGAATATACTTTAACAATGAGGTGAAGAGATGAATGAGTGAAAAAGTCGGCTTTAATGGGCTCACGCCAACAGAATGGACGCGTTTAAGCAAGAGTGTCTGGACTGCACGGGAGGTTAGCTCTCCTCGGGAATGGTATCATCTTGAACATGGCGCAACCTTCTCGGTAGCCCTAGCGGAGAGAGTCATAAAGATATACACTAAAAAAGGCGACTTAGTGTTAGATCCTTTCCTTGGTGTTGGAACAACATTAGTTGCCGCTAAAAAACTTGGTAGGAGAGGCATAGGGATAGAACTATACCCAAAATTTGTAGAACTTGCGAAGCAAGTTTTAAGTCAACAGACGCTGGTTGAAAGCCCAGAGCAGAAGATTATTCAAGGTGACTGTAGGGATCTTTTGCAATGGATAGAGCCAAATAGCGTGCAACTAATGTTTACTTCTCCACCATATGCAAACTTTATCCATCGCTCAGTTGAAGATAGAGCAAAGACCCACAAAACTTCAAGGCTTGTATTAGATAATAAGTCTGTAGTAAAGCCTTATGGAGATGATCCAAGAGATTTTGGCAATCTCCCGTATGATGCTTTCATAAAAGAGATTCAAGGTCTTATGGAAAAATTGTATATAGTTACAAAGCCTGGAGGCTATAACATTTGGGTGGTCAAAGACCATAGAGATCCGCAAAATGGACGACCATTTATAGATGTTCACTCTGATATAGCACATGCCGGTGAGAGGGCAGGTTTTCTTTATCATGATCTTATAATTTGGGACCAAAATGAGCAGCGAAGTCTAGTTTTGTTAGGTTATCCATCAGTTTTCTATGTAAACATAAACCATACCTTCCTAGTAGTATTAAGGAAACCTCTTACGGAAAATAGAAGGAAATCTTATGAAATTTCCGAATAAAGAAGAAATATTAAATGTAATACTGAATGCTCAAGATACTACTTATCTAACTCATAACTTCCACCCATTTCCAGCCAAGTTTATACCTCAAATTCCAAATTTGATGATAAGGCTGTTTAGTCAGAGAAACGAATGCATATTTGACCCTTTTTGCGGTAGCGGAACCACCCTTGTTGAAGCAAAGCTTCTAGGGAGAAATAGCGTAGGTGTCGATATTCACCCTTTAGGAGTTTTTATGGCAAAAGTTAAAACAACTAAGATACCTGAGGAATGTTTAAAAAAAGTGCCTGACCTTCTAAAAGCGATAGAAATAAAGATAGACGTATTTATTGGGAAACATTATAAAACCCTTCTTTCTTTTACCGAAAAAGCGGAAAATGAGGATTTGAACTATACACTTCCAAACTTCCCCAGAAGAAATCATTGGTTTCAAGAACATGTTTTGCACGAACTTGCAATCATAAAATCTTCATTAGTGAAGGATGATTTAAATCCCGATTTACGGGACCTTCTTCTTTTAGCATTTTCATGTATAATAGTTCCAGTTTCGAATCAAGATAGCGAAACACGATATGCGGCCGTCAAAAAGGAGATTTCACCAAAACAACCCTTTTCGCTTTTCAAGGAAAAAGTGCTGGATATGGTAAATAGGGTCAAGCTTTTCAATCGGGAAGCGAGTGATTGTGAGGCTAAGGTGTATCTTGCTGATTCAAGGAAACTTGATTTTATTGATGAAAATATTGCTGACTTCATTATAACGTCCCCGCCGTATCCTAATACATATGATTATTATCTTTATCATAAACTTAGAATGTTTTGGTTGGACATGGATTGGGAAAAAGCGAAGTTTAATGAAATAGGTTCCAGACTTAGACACTCTAGTCATAGGGAACCAATTGATACATATATAAAAGACATGACCCAATGTTTTGAACATTTTCGCCGAATTTTAAAACCGCAAAAGTTTTTTGTAATAGTTATTGGCGATTCAATTATCCGAAAGGAATTATGGAAGGGTGATGATGTGGTTTCTGAACTAGCCGACAGATCCGGCTTTAAGGTTGTTGATAAAGTTGATTATAATCTCAGTTATGCAAGCAAAACGTTCAATCCAGCATTCAGAAATAAAACTAAGAACGAACACATTATTCTCCTTAAAAACGAAAAGTGATGGTGATCATGATTAAGGAATTTAGGGTGTATTATGAATCTATAGAACAAGCCTACCACTATATCATTCCAATATTACAGAAGGCGCTGAGAGAAGCTCGAAACGTCGATATTAAACTAATTAAGTTAACTGGAAACTATAAAAGTTATAGCAAAAAGTTAGCTCCTATAATCTTTTGGAAAGAGCCCGATATACTAATAAGCGTAGTGGATGGCAATGAAGAATACCCGCTGATTCTTATAGAATTTTCAACCGCTGTTTTTACAGAAGATCATGAACTTCAACGTTTTGATGGAATGATTGCAGCAGCAAAGAATAACGCCCTATACGCAAAAATATCTCCTACAGAAAAAATGTCCCCTTATGAACATGGAGGGAACATTGAATTTGATTATACACAACCATTCCGATTAATTTACTTGAAATATCGTAAACCCTATTTCCACTTTGAATGGAAATGTGACGAGAAAGGAATGGCAATAACAGATCAGGAATACTGTTCATGTCCTGAACCAATACCTGAATTTGAAGTTTTGCTTTCAGCAATGATTAGGGAAATTACAAATAATGGATATTCAAAGGAATGGATTGATAATGTCTGTAATGTGCTGCAACGAATCGACTATTTTAAGAAGTGGTTAAGTAAACTTAGAAATAGCCCCCAAATAGATGTATCTAAACTAAACACTTCCAGAACGCGTTACATTAAGAGAGACCCTATATTAAACTCAGAGGCATTAGAGGTTAAACTAAATAGATTTGGACATGCGATGGATCCCGAAAGAGGAATGTTAGCTTATTATGGAACTTTGACGTCGAATGTTATATCTAAGATGGTGTTTAGCCGTTTTACTGATGCATGGTATAAGGACATACCAAAGGAGGATGAAATAAGGCAGCTTGTTAATGAAGGTCTTGTTAGCGTATATGACTTCTTGTATTGCTTCGCTCTTGGATCAGGTCTGTATGCAAATGAAGAATTTATGGACGTTGTAGCTGCATATGAAAATTATGACGCAGATAACGTTGTAATTGACCTTACAGAATTTATTAAAAAGAACTTACATAGCTTGAGCAAGCCGTTAAAAACAATATTTATTTTTTCAAAACTTTTCGTCATTGAAGACGATACTGGTCAAAGGAAAGTTATATTTAAATGGGAGCCATATCATGAGCTTCATGCTTATGAAGATCACCCTGAAGTAACACCGATCACAGAAAGAAAGAAGCTTGATGAAGACGATGTAACTTACATAGTGATTCATAACATACTTAAGCCTAACGGATACAAAATAATTGCAGTGAGTTATCCAGGAGCCCAAGGAGACCGAAGAATTCTTGTTCAGCCAAAAACAGGACGCCGCCAACCAAGAATATACATTGATATAATTTCATTTTTGCCTGGAAAAGTAACAAATCTTGTGGAAAACACAGGTGAGTATGCTCGACGTGATGTCCAAGAGAGAATAGATAAGTTATCATTGTTTAAGACAGAACAAGAATACATTCAAGGTCTTGACGACTTCAAGAAAATTTTCGCGCCAGAATCCGTCAATACGGTGACAAAAATAGGGGTAGGATTTTGGGCAAGCAACGCATTTACTCTTAATCATATCAAGGAGTTAGACCTAAAGGAACTAGATTATTTTGTTTACATAACACGTGATATGAAACAGTGGAAAATATGGCGAACTGGCGAGGACAATATGTTTAGAATAAATCAAGGCATAGTTAGTGTTCCTAAAACTTACGATATACAAGATGCAACTGAAAGCTTTTCGCTCGAGAAGTGGGTTGATTGGCGAGCAAAGCAAACTTGTTAGGTTTGCGCTGTTTACAAAAATATTAAGGTCTTAGCGAATTTAATTGATGCTTGACATGAAAGTAGGTAAGTGCGCATACTGCGGTCGTAAAACTTCGTTATGGGAATTGCTACGATATAATGGAGTATGCTCAAAATGTTTTGCCATAGAAATTAACAAAAAGAAACGGAAGCCGATCCTCTAACGCTTTGCATATTTTATAATAGGATGGGCCCAATAACCAAGCGGATAGGCTTCTGATTAAACTTTTTCACAAATAAAAAAGAAAGTTTTAGACCGTTATTACTCCAGCTTTTTTCCGCAAGTCTGTTATATAGTGTGCGTATCTTGGGTAGTATTGGTCTGCCTTTCGTTTAAGTTGCATGTAATGTTTAGCGCCTATGCTTTTTGGAACTCTTCCTTGGATGAAGTCTGCAACGCTTTCTGGGATGTTTAGCTTCTCGCTTGTCATCATGTCGTTGGCAAACTTCCTTAGATACTTTGCCCTTGTATATCCGTGAAGTTGATGCAGCCTTTTCAGTCTAATTTCTGAAACTTTTTCATTCAGCTTCTTTATTAACTGGTAGGTGTATTCTGTCATGTAGCAGTAATACGCTTGTTTTGAGCCTCTGAAAAGCCCAACTGGGCAGCAGTAAAATCCTTCCAAATGTTCAGCCTCTGGAAAATTGTTCAGAAGCCTAACAACTTCCACAAGCCTCAAACCAGAATCCAAAAGCAAGTTATACTCTGCTTGAAGGGCTAATGGCTCAGAAACTATTCTTTTCAAGTCTGAGATTATCTGTTCTTCTTCTGGCACTTTAATGTCTATACCAACTTCATCCTTAGGAATAGCCTTCCTCAAGCTGTCAAGAAACTCTTTAAACCGTCCGTTTGGACGGTTGATTTCTAGGCATTTAAACCAAGCCCGCATAGCACGGTTCAAGTGATGCCTCTGCCCAGCGGTTAAAGGCGAAAACAGTCGCATAACATCCAAAGGCTCTTTTATAGGCTGCTTAACAAACCTATCTAAATAGCCAATCATATTCCTTGCATTGGCAGGCTCATAACGCTTAAACTCAACATACTGCAGAAACAACTCCCTCGTTTCAGGCCAACTTAAAACAAAGCCTTCAAAGGAAACACCACCAGCAGCCAAACTGCTTAAGGCTTCACAAGGCTTCTCCACACGCCTAACCAACTCTCCAAGCCTATCCCCGCCTTCTATGCTTGAAGCTAAAGAACCCAAAGCCCTTGCTTGCTCTTCAACCCGCCTTTTTAACTGCTCTATCCTGTCTCCGGCCATAGGACGGTCCTCGCAATGTATTTGGGACGGCCCCAGGACGGTCCCAAAGGCCAGGGACCAAAGAAGCCCATTTCTGGCTTCTTTTCGCTGAAGCAGGCAGTTATGGAGTGCTCCGGGCGAGTATGTAGTCTCAATTCAAACTTACATCC
>JAWCEH010000149.1:0-7065 GCA_038859955.1 Bathyarchaeia archaeon | reverse complement strand
TGTATATGCTTAATCCTCCCATAAAATCCATTGAGTTTCTCCAACTTGAAATATCGCTCAGCCTAGAGCCAGGAATATGAGTGCTGTGAAAACCAGCGGCAAATCCCAAAGACGTAACAAATCCAAAAAGTCATAACCGTGCTCCCCAACGCAGAGATGTCACAGTATGCTACAACCTTTTTGCTTTCATTCTCCAATAATCCGAAAAAGGCGCTAGAATGGGTGTCATTTTATATTATCTCGTGGCAAGCAGGCTATCTAAGCCACCTGAAACTAACGCTAAAGCCTTAAGCTTCCGCATGGTTTGCTCCATTCCACCCCTTTAACTCAACTAAACATCTCTTATAAAGAGATGTCAATCGGCTTTATAAACATAACATAATTATACTCCGTCAAAGCCTACTTGAAGAAACATTTTACAACAATAAGGTTGAAGAATTCTTATACACATAGAACTGTTACCGCTCATTTATGGTTGAGGGAAAACGTACTTTTGCATTCTCACGCAGAAATATTGGAATTATTTCTAGCGGGGTTGCGCGGTTGATCCATTGTCCTCCCTCATAAACATTACTGTTCCAAGCATCAGTCCATTTTGTTCCTTTTGGGAGATAAACCTTTCTGCTCTTTGTTCCTTCCTCATATACTGGCGCCACCAAAATATCTGAGCCAAACATAAACTCATCTTCCACATCATAGGTGTTCTCATCAAATGGAAAGTCAAAGAAGAGCGGACGCATAAGTGGCACGCCTTCCTCACAACATATTTTCATCTGTTCTATAATGTACGGCTTTAATCTTTCCCTTATAAACAAGAAGTCGCATAGTATCTTATAAGCTCTTTCACCAAAAGACCAAACTTCGTTGGGACCACCAGTTAGTTCATAAGAGTCGCACTTATTAGGATCTTTAGGGTAAGGTAATCGGAATCCATGTAATCTAAAGATTGGGCAAAAACAGCCAAATTGAAACCACCGAATAATTAATTCCTGAAATCTCGGGTCTCTTGGATCTCCCCCATAAAATCCACCAATATCCGTTGTCCACCAAGTAATTCCGCAGATAGCCATATTTAATCCGGCTTTGATTTGTCTCCTCAAAGAATCAAACGTTGATGGTATGTCTCCTGACCACACGACAATATTAAATCTCTGGCTACCATGCCAGGCAGCCCGAATAAGAAGAAGAAAATCATCTTCCCCCAGGGATTTTAATCCCTCATGAAAAGCTTTAGCGTAATAGAATGGGTAAAGGTTACTTACTTCTAAACCATTACCCAAATAATAACGAATGTTATCATAGTCATAAGGCAATACATTATCATATCCTAAACCTCGCATTCCGAATTGTGGTTCAGCCTCATCCAGCCAGAAGGCTTTTATACCGTACTTATAATAATTTTCTTTTACCTTCTCCCATACAAATCTCCTAGTTTCGGGGTTTGTGAAGTCGCAGTATGTTGTGAAGCCGCGGAAAGTAAACACTATGGGTATACCTTTCTCGGTTCTAACTAGAAGCCCCCTCCTGACCATTTCATCATAGTTTTCGCTGTTAACGTCGACTGTAGGCCATATTGAGACCATCACTTTAACGCCCATGGACTCTAGCTCCTCAACCATCTTTTTCGGGTCAGGCCAATATTTCGGGTCAAACTTCCAGTCTCCCTGATTCGTCCAATGGAAGAAATCTATCACTATAACTGAAAGGGGTAAATTTCTCCTTTTATATTCGCGTGCTATACTCAACAGCTCGTCCTGAGATCTATACCTCAATTTACACTGCCAGAAGCCTAGAGCCCATTCTGGCATAGGTGGAGCCTTACCAACAAGATTAGTATACTTTTTAACAATTTCAGCTGGCGTATCTCCCGCGATTACTATATAGTCTATTTGTCTTGCAGCCTCAGCCAGCCACATGGTGTGATTTTTAGCGAGCTCTACACGCCCGATCGAAGGATTATTCCAGACAAAACCATAACCTCTGGAGGAGAGTAAAAATGGAATGCTTATTTGAGTATTTTTATGAGCGAGCTCTAAAACGCATCCTTTTAAGTTGAGATAACCATTAGCGTACTGTCCCATTCCGTAAAAATGCTCATCATCAAAGGATTTAAAATACACTTGAATTTTAAATAAGTCACTACTTAAAGCTTTATAATTCCTTGCCTTTAAAACCTCCGCATTGTTAATCCTATGATCGATCCATAATTCTTCTAGCAAAATCCTTCCATCAAAAGTATTTAGATATCTTATATCTCCTCCCACCCTCATCTCCGCCGTTAACTTCCCGTTTTGAATAACAGCCTTATTTGAATCAACAATAATGTTGGCGGAGACCTCTTTTTGTGGAAGTAAAGTCCAATTTTCCTCAACAATCTCTCTCCCTTTTGTTGCCCTAAATCTTAGTATATCTTCCCCAAAAGGTTCAAGTAATATGGTTTCACCTTGACCATATATTGCCAATCTATTTTCTTTTGCTTCGAAAATCATTCCAGAGGATCTCATAATCTTAAGCTGAAGAATTTTTTTATTTAAATCTTTCTTCTTTTAGAAAAATGAGAACTTAAAGTTCCAGCCTAGTATTTCCAATTTTATGCTTTATGGCTTAATTCTTAGGCGCTATAATGTGAGGCGCCTTCCCCAGAAAAGGAGCTAGGTCTGATCACTTGAACAAGAAACATATTGCTCATCGTTACGGTTTTCTTATTTAAGCACTAATAAAGAGTACATTTCCAGCTACAATGTTACATGAAGATGGACAGATACAACTATAGGCGACAATATATTACCGTGGAGTGATGAGGGAACAATAAGTAACTCAAGAAAACCATTCTAGTAAATACCAAATAAATAACTTAGCTATTACGCACTAAGAAAAAGATAAGATAGATAATAGATATTGATTTTATACTTAAGTGTATCATGCGAACACTATGCCCTTTAACTTTCCGCTTAATATATACCTCTAGAGACTCGTAGCTTAGCGCCATTATACCCGTATGTTTTCATCATCAACATGGCATCGTCATGCCATGTTTGCAGAATAAACCTGTATTTGACCAGGGAAAACTGCAGATAATGGTACTATATAGTTAAAAGTTTCCCATAAGGTGATATTCATACCTATCTTTCGAACCACTTATAACTTAAGAAGTTCTGGCGGTTTTCTCTTAGCAGGAACATTCTTCTATAGATTTATAATACCTCTAATATTTTTGAAAACCGAGTTTTATATTTCTAAAAATCCCATTTAATAAAACAGAAGATATCTCCTGACAAAGATTAACTTTAAAACAACCCTTCTTTAAGCGCATTAAATCGAAATCAAGCTCTCTTATCTTAATCCTATCTTTTTCTTGCAAACTTGTAGAGTATTATTGAAAGAATTATCGTTAAGCCATATATGAGATTCGTCCAAAATCCCGTTGCTCCGGCCGCTATTAATCCCGTGCTTATCCATCCTAACATATAGGAGCCTATAAATGAGCCGAAAAGTGTTCCCACACCTCCTCCAGGCGGATTTCCTCCTAAAAATATAGCTGCTAATGCGACAAGCAAGTACCCTTCTCCTGTACTTGGCCAGAAGGTTAACAAAAGTAATGAATTCATTATTCCAACTAAAGATGATGATGTACCAGCTATTATATAAGCAATAGTTTTTGCCTTAACAGGACTTATGCCCATCATTTTTGCGCTTTCTATATTATCTCCGACGGCGTAAATGTGTGCACCAATTTTATGCCTATTTAAAATAAACCAAAAGAAGATCAAAATGGCGAAAGACCATATTACTTGAATTGGAAGATCCCCTATTTTACCCACAAGAATATACCGCAAAAACGTATCTGAAGTATCCACTAGGGAGGAGCCAAATCCTTCGGTAAGCACCATTATGAACCCCCTCCAAAAGAAGTTTGTTCCTAAAGTCGCTATCATTGAAACGATACCAGCTTTAGTTACTAAAATACCATTTAAAGCCCCGGCAAGAGAGCCCACAAGTAAACCACCAAGCAAAGAAAGGGCCTCATTATGTGTTAAGAGCCATATTCGCGTAAATGCAAAGGCACCTAACCCCGCTATTGAGGCAAAGGAAAGATCTATTTCGCCACTGATTATAACGAAAGTTATCCCCATGGCTATAATAGCTGTGAATGGAGCCACGGTAAGAATAGATATATAAGTAGCTGGTTTTAGGAAAGCTGTTGGGGAAAGAATCAAAAATGCTATACATAGTCCTAAATAAGCCGATAAAATAACTATTTGGAGAGAATACGATTCCCAAAGTCTTTTGAATCCATTGTAAAGAGAGAAGTTCATATTATCCTCCTCTTGCAATCGCAACCAATTTATCAGCAAGAGTATTTAAATCTATGTCTTTTTTAAAGAACTCAGCAACGCACTTTCCTCGGTCTAGAACTACGAATCTATCTGCAACCGGATATACGTGATAGATGTTATGGGTAATGAAAATACAAGATTTACCTCTCTCTTTTATCTCTCTCACAAAGTCAAGAACTTTTTGTGTTTCAAAGAGCGATAAGCCAACAGTAGGCTCGTCAAGAATTATGAGCTCTGCGTTAAAGTAGAGAGATCTTGCTATTGCTACACCTTGTTTTTCTCCTCCAGACATATATTTAACTATGGAGTCAGGTGTAACAGCTGATGAAGTGAAGCCTAATGTTTTCATAAGTTTTTCTGTCTCCAATTTTTGCTCCTTTACTTTAAGAAAACCCAATTTATTTGTGAGCTCTCTTCCCAAAAATATATTTCTCCATAGTGGCTGGCGTTCAACTAACGCTCTTTCTTGGAAAACGGTTACAATCCCTAGTTCCCTAGCTTTTTGGACTGTGAGTTTATCTATTTTCTCTCCTCTCCAATATATGCTGCCCTTATCTGGCGGAAAAACTCCTGAAAGAATTTTTATTAGTGTTGATTTACCTGCTCCGTTATCTCCCACTAAGCCAACGATCTCATTATGGTTAACTTGAAAATTGACGCCTCGAAGTGCATGAACTTTGCCAAAGAATTTATGGATATCTTTAGCTTCTAGCAAGGGCTCCACTTTAGCTCACCTTTTGTTCTTTCACTTACTATCTATATCCAGCCTTTACTAATTCCTCAAGGTAGAAGTAGTTAGTTTCATCTATTAAGGCGCCTCCAGTATCAATATAGAGTCCTGCTATTTTATACTTAACAGTTAAGCATGCTTGCAGAATTGGTAAGAATCCTTGGAGAAGAGGTTGCTGATCTAGTGTTAGCTGAACGTATCCTTTCTTGAAGGCCTCAAGAACCCCTGGATTTAAGTCAAACCCTATATTTATTATTTCTCCCGCTTTCTTACCAGCTGCCTCCATATACATTGGAGCAGCCGCCAACATTTGACCTCCGGGATATACGATGATTTTAACATCTGGATTCGCGGCGAGATAACCTGTAATTTCAGGTATTGCCCTGGCTGGGTCAGCAGCCCAGCCTTTTCCCGTTGAGTCTATCCAGCCGACTTTTAGGCCAGCTTCCTGAAACGTTAACCCAACGGAGTATTCTCTCCACATACGGCCTGGAGAACCAAGAGGACATATAACTAAGGCATGATCTCCCGGCTTGAGATTAAACTTCTTTAGAGCAGCTGTTGCTAATAGGCGGCCACTTGCATTTAAATCTTGACCTACATAGCCCATTCCTTCAGCGGCGTATTTCGCCCGTATCCTAGGCAAATCAACATTTATAAGAGTTACAACTATTCCTTTTCGCCTAGCCTCATCAATTAAATCCTTGAGTGCAGCTTCTCCAGGATGCCCCATCATACAAATAGCATCTGGCTCTCTTGCAACAGCATCTCTAAATTGTTCAACCATTTTCTCCGCTAACCAGCCTGAGAAGACATATTCTACCTTACATCCCAAAATGGCTTCTGCAAGTTTCGCACCTTGATAAACTATTGAAGCAAACACATCTCCAGGGTCACCTCCACAGAAGAATACAATCTTAATATCTTTGAAAGGTCTCGGTATTGCAGCTAGTGTAGCATTTAATTGCGATACAAGGTTTTCTAATTCCGCTATTCTAGCCTGCAAGGCTGGCACCTCAGCAACTTCTGGGGGAGTCGGCTTAAGAAACCATACTGCGGTCCCTACAATAATTGCAGTTAAAACTACACTTAATACTGTACGATAGATTTCTTTCATTGTTCCACCTTCTCTAAGCTTTAAATTTTTTTAAATTAAAAACTCATATTTAAATTTTATTCGTTCTATCATAAGCACCAATCTCTTATCAATACCAGCGGATACATAGATATGATTTACAACCACTATATATCCCCCACCCAAAGGGGAGATTAGAGACGCCCTCAAAGTCCCCACGAAGGGAAAAACAGGGGTCAAGGTTGACCAAAACATCAAAAACAAAGTTAAGGCCCCTCAAGACTAAAAAACCTCTAGAAAACCGGTTTACACGATAATTGACATAACTTCTCCCTTAAAATAGCCCTTATAACTTCATCATAAGTTTTGACATTCATCCCTCCTCATGAGATCCTTCAGCGAGGAGGATGAAGGATTGTGATAAAAAGCTGTTAAAGTAAAGATATTAATTCATTAGCTGAAGAAGTTTGTAATGGCAAGCTAATGATAGTTGGGGTTATAAAATAGAAAATTTTTGCTATTACATTAGCTTCTCCGCTTAAGGGGCTCACGGACGCTGAGAAGTCGTTAATATAGGCGGTTAGGCTGTTCGACCTAGATATCCCTCCGCCTGAAGCTGCCTGAGGCTGTATGAGGACGACTTAGACAGGTCGGTGCATTTATTGTCCCGCTCTGGGATGTTTATTTGAGCCAACGTTCACCCGACTCGAAAATGAAATAAGAGCGAAAATAAATTTATAAAACAATGTCTAATACACGAAGCAATACAACAATATTTCAATGGTTATCCATAACTTTTCTACTCATAATGCTTACTCAACAATCTAGTTATGCTTAGAGACTACAGTTATATTCTTTGAACTCATTAAACCAAACAAGATAGTAGTATACGCTATCCTCCCAAGAGAGGAAGCATAAAAAGA
>JAWCEH010000148.1:0-7067 GCA_038859955.1 Bathyarchaeia archaeon | reverse complement strand
GACGGGATATCCGGCGTCGACCTTGTTGAGAGGATGCTTAAGCAGGCTGAGCGATTTGGGGCGGAGATAAAGTTTCCGGAGGAGGTTCTCGACATGAATCTTTCGGGTCCTATTAAGGTTGTTTGGACTAGGTATAGTGGGTACCGTGGTTATAGCGTTATAATTGCGACTGGAACCCAGAGGAAAAAGCTGATTGTTTCGGGGGAGACCGAGTTTCTTGGCCGTGGGGTATCGTATTGCGCTGTCTGCGACGCGCCCTTCTTTAGGGATAGGGTTGTGGCGGTAGTTGGCTTCAATAATGAGGCGTTGGAGGACACATTATACATATCCGGCTTCGCAAAAAAGGTTATTTTAATATCTCACGGTGAAAAGTCTGAGGTTGAGGTGGATCTGCTCCGGAAGATCCGTGAAAAGCAGAATATAGAATTTGTTGACGCTAAGGTTAGTTCGATTAACGGCGATGTATACGTTAAATCTATAACTATAGCGGCTCAGGCGGGCGCTGAGGAGATTCCAGTCGAAGGGGTCTTCATAATTTTAGGCAGTGTTCCAGTTACGAATATCGTTAGGAAATCCGGGGTTGTGGTTGATGAGAGGGGTTGTATAAGAGTTGACAGAGCCCAATCAACCAATGTGGAGGGGGTTTTTGCGGCCGGCGACTGCACATGCGGTGGAATGCAGGTGGCGACTGCCGTTGGAGAGGGGGCAATGGCGGCTTTACAAGCATACAGGTACATCAAGAGAATTAAGAAATAAGAGAGCGGAAGAGAAAAGGTATCAGTAGGCTGGCTGGCTGGCAACCGCTCTCATATTGAGTTTTCTATCTTGTGTTCTCTCTAGGTAGCTGACGGAGAGACAGAGACCTAGAGGGTCTCCTCCCTCTAGTTTTCAATGCTCCATAGTCTCTATATAGCTTAAGGCACTTTGGCAAGTTGGAGATTTAAATTAAAGTGTGAGCAAATTTTAAAATTAGGGTTGAGGTTTTTCTTTTTATGGGAAAAATTAGAACTGTTCTTGGCGATATTTCCCCAGAGAAATTCGGTTTGGCTTTAATTCATGAGCATGTGCTCTGCGATTTTATTGGGGCTGATAAAATTAGCCGGGGTCGCTATGATCCTAAAGAAGTTTTTGATGTTATGCTCCCTTACTTGAAGGAGATTCGAGAGTTGGGTGTTGGTGGTTTTGTTGATTGTACTCCAGCGTTTATGGGGAGGGATCCGCGGTTACTTGCAGATCTATCAAGGGCTTCAGGAATCCATATTCTTACAAACACAGGCTTATATAAAGAGCCCTTCCTCCCAAGGTATGCTTTTGAGTACTCTGTGGATCAGTTGGCAGAGTGCTGGGTGCATGAAATAGAGGGTGGCATCATAGATGAACTGGTTAAAGCGAAAGCGGATTTGGAGGTGAGGTTTCCCATTAAAGCTGGTTTCATAAAGATTGCTGTGAATCCAGGCCACATTATTCCTATACAACAGAAGATTGTGAGAGCTGCTGCCCGCTGTAGTCTCATAACGGGTGCGGCGGTTGTCTGTCACACTGCTCATAGTGTGGCGGCAATGGAGTTACTTGAGATTGTTGCGGAGGAGGGAGTTAACCTAGATAGGTTGATAGTTGCTCACTGCGATTCTATAGAAGATTTAGATTGCCATTTAGAAATTTTGCAGCGTGGTGCTTGGGTTTCTTATGACGGTATTAGCGAAGCAACGGCTGAGAGGACTCTTAAGTTGGTGGGGTTCGTGTTTGAGCATGGCTTTGAGAGGCAGCTCCTTCTATCTCAAGATGCTGGCTGGTATAATGTCGGTGAGCCTAACGGTGGCAGCATCAGAAGATACTCCTATTTAATTAAGGATTTTATTCCTTTAATGATGGGAAACGGGTTTAACCGCGATTTTATAAAGAAAATTCTAGTGGAAAACCCTTCACGGGCATTTCAAATAAGATGATTTAGGGATTTTCTTCTTTCTACAATAAATTTTATCCTAGCCGCCGGATCCTTTCCATCCCTTAGATATCTCGACTTAATCTCGGTGAGACAAATAGAAGGTCGTAAAAGGGGGCATTAAGCGTTTATGATTGAGGAATTGTTGAATCTTGGTTATTACTTTTTAAAGTATTATTTTTCCTCCCATCTCCACTCCAAGGGGTTTTCAACCTCTAGAAATGAATACCTCTTGAAATGTCTAGTATTTTCTGTCCACAAAGTATCTATGTTTCCTTCACATGTATGTGCAAGGATGCAGTCAAATATCTCGCCGTCGACGATGGATAAACGTCTAGCTGATTCTAAAGCTGCCCTATAGGCGACGGCTGATGGAAGCAGCTTCCCAATATTCACGCTCTCCTCGTATAGCATGCATATTTCAGCCGCTTCATCGGAACTTAAAGGGTTTTTCACCTTCTTTCCTGTCATAATGGAATAAAACTCTAAAAGGTTCTGATAGGAGACAAAAGCTCTAATTAAGCCGCTTACAGAAGCCTTAACAATGAGGGAAGCCGCACTATGATATTGACTTGAACGGTCGTGGGCGTAACATAAAATCATCGTGTCAAGCAATATTTTCTTTTGGGCATGGACGCTCTCAGCCACATATACTCCATTAACCAGTATCCTCATAAATTTCCCTTCTAGTCAACCCCGTGGGAACACCAACTTCACGGGCGCTTGCCAAAGCGTCGAGAACCCGCTCCTCAGCTGTTTTCCGCTTCAACTCAACCCTAAAACCCTTTCTGTCTAAAGCAATGATCTCCAATTTGTCGCCATCCTTTAAGCCCAGTCTCTCCCGAACCTCCGAGGGAACATAAATCTTCTTTTTATAGTAAGTTGTTTCAGTCAAAACCCACGCCTCACAGTAACCAAATAAGAGATTACCCATATTTAAATGTACCCATAAAAGGCATTGTTTATCCTAAGTTCTCTTAAATTTGTTCTGGCTAATGTTCTGCACCACCTATTAAACACTGAACTTCTATAGAGGATTTTTGTTAAACTTATATTCTGGATAACCTAGATTATCTAGGTTGATCTCTTGGCTACAATTCTCATAGAAATTTGTCTGAAGATCTCTTAAAGGAACTTAAAAGGTTAAAGGTTGAATTTGGTTGCAGAACTTGGGCTGAACTGTTAGCGAAACTTGTTGAGTCGGGAAAGCCTGTTTTATTAGAAGATGAGGAGCTAAAAAGTATGAAGGAGGGTGTGCAGGGTTTTCTCGCGCTTAGAAGTGTTGTCTCCAGTAAATGGGTAGGGCCTCTATCAGTCGTTGAAGAAGTTAGAAGGTCTAGGCGGCATGAAGCATCCTAGTCGCCTATTGACATTAGACTCAAATGTTTTAATAGCAGCCATAAAAAGAAGATGAAACCTACAGCGAATTGTGCATCAAAATACTAAACAAAGTTCCAGAGGACTTTATCCTCGCAGAGCCAAGCATAATCTATCAAGAGGTCTGCGGAACATTAGCCAGAAAAGTTGGATAACTGAACGGGCTAGAAAGAATCTTGACTTAATAATTCAGCTAGGGCTTCTTACGTAGTGCACCAAATCTTTCTGTGCATCAGCATACCCCCTCTGCGCTGAATTTGACATTTACGCCATAGACGCAATATACCTTAAGGTGGCAATTGACAGAAACGCTGTTTTGGTATCCTTAGACAAAGAGGACTTTATAGACAAATTGAGAATCAGAAAACCACCCGTGGAAGCATACCACGTAACAGAATTCGGCATGACTTTTTAAAAATATAACTGAGACTAAGGGCTCAGGAGAAAGCTGAATCATCGAAGCCTATTACAAAGTAATTGAGGAAACATTCTTATCTCTCGGATATATGAAACAATATCCATGCAAGGTGAATAACCTGGTGGAAACAGTTACTGTAACAGCTAAAGGGCAAATTACTATTCCAGCGGATTTAAGAAAAAAGCTGGATATAACTGAAGGTATGAAGTTGATCATAGTTTGCGAGGGAGAGGTGCTTAAGTTGATCCCTGTTCCCAAACTCTCTAAATTAGCCGGAATAGACAGAGAGGTTTTCAGTGGGAGAAAGCCCTCAGAGGAGATTGAGAAAATTAGAGGGGAGTGGACTGAGGGCTTTGAGAAGCGCCTCAAAGAAACTTAAGGTAGTCTTGGATACTAAGCCCTTGATTAAGCTTTTTGCTGGGGAGGAAGGTTGGGAAGTAGTTAAGGAGATTCCGTCTCGGGTTGAAGCTGGAGTAAGCGTTGTTACGTTAACAGAAGTCTACTATAAATACTTGCAGGAGGAAAGGCTAGACTTGGCCGTAGCCAGAACGGGGCAGCTCAAACATGCCCTCTACCTTAAAAAGCTTGTAATAGATGAGGGGGTCGCGGTCAAGGCTGAAGAATTCAAAGGCAGATACAATGTATCCATAGCCGACGCATTCATAGCAGCCTCCGCCTACTATGAGAACGCAACAATCATCAGCGACGATCCAGATTTCAAGAAAATACTTGAGATTAAAGTCTTAACTGAAACGGAACTTTACCATAAGTTATGCGCAGGTGCACCCTAACCAGCGGGTTCACCAAACATAAAAGGCACCATGAAGTTATTATTCCTGAAGAGGTTAAAGTCGAGGTTGTGGATAAGGTGAAATGCTGGGTGAAAGAGACGCTTATCGGTTGAAGACGCTATAAAGAAAGGTTGGATTAAAGTTCTAAAGGCTGGGGCCTTGCAAAAAGTAATGGCGAGAACAGCTGCAATGCTTATGGGGCTGATGTCTAGAGGCACAGTTTACTTGTTATTGAAAGCCTTGGACGCGGAGAAACAAGCGTAACATTGCAGTTGAGCAAGACAAAAGTTTTAGCTGAGAGACGCTGGGAGTTTAAAATATTAATCTAAAAGTACTTGATTTCAGCGGAGCCTTTTTTCCTATTTATCTTAGATTTCCACGATAAAAATTCTATTCCCGCATTTATTACCAAAACTTTTTCCAAAGTTTAACTATCTTTAATATAACCTAGTAACTAGTGGTGATATCTTTCAAAGTAAGATGGTTTCAACAATAGAAAGAATGGGGGGATTTGCTTAGTTGAGGCTGATAGAAATCTTTTAGGAATAAAGAGAAGCTTCAATATAATCTACTAGGCGAGATCCTCTTTTATTGCGGAGGCATATGTTAGCTTTTTCTCGTCTCGTGTTTTACTGGCTTTCTGTTCCTGTTATTGTTATGGTGAAGCTAAAGCTCGTTACTCCTTGAACGCTATTTGAGACTGTTAGCGTTAAGGTTACTGCTAGAACGTTGTTTGGTTGAATCTTTGTCCCGCTTGTGTAATTCCATGTGAGAGTTATATAGCTTGATGCGCCTGCTGGGTTCCAGTTACTCTCGGATTTTGATAGCGTTATTGGAACTGTTCCTATGTTTTTTATATATATAATCATTGGTACGGTTCCGCCTGGTGCTATTGTTCCCCAATTTATCTCTGAAACTGGTTGAGTGCACGCTTGGTCCCAGTAGACTGCTAGGTTTACTGATGCAACAACCCCTGATGTGTTGACTTGGACGCTGTTTGTGAGTTGGCCGAGGAGATATTCTGAGCCTGCTAGGATTAGGCCTACTGCTGCGATTAAGCCTATAATACCTAGTGTTGATGTTGCTCTCCTACTCATGGATACCACTGACTTTAGATTATGGCGTTGAGATGATATAAGGCGTGTGAAGCACAGAAACTTATATTAAACATAAATCTATAAATTGAGTTCTTAATTATTTTCAATTTAATATGATGAATTTAGTATATAAAAATAAATAATGTGAGAGAATAGCGTGCGCGGATGCTTTGGAAGTTTCATTTAGTTCTTCCTTAATTTTTTTCTAGAACTTTGTTATAGAAATTCTTTTCGCAATTTATAATAAATATTTCTATACAATATTTTGCAAGGTTGCTTATGTAATGAAACCTGAGTCTGCGGGTGATGAGTCTTCTAATCCGCTCTCGTCAGAGAGGGATTATGTAGATCCCTTCTTCGAGTGGAGAGATCTCGTTAAGGAGCTTAAGGTTGAGTGGAAGAGTCTTTGGTTGACTAGGTTTGATGATAAGGTTAGGGCTGAGGGTATTGCAAGCAAAGACTTTATTAGGCTATTTGTTGATAGGGGCACTGTTATTTTGGCTACTAAGGATTGTAAGCCGCCGAGCTTCCATGAGATACTAAAGCGTTATATGCCTGAGGTTGCTGCTGAGCGCTTTAACGTTAACCCGCATACCGGCGGGTGGAGGAAGTTCATTAGAGAAGTCGTGAAAGGCCAAGCCAAAGAAAAGAGGATGAGGGAGCTTCCTATCAAGCCTAATAAGAATAAGGCTGTAAACCTGCAGCGGAAAAAGGGCGGGAGAGGCTGGCTCCACTACTCGCTTGAATAGGTCTCTCTTTAATGGAATTTCGACATCTATTTTTTTCTTTGTATAGTTTTATATGCCTTTTTGAGGTTTTACAATGGTTAAGTATAGGCGTAGAATTGAGATTATAGCGGATATTCTATCGAGTGCTGCTGGCGGCGCAAATAAGAAGACTAGGATAATGTACGCCGCTAACTTAAGCCACACCCTTCTAGAGAAGTATTTGGCTGAAAGTGTAAGCCTTGGTTTACTACGCTTAAGCAGAAGCGGCTATGAAGTTACCGAGAAGGGGCTTATTTTCCTTGAGAAGTATGAGCGCTTCTCAAGTAGGCTCTCTAGGGTTCAGAAGGAGATGGAGGCGGCGATGTCTGAGAGAAGGGACCTTGAGGATATGTGCTCTACGCCAGTGAGCTCTAATGCTAGGGTTAAGCGACGCTGAACTTGCGTTGACTATTGATTCTGTAGGTGCTATCTTTGAATAGGGTTTTGTTGAATGCTTTCATACTATTAACGTTTCTTGTGGTTTCAGCGCATTATTGTCTCCAACTCTGTTTAGGCGTTAATAGCGGTGATGCTTTATCGGCCGTTTCTAACGCTGAATTGAGGGTTATCGCCTGTTATAGGGCTGTGGTGGACGCTGAAAGGGATGGTGCAAATGTTACTGAGCTGGTGGGCCTGCTTAATCAGGCAGGCTGGCTTCTGTCTAGGGCTAAATTA
>JAWCEH010000147.1:0-7074 GCA_038859955.1 Bathyarchaeia archaeon | reverse complement strand
AGTGTAGTAGTTGCATCTAAAGAGAGAATTGAAAGAACTTTCTCATCCTCAACAAAGACTTCAACATCATCGTTTGTTGCATCTAAAGAGAGAATTGAAAGATGGAAAAGCTACGATAAAGTTTAAATGTTTAAAGTGTTGCATCTAAAGAGAGAATTGAAAGTTTCAACAGCGCAATAACCGTCTTTATCTCGGTATATATCATGTTGCATCTAAAGAGAGAATTGAAAGCTGACGAGTGGAACGCTTACACGGATTCCAACACACTACCATATGTTATTGCATCTATAGAGAGGATTGAGTTGTCTAGTGTGGTCTTTGTTAAATGCAGTATGCATCATTTACAACGGGTAAAGATTAATTAATATTATTAGTAAAGTAAAAAACGGGAAGTTGGATTAAACTTGATTGGACGCTTAATTATAGCTACAGTGGGATTTGAAGAGAAGTTCATAGTAAGGTTTATGATATCTAGTCGCCTGGGTATAGAGTCTGAGGACTTACTACTTCTCACAATACCGATTACAAGCGATTCTAGGTCAAGGGAAACCGTAGAAATAATTAAAAAACTTTCATCAGATTACGATATAAAACTACGCATAGAAGTTTTAAACGTTGACATAAATTATTTTTGGTTTTCAGTCGGCAAGATTAGGAGAACAATAGAAGATATTTTAAGCAAATTTACGCCGAGGGAAGTCATAGTATTGTTAAGTGGAGGCATGAGGGCGTTAATATTAGAAACACTAGTAGGATGTTTCCTCACGGGATTAAAAGGAAGGGTGGTAGTTCATAGGGAAGATTCCGAAGGGTACGTTGAATTTCCATTAGAAGTTTTAAAAATGGTAAACCCTCCAACAGAGCATAGAAAGGCATTAGATATTATACGGAGAAGTCTCAAAGAAGACCGAATGACTTTAAAAATGCTGGCTGAAAGATTAGGCACCTCAAAAGCCTCTGCTTATAGGATCGTTCGAGAACTCAAAAATCTGGGATTAGTAGAAGTCGAACATAAGGGTAGGGCGTCAAGAATCACCCTTACCGAAAAATCTCAACTTTTCTTGTGAGATAAGAATGTTTTAAGTTTTCTTGATCCATAAAAAATATTCAAAAATTTGAAATCATTTATATTTCTAATGAGACAAAACTTAAATAGAATGCGGGAAAATAATTATTCGGTGGAGAATGACAAGTAGGGAAATATTGGAAGAAGTAAAGAAGGTTGCTAAATTCCTAGGTTTTTTCACAGAAGCTAGAATTTACGGTCCGATAGATAAACTAGCAAAACCCTTCACCTATAACGATGTAGTATCGGCATTAAACGACGCCTTACGTCAAGCTAAAGTTCTAGTGGAGACATCCCATGAAGAGAACATTAGCGGAAGAACTCTAAGAGTAATAGAAGCCTCTAGAGGACGGAAGTTAAAAGCTCCTTACATCCCTGGAAGCGAAGACTTAGAGAGGTTTTTAGAACTATGCTCTGAAGACCTTAAATACGCTAGGGAAGCAGCTTTACTATCGTTTACATATGCTTACTCCTACAGAATTACTCCTACTAAGGAAGAGGGGGGTGAACTCTAATGGTATTCCTTTCTCTATCCAGCAGGATGGTAGTTAATGTTGAAGCGTTAAACATGGTAGAATCCGTAGGAAACATTTCTAGACATAGAAGGGCTACAATAATACTTCAGACAAAAGACGGTTTTGAAAAAACAGAAGTGCCAGCTATAAGCGGGGAAACCATTGCTCACGCTTACCAAGAATCTCTCGTTAAAGTAGCAAATGCGACTTACGCTGGAAAACCACCAGTATGCAAGTGGTGTGCTAGAGGAGAGTTGTTCAAAGAAATGGACGAGAGACATATGATAGATGAGGTAAAGAATTTAAAAGAAGAAGGTGAAAAGTATGTCCATGAATTCGAAAAAACCGTTGTAAAAAACTGTTTAGTCGAAGATATAGGGGGCTTCCTAAAGGCTGAAGCACCACCAGTACGTAGAACATCTAGGTTTCAAGTAAGTTACATGGTACCCGCAATAGACGCCGTAATTTACAGTAACTTAGAGGCACAATTCCACGCTAGACATGCTCCCAGTGAGCCGACAAAAGCTGAGGAGGCGCGAGCCGCTCAAATGATATACTACGTGGAAACTGGCAGTGCCGTTTACAGTTTAATGTTTAACTTAGACATAGATGGTATAGGCTGTACAAGCCTAGTGGAGAGAGCACCAGCAGTAGATGAAGATGAAAGAAAGAGACGTATACGGGTGGCTCTTGGTGCACTGTTAAACCTACTCAGTAGTAGCGACTATGGAGCTAAACGCACTAGGTTTTTACCATTCATAGAAGTAAAAAGCCTCTTATTAGCAATTTCCCATCCACTACCTTTCACCCCCATACCTCCCGCATCCAAACAATACATAAAGGATACCATTGGCAAAATGGTCAATTTCACACATGCCTATGAAAAGTTGAAGTTAAATGAAACCGTCAAACTATACGCCTTTTCTAAAGAAGTGCCTATTGAAAAAGCACCAAATGTAGAATTGGTGAGTTCTGTAGAAGAGGCTTTCAATAAAGTTATGGATTATGTAAATGAACAACTAAAACTGTAATGGTGGTTTAATGCCCCCCAATTTTTTCTTTGTTTTAAAAGTTAGACTAGCCTTAAGTTGGGGATTCGCATCCAGAGTTACTCTCTTTAGCAAGACTAGGAAAGCGTTAAGCATTCCTCCTCCAACAACCTTGATAGGAGCTTTAGCATACCCCCTAACCATATATAAAAAATCGCCTGAAAATATAAGCTTAAATTTAAGCTCAGCATCCCTCTTTAAAGGCTTAATTATATCCGTTCACGCCTCTTTAAAGTCCCTATTCTCTTATTATGGAGATATAAATAGAGTCAACTGGTATCACAAGCCAGTACGACTGGCTAAAAGCGACGCCGTAAGTTTAGAGAAGGTTTACTTAACACCTATGGAAGATTCCATATATCCTCTGCTAGATTCCATATATGTGTTTAACCCTAAAGTCGGAGGGAAAATCTCAGAATTCAACTGGCAGGAAACATTAGAGTGTTTAGCTTGGTCCATAACTAGAATAGGTCCTAGAGAGGGTTTGGTGTCTCCTCTTGAAGTGAAAACAGACATTCTTGAACCACAACAGTTAAAAGAGGTGGAAACGGACTACTACTTCCCACTTAACCTCGTTGAAGAAGTTATCGAGGGAGAATTTACATTAGAACGTTTTATTCCTCCAATTTTAGAAATCGGAGAATACTCGGAAGATTCTAAGATTCCCTATATAGTACCCATATCCCTAGTTAAAAGTAAACCGTCTAAACTACGGGTAAGACTTAAAGATGAAGCACTAGTTATGGATTTCAAGGGAGAGAAAATCATTCTAGACTCTAGGTGGTTAAGATGATAGAAGTAACAGTAAAGCTGCCTCCAAGTGGCTCCACAGCTAGATCGTTAGTGGTTGATTTCTTAGCAAGAGTTATACCAAATGAGAATATTCAAATTTCTAAATGGCAGGAAGACACAGTTATTTTGTCAGCAGTTTTAAAAGCCCATTTAGAAGACGCTATAAATGGTGAAATAAACGCACTTGGTAGAGAGCTTTTAGGTAAAATAGGGGATTATAGGCTAAGAGACTTCCCCATACACATAAACGATAGAAAAATGTTGGAGAAACTTCTGGAGAGGAAGATCGAGAAAAGATCTTTCTCCGAAACGGTTGCAGAGATTTTGCAAAATACTTATTTAACTTTCAAAGACCTTGAAGAACTATCTAAAATAGTATACAAAACTGGTCGTAATGATGTTTCCATAATATACGGCTCCTATGGCGACCTACCGGTTCCTCAACCCTTACTTACTGAGAGATTTGAATCTAGTTATGCTTTCATGCACGGAACCGGTGGTAAAAGTCTAAAGATTCGGGGGACAAAACCATGGATCATACTATTACTTTCAGGGTACGCTTTATCTTATGCCGGGTATTCAAAAGACACTATAAATTATATACATGTACATGAGCCGACGTTAAGGGATTCGGAATTAGCTAGGTTTATAGCGTCATCAGATGGATTAATACCTCATCTTACGAAATTAAATGTACCTTTAACTCCAAAAACAGCTTACATATTGTACATAGCCTCAGACATAGCTGAAAAGGCACAAGAACAAGCAAGATTAGAGGAAATAGTAAAAGGTAGACGATTTCAAATAGAGTTTGAAAGGGTCAGAAGGAGTTTAACAACTTACACCACTATCGAAAGGTTCGTAGCAGATTTATACTCCATTCTCTTAAAACTCTTAAAACTAAATAAAGGAAGTATTTCTTGGATAAATCAAGTTTCACGTGAATGTCTTTTCGGACGAGTTGATCCCTCCATGTATAGCGTATACTTACATTTGATATCATTACTGTATAACACCTTTACAGGCTCAGGAGACCCCATTGATACGTTGTACTTCATGGGAAGAGTCTTCTGTGAAAAATACGAGAGGGAAAGTAAAAGGAGAGACAGCTATGAATTCGCAGAGAGAACCAGGAGCGTTATAAGAGATATGACAAAAGTACTTCTAATGTGAGAGAAATGGAAATAGATGATGCCTATAACTACGTGATCTCCAACCTTACTCGGAAAGTAAGCGATAGACCTGGAATGTTAGAGACTGTAAAAGAAGTTTGCAAGGGTAAAAATGTGGTGCTTTCAGCTCCTCCAGGGTATGGAAAAACAAACATACCTTATACTCTTGCTTACCTATCCTCTAAAAGTTTAGGCCCTTGGGCTCCCCATACCATTCACATACTTCCACTTAGAAGCATAATCGAAGACGTGTATAGAAGGCTTTTCTCCGAAGATGGAAGACCATTAATTAAAGAACTGAATAGACATCGGGTAGCCAAACAGATGTTGGGTTCATCCGAATCCCCCTATTTGCAGAAAAGTCTAGTATTAACAACTATAGACACGTATCTTCTTTCAGCTATTAGAGTCCCGCCAGGGGATCATATTAAAATAGGTAGAGGAGTAAGTATGGGCCATGGAGAATACACAAGAGCGGCTCTTCTAGCCTCAAACTCCGTTTTTGATGAAGTTCAACTTCTCCTAGAGGAGGGGGGAAAGCTTACAGCAGCTTTTATCAGCATTATAAAGTTCCTATCTTATACTAAAACCCCCTTCATAATAATGTCAGCTACCGTTCCAAATCGTCTAAGCGAATTTTTAATTAATTACGGCATAGAGTTCAAACTGCTTAAGTATGGCGTAGATTTTAAGAGTCCTGAATTTGAAAGCATTGAAATCTCCAAACGCGTAGGTTTCCATAGGGAAACCCTCGATAGTAGAGAAGAGTACATATCAACAGTGGTGAAACATGTTAAAGAGTTCGCATCAGCTGAAAAGATACTAGTAGTTTCCAACACCGTTAAAAAGACCGTGGAGATAGCTAAAAGGCTAGAGATGGATTTAGGTGAAAAACCCATAGTTCTACATAGCAAAGTAATCGCGAAAGACAGAAGAAGTAGGCTTGAAAAAATAGCCAAAACCAACAATTGGATTATAACGTCTACGCAGGTCGTAGAAGCTGGTATGGATATATCGGCTAGAGCTCTGATAACAGAGGCAGCCACTCCTTCCGCTATTATCCAGAGGGCTGGTAGACTATTGAGGAAAAATGAAGAGGAGGGGGAAATGGTGATATTATACGATGAGTCGGAAATACATGAGGGGGGATATTACTCTGTATATCCCTTAAACCTGGTTAATTCCGCTCATAGTATTCTAGGAGAGATTGGAAAAGATATCCAATGGCATATTCCCATAGTGGAAAGTGAAAATAAAATAGGATATGAGGAATTTTTAGAAAAAGCTTATGAAGAGGCCGAGTTTGAAATATCATTTGACAAGGAAATATCTGATAGAATTGGGAAAATGATGTTTCTATTAAACGTTAGTCCTAAAGATACTTTGAGAGTTTTAGAGGACTATGGTAGTTTGACAAGAGAACAACCTTTAATTTTAGGTATAGTTGATTATAAGGATTTCTTTAAACAAAATCAGGAATATGAGTCAGATGATGAAGAGATAGAACAATTCTTTAATGAATATAGTTTTCCATTGACTATTATTGATGTGATAACGTTAATTAAAAATAATTGTCTTATTCTTAAACTTCATGACAGCAAATTATTCTGTTTAAATTCTAAAAATGTTATAAGAAGATTTTCTGTTGGAGAATTAAGAGATGTGATAGCCTTTATCATACCCATGGAGTTCTATGATAATTCATACGGTTTCATAGGTGCATTTTCATGAAAATATATGCTTATAATGATGGAGATAGGGTTGAGACGTTAGAAAGACATATAACTGCTGGGTTACGGTATATGCAAGAAATATATTTGAAGAACATGTACCATAGACATATTTCCAAAAGGTTGAACGTAAGCGACGAAGATTCAATAAATTTATTAAAAGTTGCATACATGCTACATGACCTAGGTAAAGCATATGATCCATTTCAAACTAGAATAATAGAAGGGCATGGTGCTCCCGGGCATGAGGTTCTCTCATCATATGTAGCTGTAAAGCATTGTAAAGTATTGGATGAAAATCTGACTCGCTCTGTTGCCTTATCCATACTTCTTCATCATCATGCAATGAGGACTCTAAGTGAAGCATTCATACAGTTCTGCGAAGTAAAGCATTTTACGATTTCCATGGAAAAAGCGGAGTGGCTTAAGAGAAACGTATACGCTGATGTTTTAAATTTTCTACCTAATTCTTTAACATCGGAACAGGTCGTGAATGTTCTTATGAGAGAATTGAATCGTCTTATTACGCCTAAATTATCAGAGGGGCTTGGGCAAATATATGCAACTGCATACCTTATACTACACCCTTTAATGGTATGTGATAATCTCTCAGCATACACAGCGAAGTTTGAAAGGGATATTGTAAAAGTTGAAGACTTAGACCTCGGTAAGTTGAGGATTTGGATCAGAGAGTTCTTATTAAGCGTTTTATAGTCTATATATTTGGTTGAATGCTTCATGACTCAAATC
>JAWCEH010000146.1:0-7087 GCA_038859955.1 Bathyarchaeia archaeon | reverse complement strand
GCTTCATCGCTGTAGCTGCTGTTCTAGCCATAATCTCATGGATTGGCTACACTTTGGCCACTACACCGCCACCCAAACCAATAGAAGAAATAGAAAAGGAGATCGAAGAAGAACTTAAGAAAATTGAAAAGACTGAAGGAACCGGCGAGGAGAAGGGCGAGCAATAAAATTTGAACCGAACCCCGCTGGATTCAACGTGATGGGGAACCTTGTATACCTAGCGGTTTTCGGGAAGCTATTGGCCAGGGTAGAGACGCCTTTGATCTCTTTTTGGAAAGAGGATTCACGCCGAGGAAATGGAGAAAATCTATCATGTTAAGGGTATGCGGCTGATACCATGGGCTCCAGCTTATATATTTCTATCGCAAAGGACGGGCTAAGCAGCTTATGTTGGAGCTTCTAGCTTTACCCCTAGCGCTGGTGCACTTCGGCTTCCCGCTTGCCTACTACTGGTGTGCTAAGATTAGGTGGCTTAAGAAGCCATGGGACCTAAAGCCCAACATGGGCTATAGGCCCAAGGTCACCGTTATACTGCCGACATATAATGAGGCTGGACTCATTGTGGATCGGCTGAACAACATCTACTCTCAAGACTATCCAAGGGA
Source organism: Bathyarchaeia archaeon (assembly GCA_038859955.1). Taxonomy (GTDB): domain Archaea; phylum Thermoproteota; class Bathyarchaeia; order Bathyarchaeales; family DTEX01; genus DTEX01. The sequence continues at coordinate 6,482 of JAWCEH010000146.1, read as the reverse complement.
CCTTATGGAGGTTGTTGTGGTTGACTCTGCAAGCAGTGATGAAACGCCCGAGCTGGTGGAGGAGTGGTCAAGGCGGCACGGCGATCTATTAGTGAGGCTCATTAGGGAGGAGACTCGTAAGGGTAAAGCTCACGCGTTGAACCACGCTTTAAAGTATGTGGGTGGCGAGGTTATCGTGATAGCTGATGCCGACGCGCTATGGCCTAGTGACGCCTTAACAAAGGCGGTTAGGTGGCTCTCCGACACCTCGGTTGGGGCCGTTTCATGCCTGAAGAGGCCGCTGGGTTCTGGTGCAGCCAGCGTCGAGGTGGGCTATAGACAACACTATAATGTTTTGAGGGTTGCCGAGAGCAAGGCTTACTCCACGCCAATATTTCATGGAGAGCTTGCAGCTTTTAAGGCTGGGCTGCTGGGGGATGCTGGCGGCTTCCCAACGGATATAGGAGCCGACGACAGCTACACAGCAACAAAAATCGCCCTTATGGGCTTTAGAGCGATAATACCTGATGACTTGTGGGTTGAGGAGAAGGTTCCGGAAGAAAAATACTTCTCGTGGAGGATACGTAGAGCTCAACACTTAATACAGCACTTCATGAAAGCATTGAGGGTTGGAATGGTGAATGAAAGATTTAATTGGATTCTATCAGCCGAAAGCTATCTACACCTAGTAAATCCATGGATTCTCGTAATAGCAATAATACTGCTCATAACATCAGCAATCGTATATCACAGTTTACTGTCGTGGATCATCCTAGCATTAGGGCTCTCACTACTAGCGCTAAAACTTTACAGAACGTGGATAGCAACGCAACTATGCCTAATAGTAGGAGCAATCAAGAACCTCTACACCAAGGAGATAATTTGGGCTAAACAAGTTAAGTGAGCGCTTAAGGGTCTCTTTGTGTACGTCTTGCCGCTAATATTCCGTGATGTTCATAGCCTTAACAACCTTGCTGTACACGGTTATATTATGGGCTGAGTTAAAGTGTTGAGGAAGTGCGGGTACTGGAGATACAAAGACCAAGCGGAATCATGCCCAAATATCAGGAGTCTCAGAAACCTTTACAAAAAATAGCTTGAACGAAGCAGCTCGAATGGAATATTTTTGCGAATCTTATAATTTCCTTATGCATATTTGTGGAAGGCTAGATGATGCTTAATATAAATGATTCTTTATTTAAGAGGTTGTTTCATTTAAATTTGATTCGGCAAAGGTTGCTTTATGCGAAGCTTGTCAAGACGGAGTCTTCTGGTTGTGATTTGATTTTGGATGTGGGTTGTGGTGCCGGCCTATTTATTGGGACCTGTAAAAGGTTTGGGAAGTTTGTGGTTGGTGTTGATGTTGACCGTGGGCAATTGTCTTATGCAGTAAATTATGGCAAAGGGCTTCTGGTTTTGGCTGATGCATCTTATCTTCCTTTCAAGGATTCTTCCGTGGATATGGTATTCTTCTCGCATGTTATTGAGCATCTTGAAAATCCCTTTCCGATTTTTGAGGAAATTCGAAGAGTTCTGAAAAATGGCGGGGTGTTTATAGTGGTCACGCCTACTGAACACAAGAATTTTTATACTCCTGGGCACGTACGCGCTTATACTAAAAAGTCCATGAGTGAGACTTTGGCAAGAGCTGGGTTTTTAAATGTTAAGACTGTTTATGGGCATTCATTTCTCCTAAACATTAAAGACTCTGAATTTTTTAAGAAAGTTATCAACGTGATGCCAATACGATGGTTTAGAGAAATCTTAATAGCCAAAGCCATAAATCAAAAGATCGAGAATGCCCAAGGTTAGCGTGATCTCAATCGCAAAAAGTGAAGCTGAATTTGAGAGGTTAAGGGAGGCTTTGGAGAAGCAGACGTTTAGGGATTTCGAGTTCATTACTTCGACTAAGGGCTCTATACCCGAGGCTTGGAATGATGCGCTTTCAAAGGCTAGAGGTGAAATCATAGTCTTTATAGAGTCCGATGCCTTTCCACTTAATGAACGTTGGCTTGAGGAGATCGTTGAAAACTGGCGAAAGGGCGCGGTATTGAAGGGCTTGGAGATTAACCCCACTAGCTTGAATCTCTGTAATCTAGTATGCGATGCAGATATATTCAAAAAAGTGAGGTTTAATGAAAGTTTTAAGTGCACCGAGGATACAGAGCTGTTTGCAAGGCTTAGGAAGATGGGAGTTAAGGTCGGCTTTATTAACGCATTTCCGGTTGTCCATGTTTCGTCGCGCACATGGAGGAAAACGCTTTCTAGAGGTTTCAGAAGCGGCATGTACTTCATGAAAATCATGTATATGCATGGTAAAGAAAACCTTGATAATATTAACACTCAAAACTTCAAGTGCAATTACATACACCCCATAAACAATAGACTGCGAACAATAGTGGAAAATGTCCTCGTACTACTAGGTTTGTTTGTTGGAGCAATAATCTATTTTCGAATTCTGATAAAGCGTAAACTAAAAAGGAAAGTATCCTGAAATGCCTTGGTCTAGGGAATATTACATTTCAGCTCTAAGTAATAAATTGCTTTATACATTTTTTGCGCGTGTACAAAAGGAGCATATCATAGAAATTGCAAAAGTCAATAAAGTGCTTTATCAGCTTGGAAATCTTTTCCCGGAAGTACAAAAAAGTGGCGAATGGCTTGAGGTCTCTAAAAGACGTAATGTTCAGATCAAAGAGCTTATAAGATTTAATGAGGCTGCTAATGATGTAGGGTTAAAGTATATTGTTGTCAAAACTTTCAGATTTCCAGAGTATGTACCTGATGATATAGACATCTTAGTACATCCTGATTCGCGACATCTAATTTGGGATCTCATCTCCATACTCGTTGAGAGGAACGGCTACTTTCTTAGAAATAAGGGTACTACTGAGGTTACTGTTCGAAAAAATATGCATGAAACGTACGTTGACCTCGACTTGCATGCTGATCTAGGGGCTGGGCCCTACGTATACTTAGATGCACAAGTTGTTTTTGAAAATTCTACTAGCATAAGGCTGCGAGGTGAAACTATACCGACGGTTAATCAAAAATTTGAATTCATAATTTGCGCCGCACATGCAGTTATGAAAGAATTTGAACTGACACTAGCGGATGTTTTGACTTTTCTCTACATCTGCTCATCCATAAAAATGGCTGAGGTATTAAAGACCGCAGAAGATGTAGGCTTAACGAATGCCACGTGTGCTTTTTGGAGGCTCTCCCAGTTTTTAATAGAGCGCACACTCCTAAGAGAAAATATCATCCCCCCTTATAGAATTCCCTTACACTTTACTTTACTTGCATACGTTGAAAATATAGTATATAGAATGAAATTTGGTTACTTAAAACCCTTCAAGGAGCTATTTAGTTTTCCTAGTTCAAAGGGCATAAAAAAATTAGTTGCCTATAAATAATTAGGCTCTTAGTGCTTGCATAAAACTAAGCGTTAGATAAATGTGAACTCGATCATAATGTGTAAGCTGATATACTTTTTCGGTCCAGATGGAACTGGTAAAACCACGCATGCAGATCTTATAGCCGCTAGTTTGAAGCTAATGGGTTTTAGGGTTTGGCGGGCAAAAATAAAGCATCATCACACTATTGTGTACTTAATATTGAAATTAATGGAAAAGGGCAACTATAATGTGCAAATGATCAATTATTACGGCTTTCATGAAGAACTGACACACAAAATCAGGAGTGTTTGGAAGATTATCGAGATAGCTAGTTTTTTCATAGCGTTGATGTATCGTGTCTATTTGCCCGCCCTTTTAGGTTATATAGTAGTCTGTGACCGTTATGTCTTGGATACGATCGTTACGCTTTCATATTTCCTCAAGGAGCCGAATTTTGTTTTAAGCACCTATGCAAAGGTTCTGGTGGGACTCATACCAAAAAATAGCTTTTTATTTCATTTAGATGCAGATACTAATACTATAATGTTTAGAAAACTAGATGAGCCGTTGACATACGAGCTGATTGAGTATTATAGGCGAATATACACTCTCTTGTTGAAGGCTTATAGCCTAAAAGCTGAAAAGATCGATACCACAACTGAAGCTATTCAGAATATACAAAAGAGAATAACAAAGTTGATAGGTATTCTTGATCGACCAATCTTGACGTGAATGGTAAATGCCCAAGACATATGCTGAATCACCAGTTTTATCTAAATTAATAATATACTTATGTGCTATAAATGTAAGAAGCTTCGATACTTCATCTTTATCTTTAGAGAAGCGGTTATGCAAAATAGTGGACACTAAGGATTACTTGGCATCTGTCTACAAAAAGTTACAATATGAAAATCCTCATTTTTTCTGAACTTCTCTATCCACATGGCGGCGGTGCAGAACTGGCTACGTGGCTCTATGCAAAAATGTTAGCTGAGAAAGGCTTCGACCTCTCTATAGTAACCAGCAAGTTTCCAAATGAACAATCTTTTGAGATTATAAATGATCGAATAAAAGTTTACAGGTTTCCAATGAGAGCTTTCTTTGGAACGAGATACCACACGTTAGCTAACATTGGAACTTTAATGAGTAACCTTATGACCAAATTAATTAAGAGAAGCGATATTGTCTATATTCCGGGCGGATGGTATTCAGCAATACCTATTGCAAAGGCTCATAGAAAGCCAATAGTGGTGCATCTACACAACTACTCCATAGCATGTCCTACATCTCTGATGTACGATTTTGCGAGGCAAAGTGTTGGTTCATGCTCGCTTAAATCATTTATGCTTCATGAATACATTGAGAAAGGACGAAGCTTACCATCTATTATAGCATCGTGTTTTATAAACGAATTTTTTGGTAGATACTATAATAGGCTTGCAGAGGTTGCAGACGCATCAATCTTTGTGAGCAAGGCACAAATGGAACTGGTTTTATCTAAAATTCCTAGCTTAAGAGATAAAAGCCACGTTGTATACAATCCACTTCCAGATATTCCTTTAATCAAGGCTGAACGGAAAGGCATAGGTTATTTTGGTGGAAAAAGCTTTGTAAAAGGTTTTTACATTCTAATACATGCGCTAAAAATGCTTAAAGGAAATAATTTCGAAGCTTATTTAACGAAAACATCAGACGAACCTAAGAAGCTGGAAATGACTAACGGAATTATAGTGAATCTGCTGCCCAAAATCGATTTCAAAAACATTAAAAACATTATGAGAAAGATATCTATTGTAACGATTCCATCATTATGGCCTGAGCCCCTGCCTTATACTTTAATAGAATCTATGCTCTACGGTAAGCTTATTATTGCATCAAATATAGGTGGAATACCTGAAATTGTAGACAGGCATTTAGAAGGAGTGAAATTGGTAAGACCAGAGGACTATGTAGCGATCGCAGAGATGTTAGACTACTTCCTATCTCTCAATCTCGAAAAAATCGACGAAATAGGTATGAAAAACAAGGAATATGCGCTGAAAAGACTAGATAATGAAGCGACGTTAAAAAATTTTATCAAAATTCTATATCGAGTAACGGCTTAACTTAAGTCAAATAAATTCGAATACCTAAGTTGTGATTCAATCGTTCACAATTACTGTAATGAGACTGTGTATGAAATAAAAATTTTCACATATGAAAAGTGTTATCAAGTTTATAAATAGAATTTAATCAAGTCAAATAAGATGAGTTGCATGCTTCGAAAGGTTTCATACAAGATCTTTTTGTTTTTCTCGCTAATTATCGTATTGTTGCCTACTGTAGTGCTATCGCTCGATGAGTATATTGATCCTTTCACATTTCATACCGTCGGATTAGCTCAGATTTACTATAGAGAAGGTAGGTATTTTCCATACCCAATTACTGAGGGAGGGTGGCAATCAACTGCAAACGAAATTTCAGTTAGGTTTATTCCAACATTATTTCTTGTCATTCTAAGCCAAATTACAGGGATATCTTTATGGCATTTACTTTTTTTACCTATAATTGGCTTTATTTTCCCACTACTTACCTATTCATTTTGCAAAAATTTACAACAATCAGCGACAACAGCAATCCTTTACGCGGTGATCGTAAGTTATAGTTTCTTAATGTTTAATGTCTTTTATATTTCTGTTGGCATGTTCTTTTTCTTAGTTTTTATATTCATCTTTTTAAAAACTTTAAAATTTGGGCGATCAGTAAAAAGAATCGAAAGGGGTCTATTGTTATTTATTTTCATTATCACCTATTTTACCTACTATACAGCCGAGTTTCTTGCATTAAGTTATTTGCTTGGTGCTTTATTTTTGGCGTGGTTTTCCGAAAAATTTGGTATAAAAACACCCAAGGTAAAGCTCTATTCATTGTTATTGAGTTTTTTAGTGATCTTTATAGGATTCGATAGAGTAATCTATTATTATCTTAAAAATATGACTATCGAGAAAGGGTTAGGTCTATTTAGTTCCTATATCAACTATGTTTTACATTTTTTAAGGAGTGGGGCAGAAGCTGTTTTCGAATATAGACCACATATAGGCATTCCATTAGTGGTCTATATTGATT
>JAWCEH010000145.1:0-7202 GCA_038859955.1 Bathyarchaeia archaeon | reverse complement strand
CTCCTAAAAGAACACGACCCACCCGACCAAAAACTCCACCACTTCATAAACTACCTCGAAACAGCCAAACACCTACTCCAAAAAGAACAACAACTCACAAACACAAGAAAACAAAAATACACACCCCAAGAAACAAACAGCAGTTAGACGTTACTGACAGAAGACTATGGCGAAGTGGTGAATGATCTCAAAGTTGTGTGTTACTTGATGTTTTACCTTCTAAACTCATGCTGGGGCAAAAATTTCTGGAGCTAACTTATTGCTTATCTTAGGAACATAGATGTAGATTTTTGCGTTAAATTTAAAAACAATTTTTAGATAATAACTTTTTTCAAAGGAGAAGGGAGCATTGAAGAAACCCTTTTCCATTATAATGGTAATTTTGATTTTGATAAGTACATTGACGATCACGTTTGTCCCCAAGCCAACCAAAGGTGATGAAAGTGTAGGGGTGTGGATTATTAGAAGGGACATGCCGACGGCGAGGACTAACCTAGCTGCCGTATCTGTTGATAAGAAAATATACGCCATAGGAGGATATACTTATGATGGTGGAAAATATGTTGCTACTTCACTTGTTGAGATATACGATGTTGAAACGGATACATGGATTTCCACGAACCCCATGCCAGTAGCATCAGGATGTATTGGTGCCGTCGCAATAGGCAATCTAATATATGTTTTATGCGGTGAAACAAGCCAACTTTTCTGTTATGATACCTATAGTGGTGAATGGAGTGAGTTGGCGAAGTTTCCAGCCGCTGCAAATACAGGGAGTTTTGGTATGGTTGCCTTTGGAAATAAGATATATGTTGCCAGAGGGAGCAGCAATTATCCGTCTGGAATCTACTGGACTTATTGTTATGATGTTCTCACGAACACATGGATTGAAAAATCTCCGATTCCTTATCACAGGACGATTGAAAGCTTAGCTGTGCTTAATGGTAAACTTTACGCTATCGGTGGTGCAGATCCAAGCCTAGGACGGAGGGTCGAAGTTAGTCGGGTCGATATTTATGATCCGATTGCTGATACATGGCAACTTGACGCGGTTCAGAGAATGTCTGTTCCTCGAACTCACCTTGAACCGGAAACTCCTGTTATGAATGGGAAAATCTATGTGATAGGAGGATGGGATGGTTACACTGAATTAAGTACGGTGGAAGAGTTTGATCCGCAGACTAATTCTTGGAAAGCGTTAACTCCTATGCCTACGGCTAGGTACGCGCTTGCAACAGCAGTTGTTGATGGAAAAATATATTGCATTGGTGGTGACTCCGGTGGTTACGGAGGGAATCCAAAAACTGCAAATGAAGAACTAAGCATTAAACGTCCAATAATCATCAGAGCTGACGGAAGCATAGACCCACATGATGCCCCAATAATAACGCACGATAATATAACTTATACTTTAATCGATAACATCACAAGTTACACAGATGGTATTATTATCGAAAGACGTAACATCATAATTGATGGTGCAAGTTATACAATTCAAGGAGTAGGGGAATTTGCACAAGTTGGTATAAAGCTCAGAGATTTAGTTAATGTAACGATTAAAAATTTCATTATAAAAAACTTTGACATCGGAATTCACCTTTATAACGTGTATGATGTTATCGTAACTAAAAATGAGCTTTTGACGTGCAGTTTGGCTGGGATCCAGCTGGATAATTCTTCAAACAACATCATTAGTGAAAATTACTTTACTAGCTGTGGCTTGTACGTTGCACACTCCTATAACAATATTGTTACAGGTAATTTAGTCAACGGAAAACCACTAGTCTATTTAGAAGAGGTTTCGAATTTTACGGTTATTAATGCTGGACAAGTAATTCTTTTGAGATGTGACAGTATTGAGATACAAGATTTAGAGCTAGCTAACGCTTCAATTGGAATCCAATTATGGCAGACAAACAACACTTCCATTCGTAATAACAATATATCTTGGAATAAATTATTTGGCATTTATTTATACGAATCATCAAACAACAGCATATCACAGAATTATGTAATACACAACGAGAAGGGCGTAGTTCTTGAGAACTCTGCAAACAATAACCGCATCACTATGAACATTGTAAAAGACAATACAATCTGCGGAATTAGACTTACTCGATCTGCGTATAACCTAATTTCATGCAATTTAATAGGCATTGAAATGTTGTCAATGTTAGATCTGAATTATAATTCCGCTGCTGTCGAATTGATAGACGCTGACAATAACACTATAGCTCACAATGACATAGATAAATACCCATACGGTGTAGTTTTGGGAGATGAGCTTGATGTCTATCCAAGTTATGAAGAGTCATCAGGCAATTTCTTGCTTAATAATACAATTACTGGTTCATTGCCGATCCGAGAGTTTGATGGGGAGTACGAAATAGAGTACTCTTGCTATGGGATTATTATTAGATGCTCTCCTGATAACAATATAGCTTATAATAGAATTGAGAATACTTCTACAGGCATACTAATACTTGATTATAACTCAGTTAACAATAATATATCTTGGAATAAAGTTATCAACAATTGTGAGGGCATTGTATGCTGTTGGACCGCATCAAACAAAGTTTCTGGAAATATTATATCAAATAATTATGTCGGTATCGGTTTTTATGAATATGTCACTGGCATGTTGATTTCTGAAAACAGCGTCACAAATAACAATCTTGGTATTGGTGTGGAGGGAAGTTTCAATATTTTATACAAAAATGTTATATCTAATAACGATGAGGGTCTCTATCTTTTCGGCGGAGAAAACATAATATATCATAATAGCTTCATAAACAATACTTGTCAGGCTAATGTAGGATCCTTTTGGCGAACTAATTTTTGGGATGTTGGTTATCCTTTTGGTGGAAACCATTGGAGTGATTATTCAGGCGTAGATGAAAAAAGCGGCTGTGATCAAGACCAACCAGGTTCAGACGGAATATGCGATACACCATATTACATCTGCGAAAATAATGTAGATAGATATCCATTTATGAGACCGGAATTTCCTACGGCTCCCATAAGTAAACCCTTTGTAGTATTATCCGCATCTTCAACGGTGGTGAAAGAGGATGTTGAAGGCGTGGTCTTTACTGCATTTGCTTATGATTTTGACGGATACATTGAATCCTATTTATTTGATTATGGCGACGGACACAATAGCGGATGGATAGGCGACTCTTCTGTTTCATGGATATATTCCAATCCAGGAAATTACTTGGCAAAGGTGAAAGTTCGGGATAACGATGGTATAGAAAGTGATTGGAGCTATCTCGTGAACATAACAGTAATTTCGATTGCCAAACCAGTCGCAATACTTTCAGCATCTCCAACCACCGTCAAGGAGGATGTTGAAAGTGTAACATTTGACGCTTCGTCATCCTACGACCCGGACGGAACAATCGTTTCCTACTATTTCAGTTTTGGAGATGGATCTGAAAGCGGATGGATAAGCAATTCAAAAGTTTCAAAAGTATACTCAAATCCAGGAACATATTGGGCCAAGGTAAAGGTTAAAGATAATGAGGGACTGGAAAGCGATTGGAGCAGTCCTATAAAAATAACAGTCACGGCATTGCCTCCTCCTCCGCCGGAAAATCAAAAACCAATAGCCAGACTTTTAGCTTCACCAACAACCGTCGAAGAAGACTATCAAAGCGTCATATTAGACGCCTCAGCCTCCTATGATCTGGATGGATCTGTGATAGCATACTGGTTTGATTATGGAGATGGAACAAATAGCGGTTGGGTGACGAACTCCAAGATTTCAAAGATATATAACAATATCGGCGAATATTATGTGAAAGTAAAGGTTAAGGATAATGATGGGTCGGAGAGCGATTGGAGTGAAACAATAAAAATAAAAGTTGTTGCCTCTCCAGATCCATATATACCCGATGGTGGAATTGTTGTATTACCTTCAACTCCAAAAATGGGCGAACGGTACACCATAAATGTAAAAGTCTTTAACCCAAGTGCCGTTAAGAAGTCTGTTTCGATATATCTTCAAGAAACAGGCGTTAAAACTGGATACAATGATATTATTTATCCAACGCTTACTCAAGGACCTTATGAAATCGGTCCATGCCAAAGCTTAACATTTACGTTCTCGCTAAAGCATAAATGGGATTGGTTACATCCATTTGAATTACCTGGATGGGTAGAATTTGTACTGAAAGAATTTCTAAACTATGTTGTAGTAGAGGGATTTGAGGTTTACCTTCCAGGTTTTGTATATTCGCTATTAATAAAATCAATTACTCTTGCAGGGGCAACTCACGAAGCTGTTTATTCCTACACCATAACATCAAATATAAAAAGTATTAAGAAGGAGATTCTGGTGAAAGTTGAGGTGCCTCAATCCAAAAGAGATCATATCTTCGCATCCGCGCAATATACAATCGTAGGCAGCGTTCTAACGGCCATGGGAATCCCCCTCACCATTAATCCAATATTATGGCCTTTTGGGGCAGCTCTTCTCACCTCCCAAGTAATATGTGTTGGATTATCAAAGCTAGAGTGGGAATACGCCCGGGACCCTCCAGATTTAAATTATACTTCCATAGCTTCCAAAAAATCCATAACTCTACCTCAACTTGAAGAAATTAATAACACAAAAGCCAAAGAGCTTGCTGAAAGTTTTCTCGCACTATATGCAGACTTAGAAGCAGCAAAAGTTTCATTTGAAAGATATCAAGGTGCCAACATTATGAACGATACCGAGTGGATGTTAAGGCAACTGGAAGCTGCACATCTTTATATGAATATGGCTATAAACGATCTTTTAGCAATAAGGACAGGTCTGAACTCTTTATTGGCGGACATACAATCAACGGGGTTCAGTTTAAACTCTACAGTAATTCAAAATATAAAAGGTAATCTTACAAACGGATTGCCTCCATTAGAAGTTGAGATATTACGTGCTTTCAACTTCACAGATGAAGAAATCAATGCAATCCATCAAGGTCTTCTAGGAACACCAGACGCAATTTTGCTTAACTATACAGATACATTAAAAATGCTCGATTGTTTAATTCCAACATTCGTAAATATTACAGCAAGTTTAATGGAACAGCAACATAGGATACGAACAGCAATTCTCAATGAAACTGGAATTTTAACTTATTTAATATACGTTAACGAGCAATTATTCTCAATCCATATAGAGAGCAACTCTACAATTACAGGTTTTTATTTTGATCATAATCAAAAAATTATAAGGTTTAATGTCGAGGGCTTTAGCGAAACCGTAGGTTTCTGTAATGTAACTATTCCCAAAAACCTATTAAAAGGAGAGCCATGGGCTGTCACTCTAAATGGAACAAATTGGGATTTCATATTAACAGAAAATGAGACACACAACTTCTTATACATCACATACACACATACTAGCACCTACGAAATAGTAATACAAGGAACGTGGGTTATACCAGAGTTTTCTCCGAACTTAATTATCCCGCTATTCGTAATACTTTCAGTAACGGTTTTACTCCTTAAGAAAAAACGAGCATTGAAAGTTAAAAATTAAAATCCTCAGTTTATTTTGAGAAAATTACTAACAAATCGTTCACACGGTAAATCCTACAAGTGTTCTGTTAGTGTCTCCTAACAGAATTAAACAGTAAAGTTCTTAAAACAAGTAAGCTTCAATAATATAAGTGTTGAGGTAGGAGAAATGGAGAGGGCTAAAAAATCATGTTTAGTCATGTCAGGGCTTCTCATCGCGATGCTGGTTTGCACATTATTGGCTTCACCTTCTAGCGTTATGGGTTTAAAACAAGGCCATTGGTGGGAGACTGTTCCGGAGGAGGAGAAGACTTCACCGTATTATAACTCTGTTCCGTATTGGCAGATTGCTCCGACTTTGCGGGAGATAGAATTAAAGAGCAATAGGGTTCGTGTTCAAGTGATTGGGCAGTCGGCTGGTGGACGGAATTTGTTCCTAGTAACCGTTTCAGCTCCTGAAGCTTTTGGGCGTTTGGGCCGCTATCAAGCGCTTCGTCAGTTAATGCTTAAGGATCCAGAAAAGGCGCAGGGAATGATAGATCAATTTGAAGATTTCAAGGTTCCAGTATACATCCATGCAAGCATTCATGGGACGGAATATCCTGGCGTTGATGCCGCCATTGCATTAATTAAAACGTTGGCTTTTGAAGAAAGCGAAGAGGTTAACATGATTCTTAATAATGTTATTTTACTGGTTAACGTTGTAGCAAATCCGGACGGCCGTGTGTTAGGCACAAGGGGCAATGCTCTTGGGTTTGACCTAAACCGCGATTTCGTAACGCAATCTCAACCTGAAACACGCGCCGCCGTTAGCATAATTACCCAATGGAACCCCGTGGTGGTCTTAGACCTGCATGGATTCGCTTCTCCAATGCTTATTGAGCCGTGCACACCTCCACACAACCCCAACTACGAATATGATCTATATATTAAGTGGGCTTTAGCCCAAGCAATGGCTATGGAAGCAGAATTGAAAGATCGGACCGGCTGGAGTGCTCAAATTCCGTTCAGGGATAGGAAAGAAGGATGGGATGATTGGCCACCGATTTTTACACCGATGTATGCAATGTATCATGGGGCTTACGGGCATACTCTTGAAACTCCTTATCGTGACTACCGGGGTGTTGAGGCTCACTATTGGGCAGTATGGGGAGCCCTCAAGTTTGTGGCACAGAACAGAAAAGAAATGATCAGGGATCAAATAGAAATTTTCAAGCGAGGCTTCCTAGATTTGCCACAGTTACCCATCAGCGAGGAAATTCTGAAACAGACCCCATATAATCAATACAACGAGTTAACGGTTATCGATTTTCCAGCAGCATACATTATACCAAAAGACGCACCCCTACAACAAAATCCCCATCAAGCCGCAAGACTAGTTGACTTCCTAATATTCAATGATATTCAAGTCGAGCAAGCCACTGAACCATTCACCTTTGATGGCGTTACATATCCTAAAGGCACATACATAGTTTGGATGAACCAGCCGAAACGAGGATTAGCCAACACAATATTATGGGACGGTTGGGACATATCCTATGTTCCAGGCTTAAGAATGTATGATATATCCGGATGGAGCCACCCACTTCTCTGGGGCGTAACCCGTGTCATAATGCAAGAAAAAGTTCCTGTAAAGACATGCGTCGTCAACAAAGCTGAGACGCCAAAAGGATTCGTTGAGTCAGGACCAGCGAAAG
>JAWCEH010000144.1:0-7254 GCA_038859955.1 Bathyarchaeia archaeon | reverse complement strand
GTTTTATCAACATTAGTTACGTCTATGCCTATCGGTGTAAAGGTAGCTGGTGATTCTGGGAAAGTTCTTGACCATGTTATAAATGTTTATGTTGTTATAGGTCCTTCTGAGGGAAAGAGTAGTAGTGGGGGTAATAGCACTAAGTGGTTTCTCTCTTACGTTAAACATTTCATTCCGATACAGGATCACTATGTGCTTGAATCTGATATTGCTTCAATACCACTTAATCGTGTTGATATCATGATTCTTCCGAATGTAATTCAACTTAGTGATGTCTCAATCGATATAATAACTAGATGGGTGGGGAACGGTGGAAGACTAATAGTTTTGGGACAGACAGGAATGAGAGATGCCGCCAACAATAAAAGAAGTTATTTTCCACTAGCAGATGTTTTGGGGTTGAAATTTAAATCTTGGGAATGTGAAGGATGCACGTATGCTTTTCTAAACTTTTCTAAGCCTTTATACTATATGATAGGGGCTCTATCTCCATATACCTTAAATTTTGGCGAAGGACTGCTAGATGAAGATCTTCCAGGCGGGCAGCACGTATTGAATGCCACTACTTCTACGGCCATGTCCTACGCACTTCTTGTGGATCGTGTTGGTGGTTATAAAGGATTCGCAGGTGGAAATATTACAGTTGGGATATCATATAACAGATATGGTAGTGGGCAAGTATTCTATGTGAACAACATATTTGACGGCATTTGGGTAAGCCATTATTGGCGCGCTGGCTACATATTTGCCAATAGTAATAGGTTTAATTGGGCCTTCACTATTTGGCTATCCCTGATAAGGATGTTATATAAAGACTTTGTTTTTCCTGTCATAGGAACATTACCTTATGGATATGAGATGGCTGTAAACATACAATATCATGTCGAGACTGAAGCAGCATATGAGTTTATGTTAAATATTAAGCATATATACGATAGTCATCCATGGCTGTATAATCGAACAGAATCCTTCATATTCACAAGTCTATTAGTTGATCTTACAACAGGTCAGTTAACTAAAAATGCTCTAGAATTGCTTGACCTCCTTAAGCAATATGGCTATGTAGGCTTTCACACTTATAAATCACATGATTGGTCATCTGAAGATTTAGCAAATATAAATAGGACTTTGTTCATCCTCGCAGACAAAGGGCTTATAGATCTGCCGTCTTACGGTTGCGGTCCAGTATGGACTTGGAAAGATCAGTACATGCTTTATGCGCGTGCTGGAGTTTTCGGCGGATTAGCTATCGGTGGCTCCCACGACGCAACAGGGTTTTTCATGGACTATCTACCTTACCCCCATCTACCAGACAATATTTGGTCTAAGCCTTTAGTATGGGGGATAAACGGGCCGTACAGTTACTTTCCTAAAGCTCGGGACACGTTCCAAAACCTTTTAAATCTTGGAAAGCTGGGTTTCGGTCAATATGCGGGTTTCATTAAGCATGATTACGAGTTTAATACTACAAGGTATCGGAATTCTCACATTGATGAATTAAGTAAATATGTTTCCTTCATTCATCCATTCTACAAGAACAATACCATATGGGTGGTTATTAGTCCGGATTTTCATGATTGGTGGAAAAGCAGATATAACATTAATATTACCAAAATAGTTTCTGAGAAAGGGCAATTGATCATACAATTTAGCAATGCAAACCCAATTAAAGGACTTACTATATTCCTTGAGTGGCCGCAGGAAGCTATCCCTGTAGTTATATCTCAGAATGACGTGACAGTCGATGGAAATAAAATTATTATTAAAAACTTAATCTTACCTGGAAATAATACCATTACGCTTCAATTCTCCGAGTCAAGCATGATTACGGAGGTTAGTGATAACGTTCTAATCGCAATTTCGATTATAGTCGCAACAACGATAATCGTCCTGGCATTAATTATAAAATGGAAACGGTATAAACGATAAAAATTTGGTAATAGTCTTGAAGCCAGAAATAATTTTCTTCTCAGGACCTGATGGTTCAGGCAAAACTACTCAAGCAAAAATGATTACAGCAAGTCTCTTAGAAAGCGGTCTTCGTGTTAGATATGTTTGGATGCGCTGGTTCGCTTTCTTCTCCTACCTCTGCTCTTAGTGTGTAGGGTTCTAGGTTATACCAAACGCTTTAAAGGAACATTGATACAACGTGAGTATTATAGAAACAGGGCCGTTGCACATTTATGGCTCAATCTTTTCCTTTTGGATTATGCGTTATACGTTGTATGCAAGCGGTTCTCAGAGCGAGATGCCATTCTGGTTGTCGATAGATTTATCATAGATATTCTTATTGATGTGATGTACGACACACACCTTAACCCTTTTAACAGTATTCCAGGTCGATTTCTTCTCTTGTACTTGTGCAGATCTCTAAGGAATGGAGCCCAAGGATTTTTGATGCTTGTAGACGAGAAGACCGCGCTTGAGCGTAGAAACGACTTGCCCTCTAAAGATTACCTGAGGCTTAGGATTCCTATATACCTGAAGTTAGCCAGATATCTAAATCTTACAATCGTTAACGGTGCGAGGGATGCCTAGGAGAATTTTAAGTTCATTTTGGAGCATTTCAATACGGCGGGTCTCCAATGAAGAACATTGCTTTAGTAACTGGTAGCAAAGCTAACATCGAGAACTACGTTTTTGGACAAGAATACTACCTCCACAAACTCAGAGAAGTGCTGGAAGAAGAAGGTTATAGAGTCGAACTCATGGAGTATAAAAATTTCCTAAAATCGACAGTCGCTACGAAATTAAAGCCTGATGTCGCCCACCTCTATTATCTTAACAGCACACAGCTTGCTACACTCAAGACTCTACTTCCTGAGACATTTTTTGTCTACCACGTTTACCATGTCAAAGACGATACGTGGAACCCATTACATACATTATCATGGAAGATGTTCTTGATCTCTGCCCAGCTGTTTGTAAATTGTTATCTTGCCACATCTTTATCGGTGAATCGATGGTTAAGACAAAGAATTTTCGCCAGCAATGTGGCATTGGTCGAACCCCTTTACGAGTGCACCTGTAATGCCCCAAGAAGCCATGAAGTATTTTTCGAGAAATTCGGAGACCCCGACGAGGTAAGGTTGCTCTATCTAGGCAGATTACATACGCTACGCTTTTCCTTAAATAAAACAATAGAATCGCTTAGAAGGGTATCCTCGAAAAGAAAGATTAAGCTTATCATTGCGACCTTAAGCAGAAACATAGATTTTAGCGAAAAGAGGCTAAAGATGAATGACATAGAGCTGGAGATAATCAACAGACGACTCAGCGAAAAAGAGAAATGTACACTGTATAGATGGGCACAATTCTTCCTCTACCCTGCAAGAGGCAATGTAGCTATGAATCCTCCAATAACGCTACTGGAAGCCAGTTACCATGGAGCGCTACCTATAGTAACATCGCACGTTCTTAATGACCTCGACATACCATCCGAACTTGCGATAAATAATATTTCAGAACTGTCTCTTAAAATCGAGAAACTGCTGGCAGATCCTGACGAGGTTCCATCATTATATACGAAGCTCTTCGAATCGCTAAAAAGGTTCTTTGACAGAAAAAGATTTTTGGATGAGCTAAGATGCTCCAGCTTAGTCTAGCTGAACAACTCTACACCATCTTCAGAGACCCGTTAGCTAAAACTTTACTCAAGCTAATAATCAAGCAAGAGCAACCTCTGGAGCCGCATGAGTTAAGGAGCATTCTAAACTATGCATTCAAAAACAAGGTGCTGCTTCTGTTACTTAATGGGTTCCCTAAGCTTGAACCGCGTCTCTATATGAAGTTAAGTAATCAACGCGAAAGATTCCTTTGCGCACTAAAAATTGCCGCTTCAGTGTTTGTTAAGGAGCGCGTTAAGTTTGTGGTATTTAAAACGCTTAGACCTGTACCAGACGCCCCAGTCGATATCGACTTATTGGTTCCTAACCGGAAATGCTTATTAGAGGCGATCGCCATCCTGCGAAAGCATTTTAAGGTGGAAATTTGGAGTACTGATGTTTACTCAGCAGGTTTGAGACTCCCTGACATAGGTGAGTATATCGATATATATTTTAAGCCTCATGTAGCAAACTTCGTTTATCTTAATAACAATATGATATTAAAAAATCCAAGGTATTTTGAATTAGATGAGGTGAGAATACCACTACCGAGCTTTGAGGCTGAGGCTTTATCTATAGTAGCGCACTCTATAATAAAGGAACAGCTCGTAACCTTGAACGACATTATTTCTGTAGCCGTGTTGTTAGAACAGGGAGACTTCGCTATATTCATCAAATTAGCTCGTAGCTCACATTTGCTGCCAGCAGTTAAGGTATTCTTTGAAAGTCTAACGAGCCCCGGCTTCCCCCATAGAATTAGCTACAAGTCTTTATTCAAAGCAATGCTGAGTAGAGTTTACGACGCCGAAACTATTGAATCCCTGCCAGCATTCCTCTGCGTGTTACCCAGCAAAGTGCTTCACGTCCCTGAGCATTCCAAGCGTGAAACGTATTTGCGCGGCTTAAACCGGTAAAGTGGCAAAGCATGCTTAAAGTCGTGTTCCTATAGCTTTGTGGCTTAATTATGTACCCCTCATCAATCCTACATTAAACACCTCACGTTAACTCGTGTGGAGTTGATGTAAGGTTAGGAATTAAGCCACAAAGCATTCCTATGTGTTCTCTCGCCATGCAAAAAATAGAACTAAGTCCAGTTTATTCAATAATTTGGAGAGCTGGATTCTGACAGCAACCTATAACGAGGAAATTGATGAAATGTCTGAACACATGTTAAGGTCACGATACTGAGCAACCACTAAGCTTATTGGAAAGTGCGAATACACTTGAGGGTGCTCATATTAACTGAAACATTGCCGCCTTATGGAGGTGGAGGAGCCTTGGCCACATACCTCTATGCAAGACTGCTCAGAAAGGCAGGATTAGACATCACAGTCATAGTGAGGGAGTCAAACGAGCTTATCTATAGCAATTACGATTTCAAAGTTTTTAAGGTCAACTACAAAGGTTACGGTAAATATTTGATGCCCCTCAATATAACATTAATTAAGAGACTCGTCAAAGATTCCGATGTGGTACATTTTGCAGCAGCTTCATTGAACCTCATACCATTCACAAAAAAAATGGGTAAACCAGTTGTAGCGCACATACATTCGTATTATCCTGCCTGTCCTATAGGCCCTCTTTATAACTTTGCCAGGAACAAAGTGTGCAATCCAACGATTAAATCATGTGGTAGATGTATATGGGATTACGAAAGAATGCGTGGAGGTTACGCAAAAGCATTGAGTTCAACTGTGCTGAACACCTTGTGTGGACAGTACTTTCTTAAGAATTTAGGCTATGCTGACGCTCTAGTCTTCGTTTCACACAGACAGCGTCTTCTTTTCATAGAGAACTTGGACAAACGTTTGAACTCAAATGACAAAGTTATCCGTAATCCTTTACCAGATGTAGACGTCGTTCCCATGGGTGGCGAAGATCTGGGCTTTTTCGGAGGACTTGATCCTATTAAGGGATTTAGTGTATTATGCAGAGCGTGGTCGTGTGTCTTCAAAAAGTACCCTTCCAGTAAATTGCATACAGCGATGACTGCTCGTCTAAGCATTCCAACCAAACAACTTAACATAGTCAGTTATGGCTTTTTGACCGGCTGTGCATATGAAAACGTGTATAACCGAATTAGAGCAGTCGTAGTTCCGTCAATATGCCCTGAGCCTGCGCCTTACATTGTAATAGAGTCGTGCCTCCGTGGAAAACTGTTAATTGCTTCTAATATAGGCGGCATTCCCGAGTATGTCGAAGGTCTGAAGGGTATTCGTCTAGTGGAACCAGGCAATATTGACAAACTAAGCGACGCCATTGAGTGGGCATTATCTATGAGCAGGAAGGAAGCTGAGGAGCTTGGATTGAAAAACAGAGAGGGAATTTTGACGAAATTCGATAATTTAAAGATAACAACAGAACTTATACGAGTCTATGAAGCCCTAGTTGAAGAGTCACGATGAAATCGCGCGCTGAGAGTACGTCGAAATGAAGATTTCACTCATCATAGTTGCATATCAGTCAACATGGAGTATAAACGATGTTGTAGATGGCTTAACTCATAGGTACTTCGGTCTTTATACCAAATATGTGTAGGTTGGTGTTAGACCGTGGAGGGCTTGTCTTCTGGTATAATGCGTCAAAGGGTGTGCTTATCAGACGTTTAGGAGCGACGTTCCGTACAAAAAAGCAGTATGTTTCGTGGTTTACTTATGGCAATAAAGCAGAGCCTTGCGCATGATTGTTATCCCACGGTTCTGTTGGACTATCCTCATAGTTTCATTGGGGTCAAACATTTACTAGATTATTTGGCATCAATGTTGCTACTTCACATTCTTCGTCTGGAAAGAAAGGTATTCGTCGTTGTGGACAATATGGATCCTCCTACTGAACATGCAGAGGAGTTACGGGGCAGTGTTGGAATAGTTCAACTGGTGTTATGGAACCTACTAAATAAACTGGTCTATTCCTTCGACTTGATATTATTCCTTACTCGTGCTTACCAAACCTACCACGTATTACGGTATAGGTTGAAAGGCGAAAGGACCTTAGTAGTTCCCCTTGGAAGTTTCCCTGAATTCATACCGTAGGAGCATTGCCGCTAACCTACTTGAGCAATGTGAGGATCTTAACGACAGCCCTTCATTCGTATGGTCGCCTCAATAGGTTCTTTGTACGACATTACTATTATCTCCCTGCCGCGATAAATCCGCCATGCCATGGTGAGGGGTCAATAACCAACAGGACTAATAGTGGGCTAAGGATTCTTTATTTAGGTCATGGCTCTTATCTAAGGTTCCCTTACGACAAAATACTTAAAGCTCTTTCAAAGCTCGAAAAAGAAGGTTACGAGGCCAAGCTTAATGTCTATGTGTCCGAACTCGGCTATGCTAGTTATGTGGAGTTCGTGAAGGGCTTTAAAAGAGCAATCGAAAAACTTGGCTTGAAAAATCTCGTTAAACTCTATCTTAGGAATCTTTCTGAAGCTGAAAAGTGGATGGTTATCCGCGAAAATGATGTGGTGCTTTTTCCCTCCCTAGTAAACGCGGCTATAGACCCGCCCCTTGTTGTCTTGGAAGCCATGTTTATGGGTAAATGCGTTATAGCAACCCCTATCCAAAGTATCCCACATCTATTAGGGAGGAACAGAGGAATCATTGTGGATCGGCGGAATTTAGAAGATAGTGTCTACGAGGCGCTAAGGAAG
>JAWCEH010000143.1:0-7255 GCA_038859955.1 Bathyarchaeia archaeon | reverse complement strand
CTACGTCTATGCCACCGCAAAGCTTCTCATAGACCTCAGAATCTCCCTTAATATCGATCTTCAGCCCATCCATGCCAGACTCTCGGATAGCCTTTAGAACTTCAAGCGTCATGTAGCCATTCGAGACATAGCATGCATATAAGCCAATTCCGCATCCAATCCTGAATGTCTCAATGTTCCAATCAGTTAATAGAGTGGGCTCTTGGAAGCTGGCGCAGAGTCCATCATCGCCGCTCTGAATAGCTAGATTAACAATATCTTCGGGCGAATAATAGCTGACACTGCTTGGATTGGGCGAGACCTTAGATAGAGTCCAGTTCTGACACCAAGGGCAGCTGAAGTTACATGACCAAGTTGAGAATGTGAGGGCTGTTGAGCCAGGCCAATAGTGGAAGAAGGGTTTAATCTCTATCGGCCTACTCTCTATAGCGCTCAATGCGCCATACATTACCGTATAAAGTTTTCCTTCGATGTTTAGTCGAGTCTTACAGAATCCGCTCTCCCCAGGAGGAATGATGCACTTTCGCTCACATAAGATACATTCAACTTTATCGTTAGAAACCTTACTATAAAATAGGGATTCCTTGACATTAGGTAAGCTAAGCAGATTCTTCAAAACCCTCCTCCAAAGAGAAAATAGTTCACAAGGAAAAGAAATAAGTTTCTTTTGAAATATAGGGTTGATAGAGGCGTGCGTATGGTTGGATTCATATGAAAGGTTTATTAGATGCTTAAACTTCGAGGAACCTGATAGAGTTGCTACATGGGATCTCATAAACGACATAAACATATACAGAGCTATAGGTGGAGTAGGACCTAATGAGGAAGTTATCCCGAAAACCTTCTCAAAGCTTGGCATAGATGCCACTAGAAACGGGTTAAGTTTGCCACCCACAGAGTCTAGAGTGTGGCGCAGTAATAGGTTGAATTTCTTTATTTGCGATAGAGAGTTTACTTTTAGAACTATTCCTGAAGAAGGGACAACATGGATTGTTGAGCGGCCATTTAAAACTTTAGATGATCTGTACGAAATCGGCATAGAGCCTCTCTCCAAGAGTGAAATCCTTGAAGAAGCCGTACCGCAAATGGAGAAGGCTGTGAAAGCCTATAAGAAGTATGACGTCGTGTATATTTTCTGTGGAGCTGTGATTTTTGACCAGGCCTTCTGGATCCTAGGCTGGGAGCTCTTTATTAGGGCTCTTTATTACGCGCCTGAGCAGATCAGGAAATTATTAGATAAATTTACTTTTGTGCAGGAGGTTTTAGCTAAAGCCTGGTCAGAGTTTGACGCTCCGGCATACATGTATGGTGACGACATACCTATAAGCATGGGTTAATGGTAAGCCCAAAGTTTCTATTCGAAGAGTGGTTGCCTAGAGTTAAGAAGGTTATTGCTCCCATAAAGAGGAGAGGGATGAAAGCCCTCTTCCACAGCGATGGAAACATTTGGAGCTTTATCGACAACCTCATTGATGCGGGTTTTGATGGCATAAATCCCCTAGAGCCAATAGCCGGAATGAGTATTGGAAAGGTTAAAGCCAAATATGGAGATAGGCTAGTCCCCACAAGACGTTAAAAGAGAGGTGATTAACGCGATTAGGGAAGGGGCTCCAGCTTCAGGCTACTGTCTTGGATCCAGCAGCGAGATACGCCCAGGCACGCCCCTAATTAATGTGATAACGATGTTCAAAACCGCAGCTAAGTATGGGCAATACACTAAGATAAAATAGCCGTTTAAATAAACATCGAAATCCATTAAAATCAAAAATGTTAATGGATTGTTGAGGGAGACTACTCTAGAATGACCTCTAATATTTTAGATGCCTTAAAAGATGCCCTAATTAATATGGATGCCGCTAAAGCAATTGATTTAGTTAATGAGGCTCTCACCCTAAAGCTTAGCCCAATGGAAGTTATTAAGGCGCTGCGTTCAGGTATGGACGAAGTTGGGCGGAGGTTTGAGAGCGGCGAGTACTTCATTTCTGAGCTGGTTATGTCCGGTGAGATAATGAAAAGGGCATTGGAGATTTTAAAGCCACACCTGAAAAGTGAAGGCGGATATAGGAGTAAAATTGTTTTAGGAACTATAATTGGCGACTTACATGACATCGGTAAAGAGATTATTAAGACTTTGCTTATTTCATCTGGCTTTGAAGTCTACGATCTGGGCGTAGACGTTTCTCCAGAGAAATTCGTTGAAGCAGCAAAAGAGACAGGTGCGAAAATTATCGGAATCTCCCTTTACTCTCAACCTCAATAATCAACACAGCTAAGGTTGTTGAGAAATTAAATGAAGAGGGGTTGCGTGATAAAGTTAAGGTGATAATTGGAGGGGCAGCGGCTAGAGAGTGGATGATTGAAAAACATGGTTTAGAGGCTGCTGTAAACGACGCCATCAAGGGGCTAGAGATAATAAAGAGGTGGGCGGAGGAAGGTTGAACTCGCGTGAAAGAGTTCTTAGAGCGCTAGAGCATGAGGAACCCGATAGGATCCCCCTCGATGAAACTATTGATTGGGCCCATCCCCATCCATGGATACATACGGCAAATTATCTTAGAGCTAAAACCTATGAGGATCTGAGGAGGAAACTTGGCATTGATCTGAGGAGAATTGGTTGGTCGATTCAGGAGGAATTAAAGTTACCTCCAGATAGGAAACCGGCTTCAATCTTCGAAGATAATTGGGGAGTCAGGTATGAAGTTACCGCTGATGGCGTGCATACGCGGGTAGTCTACCACCCCTCCAGCATATCCCTCTAAGTGATTTCGAGTTCCCAAGTTTTGATAGGGTCTTTAATAGAGCTGCTGAGTTCATTAAGATGTGGCGTGAAGAGTATTTTATTCAGGGCGTTATGTACTGTACTTTCTTTGAGATAGCTCGCCTATTAAGGGGTTTTAACAGATTCTTCATAGACCTTTACGAAAACCCGAGTTTTGTTAATGAGTTGCTTGATCGCCTCCTTAAATACCGGTTGGAGATGGGTAAACGCTTCATTGAGCTTGGAGTTGACTGCGTACAGTTGGGGGATGATGTTGGCGCACAAAGGGATGTTAATTCACCCGAATCTTTGGAGAAAATACTTTAAGCCTAGGATGAAGGCTTTAATAAATGAGTTAAAGAAGCATGGTGACATCTATATATGGTATCATAGTGACGGCAACATCAAGCCAATAATACCGGATCTAATAGAGATCGGAGTAAACATATTAAATCCAATTCAACCGGACTGCATGAACTTGGCAGAGATGAAAATGGAGTATGGTGATAAAATAACACTCTGGGGAGGCCTATCTGTCCAAGAAACGTTACCTTATGGGACCCCTGAGAAGGTTAAAGAGAAAGTTAAAAGGACAATAGATATATGTGCTCCAGGAGGCGGATTTGTGCTTGGCACATCTAATAACATCACGCAGGATACGCTCATAGAAAACTTCTTCGCCATTTATGAAGCTGCCAGAAAATATGGCAGATATCCATTGAAAATCTAAAAGGATTTTCTTTTTCATTTTGAAGAGCACTTGCATACTAAAATAATAAAAAATACTTTTGCTATTAATGATTGAGAGAAGCATTAATGGGTTAACTGGTGATTTACATGATTATTAGAGTCAAGAATAGGGAGGAGATTCTCGCCAACGCCGAATCCCCCCTGGATCAGAGAGCTAGGGAGATTGCCTTGGACGCTATTGAGAGGGCAATAGAATCTGTTGACCCGAAAAACCTAATTTATTTGAAAGTGAAGGTTAATGACGAAAAGATCATGATAAATGGAAGAGCATTTGATCTTAGATCGTTTAGAAGGATTTTTGTTATAGGTGGGGGTAAGGCGAGCGGGTATATGGCTGAGGCAATGGAAACTATTCTCGAGGATAAGGTAGAAGATGGAATAGTTGTCGTTCCGAAGGGGACCTCTGAGAAATTCAAAACAAAAGTAATAAAGGTTCATGAGGCAAGTCATCCAATTCCAGACGAGAGTAGCGTGGAGGGTGCGAAAAAAGTAATAGAGATGGCTGAGAAGGCTAGAGAGGACGACCTCATAATCTGTCTAATATCCGGCGGCGGATCAAGCCTCATGGCTTATCCACGTGATGAGATATCACTCGAAGATAAGAGGAAAGTTACAGAAATACTCCTGAAGTGCGGGGCCACTATCAGAGAGATAAACGCCGTCAGAAAACATCTGTCGAAGTTTAAGGGTGGACATTTGGCGAAGAGCGCTTACCCTGCAACGCTAATAAGTCTCCTTCTCTCCGATGTCATAGGGGATCCATTGGATGTCATAGCCTCCGGCCCCACGGTTCCTGATACTACAACATTCACAGATGCAATTAATGTTCTTAAAAAGTATAATGTTTGGGATGCTGTCCCCTACACGGTCAGAGAGCTGCTATTAAATGGAGAAAAAGGGCTAATTAAAGAAACTCCTAAGAGCGATGATCCATGCTTTAAAAAGGTTCATAACTTCGTTATAGGAAATAATAGGGATGCGTGCATCTCCGCAATAAATGAGCTTAAAAAAGCTGGACTAAACACTCTCTTTCTGACTTCTTACGCTGAGGGAGAGGCCAGAGACCTAGGCTTATTGGCTGGCGCTATAGCGAAAGAAATACTCTACTCAGGGAACCCAGTAAGGCGCCCAGCCGGCATAGTTATTGGAGGTGAGAGCACAGTCACGGTTACTGGAAAGGGAATTGGAGGTAGAAACCAAGAAATATCATTATCTTCAGCGCTGAGCATATCCGGCTTGAGAGGTATTGTAATTGCTTCAGCGAGCACTGATGGCATTGATGGACCGACAGATGCTGCTGGAGCCATCGTAGACGGATTAACGATCCCTCGCTCAAGAAGGTTAGGGCTTAATGCTGAAGAATATCTACGTAACAATGATTCTTATTCATTCTTTAAGATTTTAGGAGATCTAATCTATACTGGACCGACAGGAACAAATGTTAACGACTTAACAATATTAGTTGCATTATAAACGCTCCTGCTACTTAAATATAAGAGTTATTCTTTCTTCTTTCGGTTTCTCTTCAACCTCCCAATTCACAGTATATCCCCCTAAATATGAACCAAAAAGCGACATTAAAAATGGAACAATAATGTTTCTTATTAACCAGAGGAAGTCTAGTTCTGATAAGGGTCTATATCCTAAAGAGAATTGTACTACAACGACTAACAACAATAAAAGCGAGCCAACTATAGCTGGAAAGGCCATAGTCATCTTCAATCTCTCCCTTATTTTATATCCGGCATAAAGTCCCCCTAAAAACCCGCTAGTCAAATAAACTGTCCCCAGTTTAATTATATAATACGCTATTGCCGTCTCATCATATGCGGATAGCCCCATAATGCCCATGGACATATATATCCAGTTCGTTACTGAGAATAATATCATGTCAAAAAAGATAACTGCGCCGAAGAGAATCGTGCCGCCTATTAATGAGTTAAGCGCTAATTTTCGGTAATCTGTCTCACTCTTCATACGGGCCACACACTCATTGAAATCTCAAGCGAATTTAATATTTTCTTAAAGTTTTCCTGGTTCTTATTCCACGAATTCTCTTCACCATAAAAAATGATCTTAATTAGCCTCTGATTAACAATCGACGAAATAAATAACCCTTTTGTATTGTATAAAATATTATCCATGACGAAAGCGTTTTCTATATTTATCACCAGGCAATGTATTTCATATCCATGATATTTCGCCCAATTCTCAATAAATTCAAGGAGGTCGAATCTTATCTCAACTATATGTAATGTTGCATTAGCATTTCTCTGTGAGCGCGTCCAATTATATATTTCTTGAACGTCAAGGTTAGGTATCAGAGATATATGTGTAATATTATTGCTTTTAATGAAATTTTGAGTAGCCATCTCACTGTAGAATGCGAAGTGTACTATCGCTTTAAAATCCTCACTAAAAAGGCTTATCATGAAAATTTTTCCGTTTCTATCTATGCTGCCTTTTTCAACGTACCATGTTTTTGGAAAGTTTATTTTGATAAATTCCGTTTTTAGGCATAGCCAGTTTTCATCTGTCATATTGTTTATTAGAGTTAAATGTATTATTGTAGTGCCAGTTATGGTGAAAGATAATATTGTTAGAATGAATATTGCCAAAGGAAGCCGCATACCAAACAGTCTACTTATCATTCAGTTAGCGCTCCGAATCACAATATTTTTAATTAAATTAAAAATATTAAAGTCTTGCTAAACCATTAAGTTTTTACAATCTTCAGTGAGAGTTCAACAATTCTCTTAGATAAGGTTGCTGCGTCCTCTCCAAAAACAATTATCATTGGCTCTTTACCAAAATCTCCTCTATGATATATTACATCCGGAATTCCACCTATTCTAGTGATCGACTGCCTAACACCCCAAGGTATTGTCATCCCTTCAACCTTTTTAATCTCTTCTGGTTCCTCCATCCTATCATAATAAGATATTCGAAGACCCTCCTCTCTAAGTAAATTGAGAAAATCCTCTGAAAAACGGAGGTTTATCGCAGCCCTCTTACTCGGATCATACTTTGCCATCTCAAGCAGATATCTAGCAAGATGACTTGAGGCCCCAAATTCCGGGCATGACGAGGCTTTAACACCATTAAAGACCTTCATTAATCTTCCGGGAATAGCTGCCACATCATTAATACCGTTAGCATATGGTAATGCCATCGCAATATTTATTCCAACCTCAGGCGCTAGATTGGCGATGTGTGTTGAGGATTCTAGGATTTTTTTAGCCTCACTAACACTCTTCAGAACGTTGTATTTGGCAGTCTCGCGATAGAGTGTCGCTAATGGGTTAACTGGTCCAACACCCTTACCAATCCTCAAACCAAATTTTATTGCATTTGTAGTAAACTCTTTTGCCAGCTTAACCGCAGATGGTACATCCTTCCCCTTCGCGAGAAATGCGGCTATAGCAGCTGAGAAACTACAGCCTGTTCCATGAGTCGTCTTCGAATCTAACCTTGATATGCTAAAAATCCTGTATTCACCCATATAGTAGAGTATGTCGATTGCTTCTTTTAGCATATCCAGATGACCACCCTTAATTACGACAGCCCTAGGTCCCATGGAGCATATTTCTTCAGCCGCTTTCTTAGCGTCATCTACGCTCCTAATCTCCATACCAGCGAGCCTTTCAGCCTCAAACCTATTCGGCGTTACAACGGTTGCTAATGGTAAAAGATACTTTCTTAAAGCAGCCTCAGCCTCAGGCTTTAATAAGGATGCTCCAGATTTAG
>JAWCEH010000142.1:0-7263 GCA_038859955.1 Bathyarchaeia archaeon | reverse complement strand
ATACTCCACCCGCAGTTCAACAAGCACCACTACGCTATTCATATTCAACTGGATAGGGCTATTCCTATTCACAGAAGCTTTAGCCCTCGCACTCTTCAAACGCGCGGGAAACGAATTACAACTCTTCACATGTATTGGGCTGGCAGCTCTCCCCCTGGCAGTTTTCCCATACATATACATGGCTGTTCCAGAAATCCTAAGCGGATTCAACCTATACTATACGGAAATTGAAATGATAAGGCAAGCTATATTGATAATTCTGCAGATTTGGAGTCTATTACTTGTTTCTGCAGCGGTCTGCCACGGAAAGGGCTTAAGACTTGACAAGGGCATAATCGTAAGCCTAACAGCCATATACCTAAACATAGCCGCCTTACTCATGCTCGGACGCTTCACTTAAAGTTGAATTCTTCATACGTTGTGTTGTTATGATGACTGTATTTTATGTGACCGCGCTATGTGTTATAGTGGCCAATGTTATTGCTGATTTGTTGTATGGAATCCTTAATCCAAGAATAAAGAGCGATTAGATTTCAAAGACTTTCAATCAACTTTTTCTCAAGCTCATCTTAAGCTTAAAAAATATTGTTTCGATTTGGCATAACTTCTTCTAGAAATTGAAAAGCCCATTGTTAAAACGCAAAAGAAGTTTTTCCATGGGCTTTGATTAAAGTCTTATCTTTTTCTCTCCTGCAAAATACTCTTGCAACCCACACAGCCCCTACGAGCAGATGAATCGTCAAATAATAAAACAACACCATCCAACTTCTCCACTTTCTAATTAGATAGAATAAACAGACCTTTCAGAGTGTTTTGGTTAATGTTTCTTGAAGAGGTTGTAGGTTCTAAAGAAAGGGGAGTTATGGGTCTGTTTCTGCATAGTGTATGGCTATTATGACTAGGTCGTATATGTCTATGAGTTTGTCGTTGTTTATGTCTGCGTTGGGATCCCAGTTCGGATCGTTTGGTGCTGAGCTATAGGCTACGGCAATTTTCACGCAGTCGTATATGTCAACTATGCCGTCTGCGTTGATGTCCCCTTGCATAGCAACAGTTACCACACCATCGGTGAATTCGTTGTCTGTCATGTCTATTTCGCCGGGTACTGGCCAAGCATAAGCCCAAATCGTATAATTGCCCTTAGCAAAACCTGTAGTGTTCCACGTGAAAGTTATATTTACTGAATTTCCGCTTTGGAGGGTTATTTCTTTTGTTTCTATTTCGGTTATATTTGCATAAATTGTGACGTTAAAAGTGTCTGTGTAGTTGCCTTGGTTAGCAGCTGTTACGTTTATATTCATCCTATAGCCTTGTCCGACTATTGTCTTAAATGGTGTTACTTCGACTATTTTTATGTTATGTACCCCGCTTTCAATTGTAATGTTGATATGCATGGTGTTGTCTATTGGTTCATTGTCGATGAGTGGCGTGGGTAGTGTTGCGTTTACATATATTGTATAGTCTCCGAGGCTAAGTCCTATTGTGTTCCATGGAATTTGCAGAGTTAATTCTTTGCCTCGGTTGAGATTGATGTAAGTATGGTTAAAAACGACGTCATGGTACTGAGCGGTGATACTTACGTTGGTTTCGTTGAATGATCCTTGGTTTTCTATAATGGCAGTAATAATTATGGTTTCATTCTGTGCAACTTTTGTTGGCGAGGTAACGCTTGTAACTGCTATGTCGTGAACCTGCTCACGGAAAGCATAAAGTTTTCCATCCTTTGAGTTTATGTAGAGCGTGTCGTCAAGAATTGCAGGAGATGAATCAATTGCCCCGCTTGTTGTGTAGCTCCATAGTATTTTGCCATCTTTTTCTCGTAAGGCGAAAACTTTTCCTTCCGTGGTGCCTATGAAGACTTTTCCTTCGGCAACAGCCGGAGATGCCCATCTTATCGAGCCTAACGTCACGTTCCATAATTTTTCTCCATTTGGGTTGGTTGTTGTTGCATTTAAAACGTACAAATTGCCGTCATCAGAACCTATATAGATCTTGCCCCCAGCAACGGCAGGCGAGGATCTTATACTACTACCAATTCTACATTTCCATTCAAAGTTGCCATTCGCTATGTTGAAAGCGTAGATATAACCGTCGTCACCTCCTACGAAAATTCTTCCATATGCAACCGCTGGAGAAGAACGAACCCAATCGGTTAATGTTTTACTCCAAATAGTTTCTCCGGTAGTCTTATTCAAGGCCACAATCTTTTTACCATCAGAGCCAACAAAAATGATGCCTCCCAAAACAGCTGGAGATGAAGCAACATCCCCTCCAGTGTCCGCGGAAACCCATTTTTGTGTTAAGTTAATGTATAAAGCGTGAACATAGTTGTCTTGACTTCCAACAAAAACCAATCCATCTGAAACGACAGGAGACGACTCAATTCCTCCAAATTTAGCACTCTTTGACATGATCTCTCCCGAAGTAGCATTCAAAGCGTAGACGTAGCCATCCAGTGAGCTTACAAAGATCATATCGTTATAATAAGCTGGAGAGGAGCGAATTTCACCACCAGGTTTAACAGGCCAAGGCGGTATTAGCGCCCCACTAGATGCATTAAACTTGTACACATAACCTTCCTTCGAAGCACAATAAATGTACTCATTAACAACTATAGGAGAAGACCAAAGTCCATCATCAAGGCTAGGTTGTCCAATTTGATAAAACCAACTAACAGTGCTCGTGACCGGTGCTAGAGAGGTTGAATACGCTGCATGTGTTGGGTCATGACGGAACATTGGCCATGCTTCTAAAACAGATATTAGTTGAAATGTAAAGTTAGATTCGCCTAAATTATCGGTCACCGTTAGATTTACTATATAATTTCCAGCCCTGTTATAATTGTGAGTAACGACTTTTCCTTCCTTGATTGTTCCATCTCCTAATTGCCAACGCCACTTAATTATATATCCATCAGGGTCGTAACTGTCTGATCCATCAAATGTTACACTTTGGCAAACCATCGGATAAGTCGGCTTGTAAGTCATTATCGGTACTGGTTTTAGGTTGGGTTCTTTAAAGGCGTAAACCTTTTTGTCGGTAGAACCAACAAAAACTTTCTTACCAACTATAGCTGGAGAAGACCACACAGCACCACCAGTTGTGTAATTCCATCTTGTGCTTCCATCAGCTTCGTTTAAAGCATAAACTCGAGAATCCATGGAACCAATAAAAATTGTGGAATTCGCTACTGCTGGCGAAGAGCAAACTTCATCTCCCGTTGAGAAACTCCAAATTAATCCGCCGCTAAATTCATCTAAAGCATATATGTTTGTGTCGTTTGAGCCTACGAAAACTTTTCCATAAGCAACAGCCAGGGATGAATGAACTGGACCACTGGTATTAAATCTCCATACTTGACTTTTATCAGTTTCATCCAATGCATAAACTGTTCCATTTAATGAGCCAACAAAAACTAAACCATCTGCTACGGCAGGAGACGATCTAACAGGACCATCAGCCTCAAAATGCCATAAGTATCTGAATGTACTTGCATTCAAGGCATAAATTCGACCATCATCAGCACCAAAAAAGATTCTGCCATTAGCAATAGCTGGAGAAGAGCGAATAGGAACCCCGCAGGATACGTCCGAATTATAGCCCCATTACTTGCGTTTATAGCGTAAAGATTGCCGTCATCGGACCCGATGAAAACCACTCCATCAACAACAGTTGGGGAAGAATAAACAGCGTCTTGGGTTGGACGATTCCATTTAATACTTCCACTTTTCGCATCAATAGCGTAAATGCTTCCATTTAAAGAACCAATAAAAACGATATCGCCATCAAACGCCGGAGATGAATACAAAGGACCGCCCAAAAACACAGTTTTCCATTTGAGGCCACCTTCCAAATCAAAAGCATAAAGTCTTCCATCACTTGAACCTACGAAAACTCTATCGTTTGCAACTGTGGGAGATGAATAAACAGCGTCGCCAGTGAGAAGAACCCACGCAGGTGCAGTATCCCTTCTAGTTGGTGCAGGTTCTGTTGAGTGCCCAGTATGCCTAATATCGTGGCGAAACATTAACCACCAGTCAGTTGAATCACCACCGGAACTTGCAACAGGCCTGATGAAAATAATTGCTATAAAGTCAAACACACTTACAGTAAGCAGTATCACCATAATTAAAGAAGCAATTTTTCTTTTCACTTTCTTCCCCTTCTTCTCATTTTACAAGAATAGGCTTTACGTTCTATATACCATCTTCATTTGAGGCTTCCATCCGCCAGAGGCAGAACAGAAGCCCCATCAAACGTTATATAGAAAGTTAGCCTCCCCCTTAACGAATAATTTTGCTTCATAAACCCCTTAAAAATTTTATGGAAAAATGTTACAGTCTACGAAATTTTATGGCTAATTTCACAAAATAACGATAACGCTTTGCTTAAAATTTCCTATAAGCCCTAGTCGTTATGAAAAGAGTGGCGATAAGGTGAGCTTTAGAATTAATATGAATGTTTCTTAAGAAGTTTAGAAGATGTTAAAAAGCGTATTGGCTATAAAGAGAAACAGTTTAGAGACTTTAGAAGGCTATGGGGTTAAGGTTAAGGATTACACCGCTGAAGAAATCCATATGGTTGCGAAGTTAAGGCATCAACAAGTTAACACGAAATACATTAAAATGATAAATCGTTTAAATGGACATTTTGAAATCTTAAATAACATGATGATGTTTTATGTGAAAGAAAAAGGTTAGATGGATAGCTATTTTGTTTTTATATTGTTTTCGAAGTACATTGTTAGCAGTTTGTACCATTCTGTGTGTTCTGCAAAGCTTGTTACGCTTTCAAGGTATGATTCTGGTGTGTAGAAGAGTTGTTTGTTTCGTGGGAAGTAAATTGTTAGTCCAGCACCGCTTTTAGTATGTGGTCCGTTACAGCATTTTGAATATAAGACTACGCTGTCCCAAACGTCCAGTATTGAATCGGTGTATGGCTTTAGTTTTTTCTCTATTACGCTTAACTGATATGTGAATTGGTGTAAGTCAATGTATGGACCTTGATGCCAGAAACCAAACCAGTACCTATCTGCGCCATTCTTTGCGCCGGTAATTGCTCTTCTATAGATGGCAAAGTTTGATATTAACTCGGTTGTAAGATCCTTGAGGTCTTCTACTAGTGTGCCAATGTTTCTGAGATTTATTGCTGCCAGGGTTGCAAAACATGCCTTGTGAGCGTAAGAGGCAATATAGTTATCTACTATGTGGACTGCAAGTATTTCTTCGTCCCATGTTGGATTTTCTGTAAGGTCTTCAAGTATCGCGTCGTATGGATATCCATTCCATGGAACATAATCTTCAGATGCAACCATCACATTTACTTTATTGGTGAGTGAAAGCTCATAGCCTACTTCAATGCTAGCCATAAGACAAGCATCAAACCCTAGTAGGCTTATTTCTACATCTGAATCTTCTAACACCTCCTGAACCTCTTGAATTGTCAGGCAGTCATCGTTTGTCCAGTCCCAGCATACCCCCTCCCAATTACCTCCATGATCCCAGAGGATTAAAGCATATTTCTCTGCTGGATACTTCTCAACTACGTACTTGATAAACCATGATAGAGTTTCTGGGTCACCCATGTTAAGCTCGTATTGGTCTGTCCAATAACCCCAAACAGTTTCATGATAACCTTTACGGATATAGAGAATTACGGAACCATTGTATCCGCATAACTTGTCATAGCGATCGAACAATACAACAACATTGACATCATCAGTTGAACCAACCATTTGCATTTCCAAAATATCATCAACACCAGCAGGATCTAAATTGTTATCCGCATCCATGTAAACCATAAATGTCCATTTAGCCGGAGAAGCCGAAACCGATGGGACCACTGAAATCATAGGAACCAATAGAAAAAACGATAAACACAAGACAAGTATTTTCTCCATTCCCCTTCCCCATAAATTCACTTCCATAGCTAATTATTTAAATTTTAGAGATTCTAGAATTCTAGAACTTTCGATGAGCGGAGTTCGAGTTTTTTAGAAGCGGTTTTCTTAATAGACCGTTTTGTATAGTCTTTTTCGGTGAAAAGGCATGAAAAACGTGAGAAAAATAATATTGGCTTTGAGTTCAGCCTTGCTACTGGCTGCGCCGATGCTTGCGGTTTTAAGCACAAGGGTAAACGCGGACAACTCTGTGGAGAATATTCTAAGCTTGCGTGTGGAGCTGCCGTATATCTGGAATAACACGTGGTATAGGTTCGACAGTTCTCTAGTAACGCTGATCTTTCCTGCTAATGGCATGAAGCCCATGTTCTTGTGGTGGTATACCAAAGACAGTAGCAATATATACGTGGTGAAGTTTCAAGGCGTCATCGAGTATCTAATGCTCGACAAACCCTACTATAGGCGTAGGTTCCACGCAGACAACGACACTATAGAAAAAACGTTGTGGAGAAATTACATTGAACCAAAGCTGTACCAAAGAAGAAATCAACACGGCCCTAAATGGTATGAAGACAGAGTTGCCGAATTCAAGAAGCTTTTGCAAGGATTGCATAGAGCTTATTTGCCCTTTAGCGCCTGCAATTGGACATTAAGCGGACCTGTATTTGTTGAGGGGAAAGGCTATTGGTCCTTTAACTTCACCTTAACCGAAGTTGATTATGTGCATCCAAGGTTTAAGGAATTCGCAGGAAACAATATTGAGATAAGGTGCAGATTTTACAACGAGAATGTTACGGAGACCCCAGACCCTAACCAACCAGACTACAATTATAATGTTACTGTTGGGCAGTTGAAATTCGACTTTGTTGTGAAACATTGGGAGTGGAACATAGATAAAATCAACAAGTTCCTTAAAAAATATGGTATTGAGATACCAGAAAGCCGAACTGGATTAGCCTTATGGATTAATATGGCTTCAATAGAGCTTGAAGATTTGAAGGACGTTTGCAAAGAGGTTCAGAATCAAGCAAAGAACCAAGTTGAGGCTTGCTCCCGAATGCGGGAAGTGGCAATAAATGGGGAGTACTATGCTGTAGATAAAAATGAGACAAGCCGAGATGAAAAGCCTATTCAAGCCACGCTTCAGCTTAGGGAGAGGTTCAGGGAGCGCATTAAGCTGCACTATGTTGTTGGGGAAAAAGATGTGCCAGTGGGCTTCTTGGAGTTTGTTCCATGGGCCAGATTGCTTGACGAAACAGGCGCTACGGTGGAATTTGTGAATATTACTGCCTCCTACATTGCTGCTGGCGGTCACCTGAGGCTTTTCATTTGCTACCCATACTTTGGCAACTACACACTGGAGC
>JAWCEH010000141.1:0-7295 GCA_038859955.1 Bathyarchaeia archaeon | reverse complement strand
AAAAACCAATAGTTGTTTTTGATTTTCCTTTTAACCGTGAATTTGTGAAACATATGGAAACGGGAGTCATGGCAAAAGCGGGAGACATGGAAGATTTTATCGATAAAATTGTGTTGCTCCTTTCAAGCGAAGATTTGCGCATTAAAATTGGTGAGAATGCCTTCAAGTATGTTGAGCAAAATCACAACTGGGAACGCATCGTAAATAACTACATCGAAATCTACAAGCAAGCTATCAGCTCCTAAATCGTGAAAAATATGGAATTTGACGTCACAATAGGGATTTGCGTTAGGAATTGTCAAAACATGGTGATTGACACCTTGAAAAGTGTTGTCAGCCAAGATTTTCCGAAGGATCGAATGGAAGTAATAATTGTAGATGACGGTAGCACTGACGGTACTTTAAAAAACATTAAAGATTTTATTTCCGACAAGGAAGTTAAAATAAGGTTATTCTCTCAACGTTGGGGTGGAATAGCATCCGCCCGAAATGTTGTTGTCAAGGAGGCAAAGGGTAAATATATCATTTGGGTCGATGGCGACATGAGGATCCCTCGAAACTTTGTGAGCCAACTTGTTAATTTTATGAACAATCATCAAGATATAGGTGCTGCAAAAGGAAATTATGGTTGGCTAGCAACAAAAAAGATTGTAGCTTTGCTTGAAAACGTTAGAGCCTTTGATCTTCAACAAAATAGCCCCAAGTTATGGGGAACAGGGGGCTCCATATACCGTACGTGTTTACTGAGAGAAGTAGGCGGATTCGACGAGAAGAATAAAGGTGCGGGTGAAGATATTGATTTGCTTATTCGAATCCAGAAAAAGGGTTGGCGTGTCGGCAGAGCATCTGTTGAATTTTATGAAATTTTCAAAGAGACGTGGAAAGATCTCTGGCGACAATACTATTGGTGGGGTCGTGGGGCACGTTTCGTTTATAGAAAATATGGTCAAGGAGTTTCGATTCTCCCACACTTGCCACCCTTAGCTTTTCTGATAAGTGTCGTTAAATTGTTGCTTTTGTTAAAGCGTCATGCAAGACTAGCATTCTTATTGCTACCTATCCATTACGTGTTTAAAGAGGCAGCTTGGTGCTGCGGCTTCTTCGCGGAATAAGCAAACTAAAGGAAGGGAATATTGTGAAGGTGCTCGCAATCGGAGCGCATCCGGACGATATAGAGCTTGGAGCTGGCGGAACCATCGCAAAGCACGTAAAAGAGGGCGATGAGGTTCACTTTCTTGTCTTAACGTATGGAGAGCAAAGCGGGAAGAAATCAGAGAGAGAACGTGAAGCGAGAAGAAGTGCGAAAGTTTTGGGAGTTAAATCATTAACCTTTGGAAGAATTCCAGACACGCGAGTCACAGATGGTATCGAAACCATTCTAGTTATTGAAAATGTAATCAATAAAATTAAACCCGATAGGATTTATACTCAATCAGCTAAGGACAGACATCAGGATCATAGGAACACTGCCCTCGCCACGTTCTCTGCGGGAAGATATGTTCGTGAGATTTTGGCATATGAATCACCAGACTCCTACCCAAACTTTATACCCCAATATTACGTTCAGATATCCGATACCATAACATTAAAAATTAAGGCCCTAAAGCAGTATCATTCTCAAAGGAACAAAAGATTTTTCGAAGTAGACGCCATAAAGGGACTTGCTCAGTTCAGAGGATATCAGATAGGCGTACCCTACGCTGAAGCTTTCGAGGTTATTCGGTTAATAAAATTGTAAATATAAAGGGGCTGCCTTAATGAAAGTAGCCATACACCAACCGAACTACCTTCCATATCCAGGTTTCTTCGTAAAACTTTTTCTTTCCGACATTTTCGTAATTTACGATACCGCACAGTTCACTCGAGGAGATTTCATCAACAGAAATAGAATTAGAACGTTTTCCTATAACGGCTATATGTGGCTGACGCTGCCTGTCGGAAAGAAAAACTTTAAGGATGTGCCTATTAATCAAGTGAAAATTGCTGATAAAGGGATATTCGAAAAGCATAGTAAAACTTTGATGGCGATGTATTCGAGGGCTCCATTTTTTGACAAAGAAATGTGCGAAATCGTAGAAACCCCTCATAAAAATTTGGCAGAACATAACATTTTTATTATCAAGTATATTATCGAAAAGTTAAAGCTAAACAAACCGAGACTGATACTTTCATCCAATCTCAAAATTGAGATTAGACGAGCCACAGAGGGCTTAATAGATATAGTAAAGGCCGTTGGTGGTAAAGTTTATATTTCGGGTCAAGGAGCGAAAACCTATATTCAACCAGAATTATTTAAGAAAGAAAATATCGATTTAGTGTTTATTGATTATAAGCCATGGAGATATCCGCAAATACACCCAGGATTTGTCGAAAACATGAGCATCATTGACGCTATTATGAACATCGGCTGGAGAAGTGTAGCTGAAATGCTATACAAAGAAACCAAAAATATGTTTTAGAAGATGATCTCTGATAAGGGTATTTGCCAACTTGTTATTGTGACATTACTTGCATCCGTGCTTATAATTCTTAATACCTTCTGATCTGTTACCGCGATTGTGAATATATGTAATGTCTTAAATTCTTCATCGCTAATTGTAAATCCGGCGACGTATTCAATATCCTTGTATGTTAAATTGTAGTAATACCGTTCTTTTGCTTCAAATAGTGAACGGTTGGAGTATTCAATTTTACTTTTAGTTGGAACTGTTGTACTCCAGGAAACCGTAATCAAGGTTCCTTCTGAATTCATGGTTATGCTGAAGTTTTGAACGATCCAAATGGGCTCCATTAATCCAGCTTCGTGTAGAGCTGCAAGGTAAGGTCTTATGTCTGGATAGTTTAGGTTTGCTCCTGGGCCGCCATATGGTGTTAGAATCCAACCGTCGATTCGAGCATTTTTAATGGCCTGTATTCTTTGGACAAAGATTGTTACATTTGTTCGGTAGTAATCGATCCACGGAACAATAGGCACTGCTCCTTCGCTGCCACCAGTCCACAAGTCCTTGCTTGCCTCAAGATACATGACACAATCTTGAGGGTCGGATTCGTATAGCATCGGCGAGAGGTAGTCTATATATCCTTTTTCGACCCATTCAGCTACGTCTTGTCCATTTTGCCTCACCCAATACCATGTTGCATCAGGAAGAATGCAAAACGGAGTAGCCATAATGGCAATGTTTGGGTTAACTTCTTTTGCCCAGTTGCGTATATCTCTTACGAGTTCTGTTATTAAATCAGCTCTCCATCTAAGGAAATAGTAAAAGTAACGCCCACCAACAAAAATGTCGGTTGGCCAGTTTACATCCACTAATCCCGTGTCTGTT
The DNA here is from genome assembly GCA_038859955.1 of Bathyarchaeia archaeon. Classification (GTDB taxonomy): domain Archaea; phylum Thermoproteota; class Bathyarchaeia; order Bathyarchaeales; family DTEX01; genus DTEX01. Next base: position 3,969 of record JAWCEH010000141.1, on the reverse strand, counting down.
ATAAACTTAATCCTAGCTGATTCTCCAAGTGGTATGTCTGTTCTATCAGGCCACCGAATGTAATCAAGATTTATTCCGTCGAACCCGTAACTTGCTAATGCTTGGACAACCGCTTTTAACATATCTTTTGCTGCAGGTTTAGTTATGTCCAACCATTCAATGGTGCCTGAAGATGTTTCTGCTCTTAATTCGTTGGGAGCACATGCCAGGGTCACGAGGCTGGCAATCACTCGAATACCATATTCATGACATTTATTGATAAATAAGCGATGGTATGGTAAATTATTATCAATTGTTCCATCCCACCCATATGTAAAATCTATCAAGTAGTTTGCTTGTATGTCAGTGTAAGCGGTGTTTATGCCCCATTCTCGAAGGGTTTCTGCTATCAGTGTTTGATTGTGACTTGGTCCCCATACGTAGGCAACCGAAACAGCCCTAACCTCACTCTTAAAGACCTCAGGTGCATATGGAATGGGTTGTATGGAAGGAGTAGAAAGAACTCTCACAAGTCTGGATGCAGAAGTGCTATTTCCAAGCGCATCAGTTACTTGACAAGTAACGTTATAAACTCCGGCGGTTGGAGCGGAAAAATCAAACGTGCTTGAAGTTTTCCCTTGCTGTAAGGTTCTATTGATGTACCATGTAAATGAGTACGGTTTTTCTCCCCCTATAACTCTTGCGACCAGCGAAATGGACTCATTAACAACAGTTACCGGTGTATACGGAGTTAGTTCTATTTGCGGCAGAATATACGGACCTACATCAAGCATCATATTGTCCCAATTGAAGGTTAAAGGTGTGGTTATTGTAGTCCACGTAGTAAAAGCGATTCCGTTTACTTTGTCTAAATTTGGAAAAGTCCTCCTGCTATCTCCGTATGAAACACCACTAGGTAATCGCAAGTCGATTACGACCTCCACCCACTTTCCGACGATAAGCTGATTGATGATTTCATAATAAAAGATTGAGGGACCATCATCGAGTTCGAAACGAAATGCTGATGGCATCGATTGATTGATTTTCATCCATACACGCATTAAAGGCGTGTGGCTGAAATCCCACAATCCACTCTTTCTAAACGATACGCCCCACCTTGATAGAATGATTCCCTTCAAACTTCCAAGACCCTCAAATCTATCGATGAAATCAACCTCGAGTATATTCCCAGAACTAACTTTCCAGTTATCTATCTGATCGCAGTTATCGAATTGAATACGAGTTAAGATCCTACCACTACTGTTTATAATAACATCTGCAAACAACTGAGATAAAATCAAAGGCGAAGTTGAAGACATAATAAGCATAACTACAGTTATGATTATCGCATACATCCTTTGCTTTTGTAACATATATCCAATCACTTCTTTTAACATCATTTATGGGGTAAGTGTCATTCTCACATTAAGGCTACTGTTTCCACGCTCTTCACGTATACTAATTGGGCTAGCATCCTTAAAAATATTTTGTATTAAGATAGAAGATTCAAAGAACAATTAAAATAAACCGAATTAAAGATGCGCTTAATGAACTTGTCTTGTCCATTAGTCAATTTTTTGAGCCAAAATTTTTGCGCGCTATGCATTCGAATATTGCCTAAAAGTCGTATTGCTTTAGAATGATTACCTTTTTGCAGGAACATAAAAAAGAGCTAATGTGCTTCAACGTGACCAATAAAATTTTAGGTCTTGACGAAGTATTCTCATTTAAAGTTATGATCTTGGCGCCTTAGACCGTTATTTTAAGGAAAAGGTCGCATAAAGTTTTTCATCATATAAAAAATGCTACTCAAAAAAGGCTCCTTATCTAGTTTTGCAACAATGTCCTAAGTTTTTAAATGAGGTAGAAATATGACCGAAGTTAACCCTTCCTTTAGTGTATCTATAATTATACCCACCAGAAATAGACCTGACGATCTAAGAAGACTTTTGGATTCAATCATAGCTCAAACGATTTTGCCTGATGAAGTAATTATAGTGGACGATAGCGAAGATAATAGAACTAGAGATTTAGTCGTCATTTATAGAAATAAGTTTTCATTGAAAGGTGTTAATGTTAAGTATATTCGAGGTGGAGAGCAAGGGGTAGCCCAAAAAAGAAATATAGGCGTGTCCCATTCAACCGGAAGCATATGTTTCTTTATAGATGACGACATGATACTGGACAAGAAATATGTTGAAAAAATATTGGAAGTTTACGCAACATATCCAAACGCTTTGGGTGTTGCAGGACATATAGTTAATTTCAATTTAGATGTTTCACTAAAAAGCAAATTCTCAAGAGTTATGGGAAGATTACTTTTAATATTCAATTGTGCACAAGACACATGCAAAGTAAGACCTATTGGAATAACCTATCCTTACCCCCTTACGAAGATAATTAATTGTGAGTGGCTAAACGCTGGTTCTGTTAGTTACAGAAAAAAGGTATTCGATGAGTTTAAATGGGATGAAAACCTTAAAACATACTCAATTTCTGAAGATAAGGATCTCTCTTATAGGATATATCAACGTTACCCAAACTCTTTATTTATGACGCCGTATGCGAAAATATTTCATACAGTTTCTCCAGCCGCAAGGTTTCCGAAGGAATATGTAATTTATATGGGAGTTGCTCATACTGTTTACGTTTTTTATAAAAATTTTAAGCAAACACTGAAAAATAACATAGTTTTCTTTTGGGGTTTGCTCTTTGGGCATCTTCTATCTCAAATTTTAACTAGGAATCCATATAATGTCATATACCAAATACGTGCATACTTTTATGTCTTTAAGAATTTTAAAGAAATTAAAAGCGGTAATTTTACTTTTCTAGAAACCTTCATTAAGTGATTGTTTTTAAATTTTCTAATCAATATACGTTATTAAATTTTGACGTAATGATGTTATCAAGAGTTTTATACTATGCTGATTTGAACCATTTGGGATGAAAGTTGCAAAGGAATAAACTATTTTGGCGATTAGGTTGTTACAAGTACATATTTTATAAGTATTTTTTGGAAGTTCTCTATCAAAAATACCTCCATGAAAAATCACATTTAAAAATACTAGATGCAGGATGCGGACAGAACCTCTCAAGTTTCCGCTTTATTCCGGATAAAGCTCGTTTTATCGGGGTTGATATAAGCTTTAAGAATCTCTTAAACTCTAAGGAACAAGCAAAGAACAATAACCGTCAAAACGTAAATTTGATTAGAGCAACTTTAACAAATCTTCCCTTTAAAGGCAGAACCTTCGATGTTATAATCTGTTGCGACGTGTTAGAGCATATTAAAGACAAACAATACGTGATAAACGAGATCTCCCGCGTTTGTGATGATGGAGCGATATTGATAGGATCCACCTCCAACTTGTTGAATCCAATAATGATGACTGACTGTCTCCTGCCAAAGAAAATCACTAACATACTTGTGCGTAGATTTGCCGGCAATCATTATGAGCGTCATTCTAGACTTACGCCATTTAAGTTGATTAAGATACTAGCCAAAAATTTCAGAAAGTACGAAGTAAGCTGTTTAGGTTTTCCTCCCTTTAAACCTTGGGTATATCAGTTTTCAAATAAAAAGCCTCCACGGTTCGCGTATATTTGGATCGCTTATGATAAAATCACCAACAGGGTTCCATTAAAAATTTTCAAAGAAACCATCATATTCCTTGCGAAAAAATGAAAAGACTTCATTCATATTGTAGAAAGAATAACCACAATGGTGCATGACCTTGAAGAACTCTAATGTGGTATTATCTGTTCTTCTATTGCAAGTTGCACTCTACGTTTCGGTTCAATTGGATATCCCTGTATTTAGACAATTTTTAGGTTTTATGTGCCTAAGTTTTGTTCCTGGCTTTCTTATACTCAAATTATTTAAGTTAGAGGAGTTGAATCAAGCTGAAGCTATCATTTTAAACACGGGGCTGAGTCTTGCTTTTTTGATGCTTTTTGGATTGTTAATAAATGAGCTCCTTCCGCTAA
>JAWCEH010000140.1:0-7414 GCA_038859955.1 Bathyarchaeia archaeon | reverse complement strand
ATGCAGATGAGATGGTTGATAGGGTAGAGGCCATTTTGTCTATACACAAGGAGCAGTTGATAGATTTAGGGGTTGAACTTAGGGAGAGCGTTTTGAAGCGATTTGATAACGAACGTATTAAGCAACAGCTTTTGGTTCTGTTCGAGCCATGAACCTGATCTACGACGAGGGCTACACAGATACCTTCCATAGCCCAGGGATTGAACCTTGGATCATGGGCTTCTTAAAGGGCAAAGGCTCTCTCGGGAAAGTCCTCGATATCGGCTGCGGCTTAGGCTTCACAGCCTTTTTGCTCAAACTATACCTCGACAACGTTGAGTACTTGGTGGGCGTGGATGTATCTGCAGAGAAAATACAGAAAGCTAGGAGGCTAAATTTATACGATGAACTTTATGTAGTTGACATCCGAGATTTTAAGCCTAACTCAAAGTTTGACGCGGTAATAGCTTTAGAGGTTCTTCACGTCCTCCCGGCTGAGGCGCTCATGTCCGTCGAGGGATCCGTCAAAGAGGGGGGCACAGTGGTCTTAGCGTTGCCACAACTCCCTCAAGGAGTTAGTATCGAATTCCTCATTAATCGAGGGTACAACGTTTATAGGTATTTGATTCGAGGCTTAGTTTTAATCAATCTAAAGAATTACGATGTCTTGCTAGCTTGGGACTCGCTGTTTTTGAGGATCCTTAAGTTTGCACTGATAACTCTAAAGCCCCTATTTAAAGCGGTGAAGGCGTTTAGAAAGGGTTACCTTTTAGCGTTCAAATGAGTGCATTAAGTATGAAGAGGCTTCCTTTAAGCTCACTAAGTGCGGTGATTGTTGATGATTGTGTGTTCGTTCTTACGAAGAACGGCAAACGTTTAACTCTGCTTCTTCTCGATATTAATTCAGGGATTACCGATAAATTCGCAAGCTTCAAGGGTTCCAAGGGCTTCATTCTTGGTGTAAAAGAAAGTGGATTTTTAATATGCATAGATGACAAAGTCTATCTCGTTAGGAATGATGGATGTGAGGTCGTTTTAAAGAGTCAAAATCCGGAAAATACATTTTGGCATTTAACCGAGGCTGACGGAAAAATATTCGTCCAAGAGTACGGTCAATCTCCGACGGGCATCTATATCTCGAAGGATCTTGAAAGCTGGAGAAAGGTCATAACTAATATCGAGCTTGATAAATGCTCTAAGCATTTTCACTATATCGCGTGGGATCCTTATAGGAGGTGGCTCATAGCTACCCTCGGGGACGGATGCCTGACCAGAGTCGTTTACTCGGAAGACCTTGGCCAATCTTGGAAACCATTATACAGAGGCGCATGGCAATTTGTACCCATAGTCCCCCTCAAAGACGAAATAGTGTTAGGTATGGATAGCGGTATTGCCAAGGGAGGCGTTGGTATATACTATCCCTCAAGAGCGTGCTGGGATTTCATCTTTCTCAGATGGTATGATAAGAACGTTAGATTCATACAGATGTGCGATTTGATGTACGTGAACGGTAGATTTTGGGTAGCTTCCCTCGGAACGCCCCAAGCTTTAATTATTTCTAGGAACCTAAGAGACTGGCACGTGATACACTTTTTGGGGGGGAATGAGGCCTTCAACCCCTACATGAGGTTGGGTGAAGGGAATAATTTCATGGTGTGTTCTACAGGGAATAACCTCTTAGTGATCGAGAAAAGCGAATTGGATAGTTTCACAGAAACTCAAACAGTCGTTAAACAGTATGATGGTTACTTAGATAGATTAAAGGGCTACGGCTTCAGCCTGAAAAGGAAGTTTTTAGAGCTATCAACTCTTAGATAGCGCCATTTAGATTTTCTATGAGCGAGGTTTTGGTGATCTTTGGAGAAGTTCCAGTTTCAAGCTAGGAGAGAATGAAAAAAATCGACATCTTCCTCCACGATTCCTATCACTTCTACAGAATGATGATGAGGGAAGCGTTGCGAGAGCGTTACTCACGGGATTTACCTCACCCATGAATAGGCTGTGTAGGGTCTAGCTTAGGGATGCAGATGCAATAATATGCGTCTCTATGAGGCGGGCCGAGATAGTCGGTAAGTTAGCTCCGGAGTTAGCGAAAAAGCTGAAGCTTATCTACAACCCATTACCTAGCATACCTCTGGTTGAGAAGAGGCTTAAGTGATCCCACGTTTTTATCTTTAGGTGGCGATAGTTACGTTAAAGGCTTCCACATATTTATAAGAGCTTCTCAAGAGATTGTAAAGCGAAATTATTACGGCGCAAAGTTTCTAATTACAAGAAACCTTAGGGATACAAATAAATTGCTAATAGAAAGATTGAATTCAATATCGAAATCGAATGTGTATAGTTTACTAGGTTATCTCCCACATGAGGAAGTTTTAAAAATTCATTCTAGAAGTCACACGCTTCTTTTTCCCTCAATATGGGAAGAGCCTCTTCCATACGCTGTCTTAGAGACAATGCTTGCTGGAACAATACCTATAGCCCCTAAAGTAGGTAGAGTGCCAGAGATAGAACTCGTCTCAAAACTCCATTCTTTAGCTTGACTGTCAACTTTTTGTTAGGAGTTTCACTCTAAGAGGTTGTTGCAAAACTCCATTACTTAAGTTGACAGTCAAACAAGCTGAAAAACCCATCGCTTAAAGTAACAGAGCTAAAAACACTACCAACAACATTCATATTTTAGAGCGAAGAGTTTTGAGACGAGTTCATAGTTAAAAGAAGTTTCACGGAGAAAATGCTATTTAAACCTGGTAATGTCAGTAAATGCGCTGACAAAATGGAGTCATTGCTTATTATGTCTAAGGAGCAGATCATAAATATAGGACATGAGCTCAGAGAGATTGTATTGAAAAGATTTGGTTCGGAAGATATGAAGAGAAAGCTTATATAAGTGTTCAGTGCTGGGTGAGCAAACGATAGACATGAAAAGACCCAAGATCCCTTGCTTTACTTTACATTTTGACAAATACTCATCCATTGCTCAACGAGAAACTTGTATAAAATGGTACAGAACAATGCTAGATTTAATCCCAAAGGAACCTAACATGAGGATCTTAGATTTAGGGTGCGGCCACGGCCATGTTTTTAGCTATCTTCGTGAAAAGGAGGGAAAAGACGCCTATGGGCTTGATATAAATGTGAATTCGCTGAAACATCAAAACTTAAAAGGTTATTTCGTTTGCGGAGATGCACACAATATTCCTTTCAGAGATAACTCACTGGACGTAGTTCTCGCTTTCGAATTGGTTGAACATCTAAGGGAGCCAGAAAAAAGTTTGAAGGAAATACGAAGAGTTTTAAAGAAGGGAGGCATCCTGCTTTTAACCACTCCAACCCCCAAAAGCAAAAGTGCCAACCAGCCTGGTCACATAAACATAAGAAGACGCGAAGAATGGATTTCTCCTTTAAAGAAGGTCGGTTTTAAAGTAAAAATTGTAACTTACAAATATCCCGTTCAATTAGCAGTTTTTACATCTTTTGATAAATTGTTGCGCGAAACATTAGGATGGATGCTGGGAATTTGGAAGAGATATTTTGACGTTACCTCAACCAAACTCTTTTGTGAAAAAGCATAAGTACCAATTCCTGAAATATGCTTAGCACCTAGTGCGCATTGTATGAGGTGGCTCAGATGAAGTTCCATGATAGGTTACTATGAGGCGATCGCTCGGGAGTTATTTGAAAATGGTCTTAGAATGATAAAGACATGTTTATTAGTAGCATTGGCTTGGTATGAAAATGAAAGCGACATCAGTGAGGAACTTGCCTACTGCTGCCTGCAAATGCTTCTATCGAGTATGAGAGCCTAAAGTGTATTAGTGGTAACCTCTTACGGGCATTTATGTCTCCGAAGATCTTGAAGGCTGGAAGAAGATTACGACCAATGTGGAGCTTGATAAACGCTCTAGGCATCTCCACTCTATTGCTTGGGATCCCTACGGAAATTGGCTTATAGCTACTCTAGGCGATGGATGCCCAGCTAGAGTTATTTACTCAGAAGACTTCGGTCAATCTTGGAAGCCATTGTATAAAGGTGCATGGCAGTTTATACCCATAGTGGTATGTGAGGATATGGCAATCTTCGGTATGGATAGTAGTATCGTTAAGGGAGGTGTAGGAATTCTTCATCCAGAAGATTATCGCTGGGAATTCAAATTCTTTAGGTGGCTTAATGGAAGAGTATCACTAGCTCAGATATGCTATATGAAGCCGCTAAACAATAGCCTATGGATTGTAGCCTTTGGAACCCCACAAGCCATTGCTATCTCGAAAGATTTGCATACATGGTATCTAGTTTACGTAGAGGGTTACAATAGAAGCTTTAACTTTCATATGTCAATAGATGAAACCGACAACACTATACTCTGCTCTACAGGCGATCATCTAATTGCTTTCAATAAAGAGAATTACATAGGATGACGATTAACAGCAAGCCCATACCTTTACCTTATAAAGCATATGAGGAAAGATTAATAGGATTCAGCTTCCTCCTTAAGGAGGAAGCTTAGAAAATGAAAAGGCCTAGCTATGATTAGACCACGTATAATAGTATTCGCGGGACCTGTTGGATCTGGTAAATCTACCAATATCAGGCTTTTATCTATTTGGTTAAGACAAAGGAGCATAAAAACAAAAGAGACTTATTTAAAGACGGCATTTTTTATCACAAATGTTTTTTCCAAGTTTAATCGTAAAGTCTGTAGTCGGTATATTTTTCTTGCTTTGTGGCTTAATTCCTAACCCTACATCAACTCCACATGAGTTAACGTGAGGTGTTTAATGTAGGATTAATGAGGGGTACATAATTAAGCCACAAAGCTATAAATTTTAATTGATGGTTGGCAGAAGATCCAGATTTACATGAACATCGTATTCGCTCGTTTAACGCATATTTTACGGAAATTGCTTAATAAGCTTAGGTTTATAATCTGCGGGAGGATTAAGCAAGATAAATATTTGACCTACGGTATTAAAGAAGCCATACTTTTCCCAGTAACTATTGACGGTTTTCTCAGATACGCCGACGCAGTAAATAAAATTCTGGAAGATTCCACTGTTCATTCCATACTTGAAATAGGTTCAGGAGGCCCGGGCATTTTGAGATTCTTGTCCTCAAAAAGATACAATATTACTTTATTAGACGTTTCGCGTGACGTATTGCTTGAAGTTGCGGATAAGTGCGCGAATCGAATTGTCGCTAACGGGTGTAAGTTACCATTTAGAGGCAACTCATTTGGTATAGTTATTTCAATTGCCGCTTTTGAACACATTCCAAAACATTCCTGTGAAGCTTTCATTGAGGAGGTTAAGCGGGTGGTTAGAAAAAAGTTAATACTTCATTTTCCAGTTGAATTTTCCAGTTGAAAGCAAAGATGGTAGATTTAAAGGAAGGACGTACGATTTCTACTTTGCGCGCCTTCACAGAAAGGTCTTTGGATTTGAAGATCGATCAGTACATCCTGAAAAAGCGCGCGCCAAACGATCCGCATCAAGACTTTAATGAAGAAAAAAGAGTTAGTATAAAAACGATTAGGATGCAACAAGGATGTTAACATCTGATAAGATAGGTGAGAGTTTCCCTCTAGTCTCTGTAGTGATCATAAATCACAACGGAATAGAGCATATACAAAAATGCCTAGAATCTGTCTTTAGTACAAGTTATCCCAATTTTGAAGTCATCCTCGTCGATAATGCATCCACTGATGGTAGTTTAGCTTTAGTGAAGAAGTTATTCGGCCAACATCCACTATTGAGCATCATCCACAATCAAAGGAATTTAGGCCTCGCTGAAGGACGCAATATTGGGGTAAGGCATGCCAAAGGAAAGTACGTTGCCTTCTTGGATCACGATACCAAAGTTACTCCAGAGTGGTTAAGTGAACTAGTGAAAGTTATGGAATCAAATGCGAGCATAGGAGTAGCTCAATGCAAGTTCCTGCTTATGGATAACCCGACCTGCTTTGACTCCGCTGGCCATTACATAGATCTCTTCGGCATAGGCACTATCATCGGATACTTAGAGCATGATAGAGGGCAGTACGACCACGTTTATGAGATTTTTGGGGCTCAAGGAGGGGCATTCGCCATCAAACGCAAATTATTTAACGAAATAGGCGGAACCGACTCAGACTTCTTCTACCTTTTTGAGGAAACCGACCTGTGCTGGAGAGTCTGGCTAGCTGGATACACAGTAGTATTTGCACCAAGAGCCATCGTATATCATAAGGGAGGGGGAACTACCCGAAAAATAGGTAACGAAAGGATAGTCTATCTCTTTGTGAGGAATCGGATCACATCTATCTTAAAGAACTATGAGCCAATGAGCCTGCTAAAATATCTGCCGATCCACCTCATACTCATGCTTGGATTTTCCCTAGTCAAAACTAGAAAACGTCGCCTCAAAGAGGCTAAAGCCATCGTGAAGGCGATTACGTGGAACCTCTTCAATTTACGGAAAATATGGCAGAAACGGAGGAGAGTACAAAGGATGAGGAAAATTTCGGATAGATTCCTAATAAAGAGAGGGATCATCAGGAAGCCAAACATTCGTGAAATATGGAAACGCGCCCAAGGTTAAAAATATGGAGAAAGTATTAGTGACGGGTGAGCCAGCTTAATAGGCTCACACAGTTAGCGCGTAGCGATATTTAGATGGGCCGTATCTTGGCTCTTCCTTTTAATTCAACAATTGGCTTATAACCAATCAAGTGATATTCACCTAAATAATACAATACTAAGAAAGGCACAACATCTTTACCCACTTGAAAATTCCTTTGAGGACCAAAGTTATGGTTCTAAACGCCGTGTCGGTAGTAACAACAACTTGGAACGAGAGGGAAAAAACATTGAGAAGCTAGTTCCCACATGAGATAATAGTCATTGATGATAATTCTCCAGCTGGGGCCGTTCAAATCGCCAATAATAATATTGTTTTTTCACGTCTCCATGAAAAAGATGGGACGGGGATGAGGACTCGCTTGAAAAGAGGCATCACGACTACATGTTCTAAACTGTAACAGTTCTTTACTGAAACCAGTAATTTAATGGAACTAGTTTACAGAACCGAGCAGAAAGCTCATGATTTTAATCATGGGACGAATGCGTAGGTAAGTTAATATACGTTCTCTCCATGTTTCTTTTTGAGCGAGTCGCTCTTGAAAGCTAAGAAACTATTAAGGCAAAGATTCTTGAGTTTCGGAAAGGTAAAGAAGAGAAGATAATTCCTATACACGCTAGGATGTTGCTAAATTGGTGTAAAATTGCTTTGTGGCTTAATTCTTTAAGCTTCTTTTGTCTTGCTTTAATCTATGTATTGGTCTGTTGTTGGTGAGGAGCTTATTAGGCGTGGTGAGCTTCTTCTTGGTTTGGACTTTCTTGAAGGCTATGATGCTGAGCTTACGGCTTTAAATATTGGTAAGGTTGGCCGCCCCTTTAA
>JAWCEH010000139.1:0-7422 GCA_038859955.1 Bathyarchaeia archaeon | reverse complement strand
AGAAATGTGCATGCCTTTGAAACATGGTGAAAGTTTGATGAATGAGTTAAAAGAAAATATTCTAACAGAGATACGTCAAAGTTTGAGTAGTCTTGAAAATTCAGGAAGAATAAAGGAGCTGATAAGTAAGGCACTTGATCAAGGGATTCCACTATTAGATATTATAGAGAAAGGTCTACGAAAAGGTCTAGAGGACGTTGGAAAACTATATGAGGCAGGGGAATATTTTCTTTCAGAACTTCTATTTGCAGCGTCATTGATGAGCGAAGCAATGGGAGTTCTTGAGCCACATTTGAAAGGTGCGGCGATTAAAAAAAGAGGGACTATAGTTCTTGGAACAGTGAAGGGCGATATACATGATATAGGGAAAAATATTTTTAAGATGTTTGCAGAAGCCAGCGGGTTTAATGTTTACGACCTTGGTGTTGATGTAGATGCGCAAGAGTTTGTGGAAAAAGTGGAAGAAACCAACGCGGAGATTCTCGCCCTGTCAGCCTTGCTAACAACAACAAGAAATGAGATGAAAGTTGTAATAGACGCCTTAATTCAAAGAGGGATAAGGCATAAAGTAAAAGTTATACTTGGCGGAAATGCTGTTGACGAAAATTTTGCTAAGGAAATAGGCGCCGATGCTGCCGCGAAAGACGCTGTTGACGGGGTTGAAACGTGTAAAAGATGGATTGGGGTGAAGTAAACAATGATGACTCCAAGGGAAAGAATAAAGGCCGTAATAAACTTTAGAAAACCTGATGTTCTCCCATGGATAGAAAATTTCTACGATGAAACCGTCGTAAAATGGTTCCGAGAAGGCCTTCCTGCCGATGAAATAACGGTTATTGAATGGGTGATATCTGCACGTGATGGCTTGCTACTACTTAATTGGCCTGCTGTACTTGGTTTTGATCCTTACTCCTATTTCGGCTGCCAAAACCTATTTGGATGCTATGTTCCAGTGGATGTTGGACCAATTCCAAGGTTTAAACGTAGGATCTTAAGACAAAATGAACGATACGTCGACATAATGACGGAGACTGGAGCAATAGCTCGACGATTAAAATCAGCCAAATACACATGGTACAGCATGCCCATGTTCATAAGTTTTCCTGTCAAAGATAGAAAGACGTGGGAAGAATATAAGCAGAGACTAAATCCAGAAGATCCGAGACGATATCCAAAAGATTGGCATAAGGACGATTACATTGAAGTTTTTGAAAAGTATCAAGCAGGAAACACTATTCTCACATTTACAGGTTTCTACGGCTTTGGAGCCCAATTAATGGGTATTGAAAACTTCAATATACTGTATTATAAGGATCGGGAACTTATGGAAGATATGATTAAACACTGGGAGTACTTTACAATAGAGACTGTTAGAAATGCCGTTGAAACTCTGAAAGACAGAATAGACATGGTTTATTGGTGGGAAGACATGGCTGATAAACATGGACCATGCATATCTCCAAAAATATTCAGAGAAGTCTTTTTACCACGCTATAAAAATGTCACAAGCTTCCTTAAGAAAAATAAGATAGATAGGATATTGGTCGACAGCGACGGCAACATCAACCCCATACTTGACCTTTTTGCAGAAGCAGGAATAACTGGGCTCTGGCCCCTTGAAGTTAGCTCAGGTATGAACGCATTAGATGTCAGGAAAAAATACGGCGACAAATTCTTCCTAATTGGAAACCTTGATAAAAGGGAGATAGCAAAGGGTGGAGAAGCTATGAAGCGAGAAATCGACTCCAAAGTCCATGTCTTAAAGGAACTCGGCGGCTACATTCCTGGCTTAGATCATTTAGTTCCAGTAGAACTGACATTTGAAAGATTTTTAGAGTACCGTAACTATCTTCAAAAACATCTTAAGTATTAAACTATCACTATTTTTCTTTATCCAAAAATAAGGAGGGGCTGGAATGCCGTTTTTCTTTGAAATATTTAAAGGTTAAAGTGTAAGTTGCTTTCTTCTCTCTTTTATAATCTCGATCATTTTCCGTTCAACATCATTTTCTAACGGCTTAACGTTATGTGTTGATAGTATTTTTTTGATTTTTTCTCGTGCTCGTTGAATAATATCCTTTGAACCACTTTTTTCCCATTCAGATCTGGGACTTCTATCAGTGATCCCTGGTTGCCAGTGCTCTTGCATTACATACTTTTTAGTAAACCGCAGGGCTTCCGTAACATTTAAGTGATTTTTCTCGTGGCCGACTTTTTCAATTATGTCAAGGGCGATGGTATCTTTGTCAACTCTTACTCCTCTGGCAATACGCTTCACCATACTGCATATTTCATCGCTGATTGCAAATTGCTCATAACTGGCGGTTACTCCTGTTTCTAAGATTCCGTAAACAGCATCGTGAACAACATCCGCACCAGCTAATGTGGCCATTAACACATTTATAGCGTTTTCATATGCGGCCTGAGCATCCGGAACTTTGGAATCAATAACGCCTGCTGCACCATAATATGGAATGCCATAGTAATGCGCCATCTGAATAAACGCGGCATGTATTAACGCGTTCTCAGGTGAGCCGTAGGCTGCCGTCCCGTATCGTTGGTCTAAAATTGTTGCACATGATCCCCACATTATTGGGGTGCCTGGTCCGGCAAGCTGTGTGAGAACAACTACAGCATGATTCTCTGCGATCCCTTGGACAATCGTTCCCGCAAGGGTTACTGGACCACTTCCGCTGGCAAGCGCACCAGTGCTTATGTCAAAAGGAATCCTATATTTCGCGCATTCAAGGATCATTTCAATAATTTCCTGGGAATATTTCAGCGGCGGCACATTATTGAAGCCAGCATCAATAATTGATGGGCTTTTAAGAAATTCCTCTTCGCCTCCAACAAGCTCCATTGACATTTTGATAACGTCTCTAAAACCCTGCGGGGTAAGTGAGATGACGCTGCAATGCTTTTCAGTATTTTTAAACATGGCAAGCGTCATTTCCAGTTCAAGGATGCCTTTCGGGATATCTTGTGGGATAATATTGGGTTTTATGTAGTCCACCGTGGGGAAATAGTCTGCCAATAAAGTAAATTCTTCCAAATCCTTTAGCGTGGATAAACGACGCTGGCCAGTTTCAAAATCGATAGTATAGTATGCGCCAAAACCATTTGTAAAGTACGAGTTTCCATCACCTATCAAAAGATTGTACTTTGGATTCCGTGCTCTTAATAGAACTCTGCTAGGCGTTTTTTTTAGAGCTTCACGTACCAGAAACTCAGGAATCTTTGCACTCTTCCTTTTAAAGTCTACATCAGCTCCTGCATTTTTTAGTATGGACAACGCTTTTTCGTGCTGTAGCATTATGCCGATTCTTTCTAACACTTCCATTGCGGCTACATGTAACATTTGAATCTCATTTCGGCTGAGCAGTTCAAACATGTACGATTCCTCCACTACGATGTTTAAGCACGTTGTAACATTACAGATTTTGCAAGTTCTACAGCCCTAACAGCGTCTCCAGCCCAACCATCTGCGCCTATTTCTTTTGCCCACTCATTTGTTGTGGGACCGCCACCGATTAGCACTTTAACTTGACTTCTCAAGCCTTCCTTAACCAAAGCATCTATGACTTCTTTTTGCATCGGCATCGTTGCTGTAAGGAGCGAAGACAGTCCCAGTATATCAGGTTTGTAATGCTTAACGGCTTCAACAAATTTTTCGGTAGGTACGTCCTCCCCTAGGTTTATCACTTCGAATCCTTCGGCCTCTAAAAGTGTTGCCACTATATCTTTTCCAATGCTGTGGATATCGCCTTTAACCGTTCCTATCACAACTCTTCCAATAAATTTCCTTTCCTTTTTTGCTGCGCGAATTTTCGGTAGTAATACTGATATACCTGCTTTCATTGCCTCTCCTGCCAGTATTAAGTCTGCGAGGAATACTTCACCTTTGCCAAATTTTTCTCCTACTTCCTTAACACCATCAGCCATACTTTCTATTGCCTTGAGAGGATCTATGCCAAGTTCAAAGGATTTTTGGGCAAGTTCTTTTGTTTTCTCAGCGTCTCCTTCCAAAATGACCTTTCTTAAATTCGCAATTATGGAATTCTCCACTTTTAACCACCTTTAGATGTGACTACGTACTCGCAGTAGGGGTCACCCCTCAAAATGTGTTTCGTAAGTTTAAATTCCAATGCGGGATTAATGCTTTGAACTATTCCCTTATCTAAATCTAAGAAAATGTCGCATGCCTCTGGTATGACGAAGTTTTTAGCATGGGGGCACTCATAGATTCGGAGGACATAATTTGTTTTATCAAACTTGACTACTTCGTGTTTTACGTCAAAGGCCTTCAATGCCTCTCCGACTATTTTGTGATAGGCAACAGCATCATTTTCTTTAATCTTCAATCTGGCCATTTCATTTTTTCCGAGCTCCATGCCTGCTTGCTGAAAGGCTTCACTAAGTTTCTTCAAGCCTTGTTCTCCATAATTTTCCTTCACTGCTTTTACGGCTAAACGTAATACTAACCCTAATGTGGACAAGCCATACTCTATTTTTTCCTTACAAGTTTTCTTAGACATTTTTCTCACCTTCAATAGTAGAGTTTGAAGAAAGTAGTCGTAGAATATTTAAAGCTTTCAATGCATGTTAATTTAAAAATAATAAAAAAATGGGGGTTTGCTTATTCTGGTGGTAGAGACTTGTAGATTTGCTCAATGTCAATTTTCTTTCTCTTATTGTGTTCTGCGAATGCAACAAACCATAGTGCTGAAAAGCCATACTGTGTACACATTGAGATTATTGACAGAAAAGCTGCCCCTTGGAAGAAACCTATAGTTAAGAATAGTGATGTTGGTAGAATTATTATGCCTAAAATTGAAACGAGCGGGATTCCTCCGATTTCTGGTTGTTTTCTAATGCTGCCTTCATATAGTGGTCGCCTTAGATACGGTAGTCCTAGCGCTGCTATGGATTGGAATATCATTTCTATTCCCCACAGGCCGATCAATGATGTTATTACTGCAAGAAATGCGCCGTATCCTAACGCGTAAGCGAAAGCGAACGGTGCACCAAAGAGGAAGTAGTATAATATTGAATATGTGGGTGTATGGAAGCGGGACAGCTTTCCAAAGAATGAAGGCATCATTCTATCTAGAGACGCTTGGAAGAATCCTCTAGTCACCCACGCCATGTTCATTGGTGTTGCCGTAAGTCCTATAACAACTGGTGAAAGTAAGATCCAGCCTGAAATAATAGGATTCGCTGCTAAAACAGCTGTAAGTGTTCCGAAACTACTCGTAAACACGCCAGTTTTTGTTAGTCTACCTGTCGACGCCGCCACCGCATATTCCGTAGAAAACGTTCCAAATATCCCTTGGAATAATGCAGCTCCACTTGCTAATAGTATCGCCAGAACTATTCCGCCAGCAACTTGTGCTATCAAAAGGTTCTTAGCGGGGTCAGATACCTCACCGCCGTATAGCAGAATTAGGTAAGGCCAGACAAGTCCAATGGGCCAGATAGTGGCTAAGAGAGTTAATTCTAGACTAAAGGGTGCCGGCGTAAACCCAGCTTCAGCGGCAATGGTTCGAACTTCATTATACGCTCCTTCTCCCCAGACGGCGTCCCATCGTTCTGGAACTGCTGAAGGTGGGGTTGATATTAACACCCCTAGAGCTAGAATCCACCCTATTGTTGAGAACAAGCCGCCGATCATTTGGATGACAGGTTCTATTTTAAATAGCGGTCCTAAATAGGCGATCAAAGAGAATAGCGCCATCAGAATTATGGATACCGTTGCGAGAACCATAGGGCTTTGAGTGGATAGCGATATGCCTAAAGATTTAATTGATTCAATGCCTGTAACCGCTCCCCAGTGCGTAAATGCGGATCCAAGAAACACCAAAAATAAGTAGAATTCGCTCATCTTAATTATCGGGTTTGCTATTATGCCTCGCCATACTGCAAGTATCCCTGCAACCGGATTAACTCCCCGCGCTGAGATTTGATAGAGACCCGCTGATCTAGGCATGGCCATCGATAACAGTGTTATCATAACAGAATAGAGCACCATAAATGCCATTCCGAGACCCCATGTGAGACCAGCGTCGATACCTCTGTACATATCTTGAAGAGTTCCAACAAAGAGCCACTGCCACGTGCCTAAGCTTGCTCCTAGCACTGCGAATAATGAAGTCCACGTCCCAAAATATTTGGTAAGTCCGGATGTTGGCCTTAAAAATATAACCTCGGAAATGTCCTTAGACATTTTTCTCCCCTTTAATTGTTTTGGTTATTTTGGGTCCATGCGTATATAAGCTTATCTTTGACACAGCGCATGATATGATATAGTGTTACCAAACTACAAAATTATCTCAGCGAGATAGTATTTTCTCCATGGCTTTGGTTTTTTAACCACCCTTATATTATCATAATCAAGAAAGTTTAATCCGATTAAATGCTTACGAGGATCCTTATTTGACGTTCGGAGAAGCACACGTAGATCTTCAATGAGCAGTTGAACAGCCTCCCTTACCTCCCGTTTCTTAAATTTATGTGCTTCTGGGTTTTTTGCAAAATACTCGTCTATTTTGCGACCAATTTTTCCTCCAATAATAAAGCGTCCAATAAGGCCGAGGATTATTGATGAAAAGGCCCCTCCGACAAGATACACGGTTAATCCTTTTGCGAATGGCACAATCTTGGGAGTTAAAATGCTTAAAAACATTATTATTATCACCACTGGAACGCAGATTTGCCATAGTATTTCAAGGTAGTTTTGAATCTTAACTAAATTTCGAATATCGGGTTGTTCGTTAGTTACGCTTGCCATTTTAATCATTGTCTTTCTTAGATTTTTCCACACCTTCCTAAATCTATTCCCCAATTTTCCTGCAGCTACTTTTTTGTCGATCCAAGTTATGTCGTAAAACAGATTTGCTCTATACGAATCTATAAGGTAAATTGCCTTACGAATGTCGTCTGAATCCGCAGTGTCTTTTCGCCCTACTCCCATACAAGCCATTCTCAGAGCTATATTAAGCGGATACATTAAATACTTCAATTTTCTTCTTGGAATCTTTAGGCAAATCGATTATGAAGGCGTTAAGGATTCCTTGAATATAAGCTGAACCAGGGTTAATGCAGAGGGTTCTTCCAATGTATTCTATGCCCGATGATTCATGTATATGGCCATGAAGCCCGAGAAGAGGCTGATATTTTTCCAGCATTTCTTTCACGGCTTTGCTACCAACATGTGTCATTTCAACAGTTCCGAAGCGCATTTTTACTCTTAATTTTTCGTCAAGTTTTGGCGCCAAGTCAAGTCTTGTACCATATGGTGGGGCATGAAAATTGCATATCAAATTTTCACAAGTGTCGACCTTTCGGAATTCATTCTCTAATTTCTCCCTTAGCTCATCATCACTGCATTCCCTTGGTGTTTTCCACGGGGTTGTGTTAACCCAC
>JAWCEH010000138.1:0-7479 GCA_038859955.1 Bathyarchaeia archaeon | reverse complement strand
ACCAAGAATTCCAAAATTAACTTTTGCTGAATTCAGACACTTTACAAGACTTCTTGCCACATTCTGAGCTCTCATATCATAGGAGGTTGTGCACCCAACATAATAGAGAATCTCAGCTCCCTGAGAGAAATGCTTAACGTTTAGGTCGCCACACCACTCAATACGCTTTCCACGAACCCTCCCCCACGGGTTCCCATTCATGTACACGCTCTCAAGAGCGTCTCTAATAGTCGGCGCAACTTCGCCCCTCTCAATGACAATACTCCTAATATCTATCAAAAACTCATATGGCTTCAGCTGTTTTGGGCAGCGAACACCACATGTAGAACATGTTGTGCAGCTCCATAGCTCGTTAGGTGGATGAATGATGAGTCTGCTGAGAACAGAGGTCTCACGCATATATCTCCTAACATTAAGATTTGCTTTCCCAGCAACAGGGCAACTTCCTGTGCACATACCACATTGAATACACTCCAAAAGGTTATGTCTTTGAACTATTTCTGAGACGCTCATTTTACATCCTCCAGCAATTAAGGATTAAACTAAAAAGGAAGCAGAAATTTAAAAACCTTTCTAAAATTTGCATTATAACTTTTGAAGAAGCGGCGTATAGAAATTCGTAAAAGTCAAAAGAAAGTTAACGGTATTACTTAATAAAAATGTGCCTTTATAAGAAGATGTGGTACGAATGCGAAGTTAGCTGCGCCAAATAAACCAGTAATATGTTTGACTGTGATAGCTTTTCTCCGGTAACCTGAATTAGCACCGAAGGAGTTCAATTAGATATTCAATGTTAGACAATTTTTCCATGTTTAGGATTTTGTCAATTACTTCTTTTACTACTTCATCCGGTAGAGGTTTTGAAGAGGACTTTACACACTCATAGAATTTCCTTAGGATATCGTCCTTTGTAATAGGATTGGCGGGATGCCCCTTAGGAACACCACACTCTATCTTCTTTATTTCCCCACCCCTCATCTTCACGATAAGCTCGGCTTTAAACTCTGTCTCAATACTTTCATCCTTAACTACATGGATTTTGTTCATCATTCTCTGTACTAGCGGATCTGATATGTACTCCATCCTATAATGTTTTAACGTAGGTCTGCCTCTTAAAATTACATTGGCTACGGCGTACTGTAGACTGAATTGGGCTTTCACCACAGGGTTTTCACTAGTCGTAAATGGTTGCCCCGTCAGGTTGTAAGCGTATGGTCCAACGACCACTATGATCTCATCTATATTCTCTGGCTCTATCTGTTCTTCCTCCTTAAGTTTCAAAGTTCCATCTATCACAGAGAGTGTAGCTCCACAGCTTGGCCATCTTTTAAACATCGTGTAGCGTGGTGTTAAAAATTCTTTTCCAAGCTTATTGAGTAAAAAGCTTTTGTCGTATACTCCATGCGAGAATAGCTTATAGTATCCATAGATGCCATCAAAAAGGTTAAGTGGGCCGCTAACCCCCTTCCTCGCTAAGAGCGCTGATATTACACCGGTAGCTGAAACAAAGCCTTGGAGAAATCTAACCATTAGAGCCCCATCGATATTATTTTGAAAGCTTCCACCAGCCCTATTAAAGGCTATGCCTAGTGCATTTCGTAACTCATGCTCCGTTAGCTCAAAGAGCTTTCCGGCAACTACTGTTGTTGCGAAAACCCCGCATATACCAGTAGGGTCAAACCCACCATATGTGATGCCGAGATTTGTGGTTTGATTTATACGTACTGCTAAATCTTCCCCTACCGCAATAGCCGCCAGTACATCCCGACCACTAGAACCCATGAGCTCGCCTACAGCAAACGCTGTAGGAATGGTTGAGGCGTTAAGATGCACGCCTGGTCTCATACCAGCATCAAAGTCTAATGCCCTAGCCATTATACTGTTTGCGAAAGACGCGCCTGGACACGGGGCTTTAGCTCCATATCTTAGGATGCTAGACTCAGGTTTTCCTCCAAACTCCTTCACAAACTCCACCGCAATGCCGCAACCCGGAGCGTCGAAACCCGCTATTAAAACTCCTATGAGATCTAATACACATAATTTAGTGAACTCAATGATATCTTCAGGCAGTCCTTTATACTTTGTCCCAACACAGTATTCAACTAATGGCTCTATAGGATCAGGCATATCCAACTCATACCTATGATAAATCGAGAATATTTATTAAAGAATTAGATCTAGGTTAGATAATAAATGCTTGGTTCTGTTTGCAATTCTTCCCGTATCCTAAAGAATTTTCTTGTGGCAAGTAGTCTACTAACTTCGCTGTTCGGATCCTCTAGGTCGCCAAAGTATCTGGCAGAAGTAGGGCAAAGGTTTACACATACTGGCGTGGCCTCCCTGTCTACACCAGGTTTTAATCCCCTTCTTAAACCTTCATCTATTCTATGATAACAAAAAGTACATTTTTCAACTATTCCTATATTATGAAATATCCTTTGGTTATTTTTAAGGCCGTAAGCTTCCCAAGGTGTGAAGCCTATGGGAAAATATGGTTCAATTTTATCTAGAAATTGCGGCGCTCCATAGGGGCATGCAGCAATACAATTTTTGCATCCGATACAACGTGTCTGATCTATTATTACTATTCCATCATCACGTCTAGTAATGGCCTCAACTGGGCAAACTTTTAAACAGGGCGGAGTCTTACAGTGCATACACTGCATGGGAATCGAGATTCTTTTACCATCCTTCTCTCCCTTTAACACTTTTATCCAAAAAACATCTTTAGGAGTGAAATTCTCTATTTTACATGCCACTGTACATGTATTACACCCTATACACTTTCTTAAATCTACAACTAAAACCCATCTAACCATTACTTAATCACCTCTTTAAGGTAGTGATAGGGATTTACTTTATGATCTGAGAAGTGACAAACATCTATGGGAAGCCCAAAAGCTAATGATAATACTTGACCTAGATGTAATATTGGAATCTTATTAAAGTCTTTAAATGTTGACTGAATTTCGTCTTGATATGCATCAAGGTTATAATGGCAGAGGGTGCATATCGTGACTATTGCCTGAGCACCCAACCTGTTTGCGTGATTGAGGATCCTGTAAATACGCCTGACAAAATTTTTATGTCCAGTTATTGGGAGATAATTGCCACAGCATTCTATTTTTGTTGGATAAAAATCTAGTACTTCATATCTAGCAGCTTTAAGAATCTTTTCCATGAGTACTGGCCTTTCAGGAGAATCTATCGCTATTTCAGAGGGACGTAGTAATGCGCAACCATAAAATGGTACAACCTTAATATTAACGTCTCTCTTCACGTTTTCCTCTATACTCTTTAGAACTCTTGGATCATTTAAGAGCTGAAGTAAATGAAGCACTTCTACGTCACCTGTATACTCGCCCTCAACTAACTCATTAAGCGCACTACAGGTTTCCCTTTTTTCTCTCGTTATCTTATTAACTAAGGCCAAGTTCCGATAACAAAAGGGGCATGTGGTGAGAATTTCCTTTATTCCTCGGCGTGATGCATTTAAGAGGTTTCTAAAAGAAAAAGCCCAGCCAGTAACTAAATTTGATGTAGGCGGGTATAAAGCTCCGCAGCAAGTCCACTGAGGAACATCTATCAACTCAAATCCCAGCACCTTTAAAGCATTTCTTACGGAGAAATCTTCGCTCTTAAAGCGCAGATATGTACACCCAGGAAAATAATATATCCTTTTCATTTCCGTTTTCTCCTTTATTAAAGAAGGAAAAATCATAAAATTTATAAATCTTTCTATTCTCTAGAAAATTAAAGGAGGTTAAGCATTACTATGGAAATCATTGAGGAGATTAAGATTCTAAGCGAACAGGAGTTTTTTGGATGCATTCAATGTGGAGTTTGTACTAGTAGTTGCCCAGTTTTTTCAGACCTTAATCTTAAAACTCCACCACGTATAATAAGCAAAATTTTGGTTGAGGGAGATGAAAATAAAATTTTTTCTGATATTGACTTGGTTAAATATTGTGTAAACTGCCAGATTTGCGGCGCACGTTGCCCCAAAAATATTGATGTAAGCAAGATGGTTGATGCTTTACGTTTCTATATAATAAAAAGAAGCGGAAAGGATCTTTTAGAACCATTAAAGGAGAGACTAAAGGAAGCACCACAAATAGCATTTCTAGAAATTACCAGATTGTTATCTCGGATTAAAGAGCTATCCGAGGTGAAGAAAATTCCTTTAAACAAGCTTCAGAGATCGGATGAAATCTGGGATTTAGAAATTAAATTCGTTGAAAAATTGCTTGAAGCTTTATAATAAATTTTTATGAGAATTGTTTCAGTATTGCTCCAAATAACCTTTTTTTAATAAAAAGGCTGGAAAGGTGTAAAATATTTAAGAGGTTTTTATTTTAAAATCTTAATAGTGATGCTCCATGAACGTCAACATCAATTTAGATAAGGGTGAATCAATCGAATTACTTAATTTCAGAAAGGAAATATATTCTTTCTTTTCATCCTTTTTTAGACAGCCGCCATCTCGTTTCCTTATAGACAAGCTACTAAAAAACCAGGTATCTTTGCTTCCGGAATCCCTTTCAACTGCTGTTACAGATGAAATGAGAGAGTCGTTGGAATATATTAGAAAGTTCATAGAGCGTAACAGTAACATAATAGAAGATAAAGACATTGAAGCTTTGTTAGATCACTTAAATATCGAGTTTACCCGCTTGTTTAGAGGTCTAAGACCAAGCTACAGCATACCTCCACCCTATGAAACTCTATATATTTATAACCTCACACCAAATGACAGTTTAAGGGTGATGTATGACATTTTAACCTACTACAAGGAAGCTAACGCCAAACTGACGAACGAGTGTAGAGAAAGATCGGATCATATAAGTATTGAATTAGGCTTTATGCAATATTTGTCTGAAAAATTGATTCAAGCTCTAGAGGATGAGGACGAAAAAAGGGTAATAAAGTATTTGGAGATAGGAAAGCGGTTTTTAAGCCGCTTAAAGGCTTGGATACCACTTTTCTGCGAGAAAGCTTTCTACTCAACGGATGTTGACCTATTTAAAGGTGTACTCCTGTTACTTAAAGAATTCATTCATGTCGATTTTTCCTTCATGAATAGCACCCTTGAACGCGAGGAGAACGCTGACATAGTGTCTTTGCTCAAGTATCTAGGGAGCTTATGCAGGTCTCTTAACGTAAATGATGATCCAATCTTTACAGAGGGCAAAGAAAATGCCGAAGGCGAAATCAAGATACCGACTACATGTGTTATGTGTTATAGTTGTTGCGGAATAATTGCAACTGTAAAGGATGGCTTACTCATCAAACTGGATGGAAATCCAGATGCTCCCCCAAACCAAGGGAAAATGTGCCTAAAAGGCCTTTCATCCATTATGTTACTGTATGATCCGTATAGGGTGAAGGCACCACTTATCAGAACTAACCCCGAGAAGGGCATCGGTATAGATCCAAAGTGGAAAGAGATAAGCTGGGAGGAAGCCATTAATATCATAGTGGAAAGGCTTAAGAAAATTAGAGAAGAAGACCCCATGAAATTATTATGGGTTGTAAGAAGCTTCTCTCAGCATCAGATGTCAGCCCATCTATGGCCTATAGCTTTTGGTTGCTCATACCTTCTACCATTAACTGGGTATGGATCATATTGTGGCAACGCGGAGCACGCTCTTCTTGAGAATACTCGTCAGTCTTTTATGGAGACTGGCGATTTGAGATACTCTAACTATATAATGATTATTGGCGGCGGGCATGGCAACATTGCTGGTCCAGGAGCGATGCCAAATACACGCGTCATAGCTGAAAGGAAGGAGAAGGGTGCAAAGATCATTGTCGTGGATCCCAGAATGACCGAGGTTGCTGAAAGGGCAGATAGATGGATTCCAATACTTCCTGGCACTGAATGCGCTTGGCTTTTGGGCTTATGTTACGTCATAATTTATGAAATAGGTAAATATGATGTGGATCACTTAAAGCACGAAACAAATGCTGTATATTTAATAGATTCAGAGGGACATTTTGTAAGAGATAAAGAAACTGGTAAAGTTTTGATTTTTGATGCCGCAGATGGTAAAGCAAAGGTCTTTGATGATCCTTCGTTAAAAGATCCAGCTTTAATAGGTGAATATGAAGTCAACGGCGTAAGGTGTAAACCAGCCTTTCAGTGCTTCATAGAGATTATCAAAAATTATACTCCTGAGAATGTTGAGAAAATAACAACGATTCCTGCTGCTGTGACAAGAGAGGTCGCTAAGGAGCTAGTTGAGCATGCGTGTATAGGAAGCACCATTGAGCTGGATGGAAAAGTCTATCCTTATCGCCCAGTATCTATACTTGTTTACTCCGGATTTAATGGACACTCGACTTCTACATATTCGGTAATGGCGTTAGTGGCTCTAACTCATATTCTTGGAGCTATAGATGCTGTCGGCTCAAACGTAGCTGGTAATGTCGGTGGTCTCTTCGGGTTCGGTCATCCACCTCATAAGTTAATTCCCGGAAAAGATGGAATGAATGCACCGACTCCGGCAGTCCCTCCAGTAACATTTAAGTTCCCGGTTAGTCCAGATATGGGCGAATATTTTCCACTTGGCTTTGAAGTATGTCAAGTTGCAGCGATTGGTTTAAGCAACCCTAAGAAATATGGTTTAAAATATAAGCCTGAAGATTTAACGGTATTTGTTGCAGGGACAAATCCATTAATGAATTCAATAAACCCGTATTTTATGGCCGATCTCTTCAAACGCTTTAAGTTTGTTATCGAGTATACGCTTTACTTAGATGAAACTTGCGATTTTGCAGATATAGTTCTCCCGGATGTAACATTCCTTGAAAGAATAACCGCGGATAACTTCTGGATGGGGACTCCGATACCCTGTATGGGCATACATATTACCCAGCCAGTTATAAAACCAATGTATAATGGGAGACCATTTTGGGATGTAATGTTAGAAATAAGTGATAAAGTAGGTTGTTTGCAAGACTTTTATAAAATATTGAACAATTTTCTCCCCTATGCTCCAATAGAGATCGAGAGTTTTCACTCATGGGAGGAGGTGTGCGATCATATTTGTAGATCTGCAAGTAAGGCTGTTTTAGGAAAAGAATTGACTCTTGAGGATCTAAAAAAGGTAGGCTTCTTTTATAAACCAATACCGTCTGAGCTTAGATATAGGCCAGACTTTTATAATGGATTAAGAATACCATTTTACTTTAACATAATGTTAGAGAAGCGTGAGGAACTGAAGCGAAAACTTGATGAGCACAACGTTTGGGAGAGGGTTCCCAGAGAATTTTTGGAGTGGCTTTTAAGCGATTATAAGCCCTTACCTGAGTATAAGCCATGCCCGCCCTTGATAGAGTTTACTGAAAACCCAGACCTTCTTTTAGCCATATGCTATAAACCCCCGACATCAATATTCTCGATAACACAAACAAATCCCATATTAGTAGAGGTTTCCCTTCGTGACCCACGTTGGACGAGGATACAGATACATGAGG
>JAWCEH010000137.1:0-7502 GCA_038859955.1 Bathyarchaeia archaeon | reverse complement strand
AAAAATAATACTTTAAGCTTGACTATCAAGTCCAGTAAATCAACCTAAAAGCTTCCCCGTGCAATAGCGAAATCTCTAAACTAGAAATATATCCAATTTTCGATAACAGCGTGGCCCACAGGATTTTGACCTAAACGCTTCGGGGGAAATAGCATAAACATCTGAAAAGCAACGTAACCAATTTATTTGATTAGCTTGGTAACAAATAACCATTAACTGCAACTAATAGAATAGTTTGCCAAAATTAACGGAAATGGTTAACTAGCAGTTAAATTAGGAAAAATTTATAAAAAATATTCCGTTTAATTCAATTTGGGAAAGTGGTTTGAGGTTCTTCGAACATTATATTGTGATTTTTGTTTTTATTATTGTTTTGATCCCGATGGGTGTTTAGAATGAAATCGGAGAAGCGTACTAAGATCCAAATTTTTGACATTTTGAAAATTTTACATGATGAATCGAAAATGAAAAGCCGAATCTAACAAGGGTTGCACGTTTGGCTAACTTGCCTTTTGACAGATTTCAAAAATGTTTGAATAGACTTGTCTATTTGTAAATTATGCGGGAGGTGGAAAAATTTCTATAACTGAAAAAGGCTTGAAGTTTCCTGAGGAATATATTAAATCCAACAATTTATTAAGGAAAGTGGGCCTTTCGCCTTGATTCGCTTCTCATTAAACTATAGTTGCTTTTCCTTGTGTTTAAATTGTTAGTTGTCCGAGGCGAGGCGAAATTACATTTTTAATTTCTCCCTTCTCTCTTTCTCCCGCGTATGAACTTCGCCTCGGACAACTAACAATTTGTTTTCTTATTATAGAACAATCTTACTCACCTTGTGTGTATTAATTTTAAATAGGAAATTTAATTCGATATTCAATTGCGACGCGATGGAGAAGGGAGTAGAGAATAGGTTGAAAAGATTGTTGGTTGACCTAATCCTTACAATGATGGTTGTCTCGTTAATTATTGGTTTGGTATTTATTCCTTCCGTTGCAGCGGTCGGCGCGAGAATTTGGACGGATAAGAATGATTACGGTCCGGATGAAACTGTGACGATTTTTGGTGAGGGTTTTCTGTCGAATAGGTGGGTTACGATTGAAATTATTGCTCTGGATTTGAGCGTTGATGTAATTTATGCCTGGACTAACGAGTCTGGCTCCTTTGTTGTTCAGTACGTTTTGGATTGACAGCAGAGAACATACACGGTCACTGCTTCAGACGGGGTTAATGTTGCTACAACAACGTTCACTGAGAGGGTTTGGTTTGTCAGTGTTTCTCCTAATTCGGCCACGGTGCCGCAGGGTGGTTCAACAACGGCAACTGTCAGCGTTACAGCGAATCCACCTGGAGGGCCGGAAGTGGATTTGTGGGCTACTGGCCAGCCGGCTGGTGTGACTGTCAACTTCTCTCCATCAAAGGGGGTGCCTCCATTTGCGTCAACTATGACCATTAATGTTGGTTCAACAGTTCCGCCAGGCACCTATTTAATCTATATTATCGTTTTCACCGGCGTGCCTGGTCATCCAAGCTACTCTGAGAAAGCTAGGACCAGTTTTACATTAACAGTTTCCGGGATTCCCCCGCCAACGGTTTCTATAACGGTAACTTCAAGCCCAATTACTGGCGAAGGCTTTGTTAAAGTTGACGGGGTGCCGATTACAACGCCAACTACATTTACATGGACTGTTGGCTCAACTCACACTATTGAGGCGCTTTCTCCAGTCTTAGGTCCGACTGGAACAAGGTATGTCTGGACAAGCTGGAGTGATGATGGGGATCAAACTCACACTTATGTTGTCCCGGACTCCGACCAGACCGTTATAGCACATTATAAAACGCAATACTATTTGACGGTTTCTTCTGCTTATGGAACAGCCGGCGGAAAGGGTTGGTATGATGCAGGCGCGATGGCTTATGCAACTGTTACCCGCTTGTTGTGTCCGGACCGGTAGGCACCAGGTATGTATTTTACTCATTGGAATGGGGATGCATCGGGAAACACTTCTCCTTCAAACCCTATAGTTATGGATTCTCCTAAGACGGCGGTAGCAAACTGGAAAACACAATATGAAGTTACAGTTACCGCCAGCCCCAGCGGCGCTTTGGAGGAACGTTTAAGGTTACATATACTCAATGTGGAACCACTCACACAAATGTTCAGAAGACCACACCGTGGACGGATTGGGTTGATGCAGACACAACAGTTGCTGTATCCGAACCTCAAAAATTGTTAACGGATATCAGTTTAACCGATACGAGCCCTCATCCAGCGTCATAATGAACCAGCCGAAAACAATCACACTTGTATACGTTCAGGTTGGGTCTTTGTCAGTTTCTATTAGCCCTCCCG
Source organism: Bathyarchaeia archaeon (assembly GCA_038859955.1). Classification (GTDB taxonomy): domain Archaea; phylum Thermoproteota; class Bathyarchaeia; order Bathyarchaeales; family DTEX01; genus DTEX01. Next base: position 5,152 of record JAWCEH010000137.1, on the reverse strand, counting down.
CAACTAAAATATATTAAAGAAAGAGTTTAATGGTTTTATAAGGCTGACTTGTTAGACCAGAGTTCTGAAAGATCTACTTGTAATAGTTCCATTAGAGAGCGCAGCCGCCAAAAATAGAGGTTGCTGGTTTTGAAAGGAGGAGAGTAAAATTTGCATCTGCTGCAAGAAGATTATCTCACGCTTCCTAGACTAACATTGTCGGATGATAGACCGAATTTTGAGGACAGATAGGGCGGTTTAGGGCAGTTTACACATTTTGGTGCTGCGAAATTGATTACGATGTTTTAAAGTTGATGCCAGAAATTCTGGAGTTTAGCCTAAAAGGAGTTTATGGCTTTCATTTATGGAACGATTCTCATTGTCACATGGAGCGAAGCGCATTAACTTAACATCGGATGACTTCTTCGGGCTCAGACAGTATACGCTGCTGTTGCGGTTCTCTAATCGTTTACGATTGTTCTGACGAAACTTTAAATTCAAATTGACAAACTAATATTGGAGGCGAAAGGCTTTACGAGACACAGAACATGTGCTTGCTCTATCAATCAATAAGAAAAAATATTTATTTGTGTTTTATTGCACAATATTAAAACGGATTAGTCTAATTAGAGGGGTGTTGTTTGGAGGAGGCTATGTCGAGGTATGAGCGGATAGAGGCTGCTTGGAATCTTAAGGAAGCTGACAGAGTTCCTGTTGATCCCCTTAACTGTTATATTTACGCCTATCTTGGTGGCATATCCATACGTGAGATGTTTACGGAGCCGGAAAAAATTGTGCAGGCAACCATAAAAGCCAGGAAGATTCTCGGCGAAGGGGATCAGGTCGACCCAAACATTACGACGCTTGACCACTTCTCATTATGGCCTAAATCAGGCTGGGATAGGGTAACCTTACACTGGAGAATATACGATGAATTTCCGCCTAAAGGCAATATTCCAAACTTCTTTGAAAAACTTATAATAGAAGACTACGATGACGTTATGGAAAGAGGTTTCGCAACTCTTCTCTTCAACCAAAAAATAAGTGAAGATATCTTCCAAAGAAGCATAGATGAAGCCATATACTATGCATTCGAATACCCCAAAAAATACGCGGAAGCATGGAAAAGATACGTAGAAGAATATGAAGTACCCCTAATGATGGGAGGAAGAGCATGCACCCCTCTAGATTTGCTTCAGTATTACAGAGGCATAACAAACCTTGCACGAGACCTCTATGAAAGACCAGAAAAAGTAAAAGAAATATGCGAATGGCTACTAGATTACGAAGTTACGCTCGGAATGAAAGAAGCCATGATTATGGGTGCGGGGGAGGTACCAGGAGCAGAAAAAATAATTTTTGTTAATGGCGGGCCTCCCGGAATGTCACCCAAAATATTTGAGGAGTTCTTTTGGCCAACAGCAAAGAAAGGCGTTGACATGATGGTAAAACGGGGATTTAAGGTTCATTGCCATTGGGATGGTGATTTGACTCCTGTGCTTGATATTTTAAAGGATTTAACTAAAGGATTGCCGAAAGGCAAAGTTCTACTTGACCTAGAAAAAACGGACATGAAAAAGGCGAAAGAAATCCTAGGCGACAAAGTCTGCCTTTACGGTAATGTTCCCTCATCACTCCTTGTCTACGGAACACCAAAAGAAGTCGAAAAATACTGCAAAAAACTAATAGAAGACTGCGCCGAAGGAGGGGGCTTTATACTATCAACAGAATGCGAAGTACCATGGAACTCAAAACCAGAAAATGTCAGAGCCATAATAGAATCAGCCATAAAATATGGACAATACAGAAAATGATCAAATACATTAAAAAGGAGAACATTCTTCCTGACCAAATAGCGAAAAATCTATATAATTTAAAAAAGGTATTAGAAGGGGGAGATTTAAATTTGAAAGAGTATGCACGTGGGAAGGTAGAGGTTCCAGTAGCTTGGATAGCGATCTACGCAGCGATAATAGTTGTGGCCCAATTCATTCCATTGTTTCCTTATGTTGGCGGTGGAGGTTTCGTTCCACTTTCTCTAGGGTTCTTTGCTATGGCTCCTCTATTACTAGGACCAAGCGGTATCGTAGCAGCTTTTATCGCGGCTGCAGCCGGATTATTCGTAATACCTCTTAATTACTGGCTTGGTTTCATTGATATCTTCAACTTCTTTATGCCCGCAGTAATTGCAGCATTACTAGTTAACTGTGATAGATACTGGAAAATTACCATACCCGTTTATCTAGCATTTTATATTACGGCCTACGTCTTTCCCTATTATGTTCCTGGGCCGTCTGCCGGGTTTGACAACCCCCCGCAACCATTATGGACTATACTTACAGGAATATTTTACATTCCTTGGATAGTGGTAGCTACTACACCAATCGGAACAAAATACCTGCCAGGCTGGGTCAGAAGCCAAAATAGGAAAAAAAGATACGCAGGAATACTTATAACGTATGTTGGCTCTTTATTTGTGTACTATGCAATGTGGAATCCTCCTTATGCCTACGCATATCATTTTCCAGTAGCTCTCGCTGTTGCCTGCTTATTTGCTTACCTATGGTATTGGCCGGTACTAGGACTAGTGATCACGGGGATTACTATACCGATCCTTGAGACGCTCGAAAGAAGCGGATTCCCTAGGCCATCGGGGGCCATCTGGGGAGGAAACGGAAACAATTAAATATCCTTTTTTTAAAATTTAATGAATGATACCGAGTGCATGCTAATGGCGCGTGAGGACACGTTAATAAAAATCGAAAATCTAACCTTTACATATGAACGTGGACCTACAGCATTGAGGAATATAAATTTTGAGGTAAAGCGAGGGGAATTTATCGCAATAATGGGCCGCAACGGTGCCGGCAAAACGACCCTGTGCTATTTGCTAAATGGTGTTATCCCTAATATATTTAAGGGAACACTTACTGGTAAAATTTCAGTTTTTGGTGTAAACACTATGGAGAACGCGATGTATATGCTCGCTTCGAAATGCGGTATTGTACTTCAAAATCCTGAAACGCAGCTGTTTTTACCAGATATCCGATCTGAGCTTGCTTTCGGTCCAGAAAATTTGGGTTTTCCCAAAGAAGAGATTTTTAAAAGGATAGAGTGGGCATTGAAAATTGTCGGAATGGAAGGATTCGAAGATCGCCACCCAAAAGAACTTTCAGGCGGTCAAAAACAACGCATAGCTCTAGCTGCAGGTTTAACTTTAAAGCCTGAACTGCTAATTTTAGACGAACCTACGTCTCAGCTTGATCCTTTAGGATCCATCGAAGTGATGTCAGCTATATTATCTCTCAAAGAAAAGGAAAAACTGACCATTGTATTAACAACACATAAAACAGAAGAAGCCGCACTTGCAGATAAAATTATAGTATTAGATGAGGGAGAGATCATTGATGAGGGCCCTCCTTATAAAATTTTAGCTGATGTAGAAATGTTGGAAAAGCATGGTATAAAACCACCTGAGGTAACTCAACTTTGTTTAGAATTACTCAAGAAAGTAGGATCCAAATTCAAGTTAAAAAATTTAAGAACACCTGTTACGGTGGATGAAGCATCTAGTTTCATACGTGAATTGATAAGTAAAAGAGTAATTGGTATCAAAAGGGATAAGGGAAAGTTCCTAAAAAATGAAGGAAAAAATATTAGGGAACCAGTAATAGAAGTTAGGAATCTCACGTACGTGTATCCCGGTTCTCCGCCGGTCACAGCGTTAAAGAATGTATCGTTAACTATTTACAAAGGGGAATTTATTGCGCTAATAGGACAAAATGGATCAGGCAAAACTACTTTAGCAAAAACACTGCTGGGTTTACTAAGGCCGCCAAAGGGCACAGTCTTTTATAAACAAAAGGATATTACGAATTTCACAGTAGGTGAAATAGCAAGGAATATCTCACTTGTATTGCAGAACCCAGATGATCAATTATTTACTATATCAGTTGAAAAGGAAGTCGAATGGGGACTGCGAAACTTGGGTTTACCACAAGACGAGATAAAAAGAAGAGTTGATTATGCACTAAAAGTTGTGGGATTAGAGGATAAAAGAGACATTTTTCCTTTGAGACTCAGTTTCGGCGATAGAAGAAAACTTGCTGCAGCAACAGCTATTGCCATGCAACCTGAGGTGTTGATTTTCGACGAACCTACTACTGCTCAGGATTATGAAGGAAGGTATAAACTTGCGGAAATAGCCAAGGATATGAATAAAAAGGGAGTTACGGTAATTATGATAACTCACGATATGGACTTGGTTGCGAAATTTGCCCAACGGGTTATCGTGCTTTACAACGGCGAAATCTTATTAGACGGCCCAACAGCAAAGGTATTCGCAGAAAGAGAACTTCTTAAGAAAACTTTCATCACCCCACCATCAATTTCATACCTAGCTCAAGAACTACAAGAATATGGAGTTTCGCCCTATATTCTCTCAGTTGAGGAATTTCTTAACATCTTGGAGGTGAAAGATTAAATGCCTAGGACCTTCGAATATTTTAAAGCAGAAACTTTCATTCACAAACTAAGCCCAGCGAGTAAGGCACTTTACTTGCTCCTTACTATAACTTTGGCTTTATGGTGTAATTTTATTGAAGATACCATAGTAATGGTAATATGGTTGATTACGGGGCTCATTTTTCTATTCCTTGCAAAAATAAGCCTGAAAAGCTTCGGTTTTGCCATTAAAATAATGTCAATGATCTTTTTATTCATCATAATAACCCAAGGTTTTATGTATAGAGATCATACACCACTTTTTGTCATTGGGCATTTTAAAATATGGGGTGGTGCTGATATAGGGGTATTTACGCTGGAGGGACTATTATTTGGTATATCCGTTGTTATAAGAATTTTGATGATAATCGTAGCGGTTCCAATTTTAACAATGACCACGTCTCCAGCCAAGCTTGTAGCTTTAACGCAAAAGCTGAAAATTCCATACAAGTACGCATTCATGGTTCTTACCGCTATAAGGTTTACGCCATTAGTCTACGAGAATTGGGAAAGGATATCTGATGCGCAAAAACTGAGAGCACTTGATATCGATTCGATGAACATACTAAATAAAGCTAGGAAAGCATACATTCCAATAATAACCCCATTAGTTCTTTCATTATTTAGAAACGCTTTGGATTTAGAAGTGGCAATACAATCTCGAGGATTT
>JAWCEH010000136.1:0-7522 GCA_038859955.1 Bathyarchaeia archaeon | reverse complement strand
TAGGGAGCGCTAAGATGCAGCCCATAATCTTGGACTCTAACATTCTTGTAAAACTCATTGTAAATGAGCCGGGCTCAAGTGAAGTGAGAAATCATATAGAAGCGCTTTTAGAAGGCGGCTTCAACCTCTCAACCATTGATTTAGCCCTACCAGAGGCTTTAAACGCCCTATGGAAGCACGCTAAGCTGAGTGGGGCTTTAGATGAGAATGAGACTTTGAATGCCGCTGAGGACCTGATACAAATCTACAGTAGGCTGAATATAATTGAATCTAAAATGCTCTACAGGGAAGCCTTAGAGATGGCACTACACCTAAACATAACAGTTTACGATGCCCTATACATTGCCGCGGCCAGAAAATCAGGCGCCAAACTATACACCGCAGATAGAAAACTAAAGGACGCGGCATCCAGATATACAATCATACTTGAGCCCTAAAATATTGATCACTCTAATTTCTCCCATCACCCTCGCAACCTCTAATCCTCTCATCGCGGAAAAACCACATTATAAAAAATGAAACTTGAAATTTAATGCGAAAGACCCGAACTTTAAAGCGACAAACATAGATGTACTAAAAATTATAGCGAGAAAAAGAGAAATTATTAGATTACTTTATTATACCAAAAATTTAAATTTTGGTAAAATATGATATACCAATATGCTTAGAGAGGACGTTGAACGCTTTAACGAGTGGTGGTTTACGGGGAGTGTTAGGAGGGAGCTGGCTCCGCCCTTTAAGAGACATGTCTTTTCAGGGCTTTTAGAGACTTTTAAAGAGCGCCAAATCCTTCTGATAGTTGGGCCGAGGCGTGTAGGAAAAACAACCCTTATGTACCAGGCGATTGAGCAACTTCTCACTGAGGTGGATCCGCTTCATGTGCTCTACTACTCCTTTGACGAATCACCCGTCAATGTGAGGGATATCCTGGATTTCTATGAGCGGAGGGTTCTTGCCAAGCCCTTTGAGCAGGCTGACAGAGTATTCATATTCCTTGATGAGATCCAGTATGCATCCAATTGGCCGTCAACAGTTAAGCAGTTCTATGATCTCTACCCGAACATTAAATTCTTCATCTCAGGGTCATCTACACTCCTGCTATCTAGGGAGGCGGCTGAAAAACTTGCTGGAAGGTTCTTCACACTCAAAGTCAAACCCCTAACTTTCACCGAGTTCCTCCAGTTGAAAGGTGTAGCGGGCCGCATGGAACTATCGCCTAGGAGAGCCGAAGCCTACTTCCATGAATACCTCAAGAAGGCAGGCTTTCCAGAGATAGTCAACTGGGAAAGCGACCGCAGAATAGCCGAGTATATCAGAAACTCCGTTATAGACAGGGTTGTCTTAAGGGATATTCCAGCATTGTTTAGGACGCGGAACATGGTTCTCATGGAAAACATTGTGAGGATCATCCTGTCTAACCCTGGAAGCCTAATAAACATTAACGCCCTCTCCCAGAGCCTCGGCGAGAACAAAATAACCATATTAAACTACCTCAAGTACCTGGAGTTGTCAATGCTGATAAGGACGCTTTCAAACTTTAGGCCATCCCAACTGGCAGCCTCAAGAAAGCTGAAGAAATACTACCCAATATCCACGTCCCTAACGTTCGCCGTTCTTAACCAGGGCTTCAGGGCGAAAATAGGAAGCATGCTGGAAACATACGCCGTGAACGCCTTAGACGCTGAATACTACTACAGAAGCGCAGGCAAAGAAATCGACATAATCCTCAAAAACGATAAACCCCTCCCAATAGAGGTGAAGGAAAGCGTAAGCGACAGAGACATAGCCGACTTCTCAAAACTAATAAAGCGGATAAACCCCGAAAAGGGGGTAATAATATCCCTAAACCAAGAAACAAAGAAAAATAACATCGAAGTTATACCAGCATACGCCTTGGAACAGCAAATAAGCAGGCTAAAACAAAACTAACCACAATCACCACGACATAAAAGCCCATGATACAGCACCCTTGAAAAATGTGTTCACTCAGTCTTGTCGTGCGGAACTAGAATACAGCCTTCGTTAAATTTCACCCACCCGATTTTATGGCGACCCCAACTCCCCCCTCCAATAGAGAAGATACAAACCCCCCATTTTATCCCTAGCGCTTAAACCCGACATCTCATAAAAAAATTAGGACGTTTGGCTTTAAATCAGTTAGGCAGTAAGGCAACGTAACCATACTTCTAAGGCGGAAGGAATAAAGTGCGAGCCTAAAAAGGTAACAAACAATAGACCAATGTGCATCCCAGAAGCAAGAATCATCTGACTTAGTCATGGAGGATGTCAAATATGAAGGAGCTGAGACAACCTCAAACATAATTTTTCTATAGATGACCATTTTTGTTTGCAGAAAAGATGTTAAGGTCATCCCTTAAAACCACCCCATATTCTGTGGCTTCCTTAACCATCGGCTCCCCCCTCATGAGCAATACTTTAAATTCCCTAGGCGTTAAGGCGATAACCTGATAACCTGGAGGGGCATCCAAACCTTTTAACCTCTCTAATGGGCTTCCCACAAAATCCTCAGAGATAACCAATATGTCCACGTCGCTCCAGAGATTAAAATCGCCCCTAGCAAAGGAGCCGATTAAAATGGCCGTAACCCTAAGCCGTATTCTCGAAGCCCACTCCCTCGCCTCTTCTATACGCTTCTCCCTCAGCCTTCTCCTCTCTTCAATGATCTCCATTTCTCCTCAACCCAACCTATTATATCCTCAGCGAACCTCGCAGCACCCTCAGCATCCCTCCTCGTATAATATTCATCGGGGCTACCTTCAACCCAAGCATTCGGATACCTCGTCGGCACATAATACTTATCCAAAGTCTTAGCGGCCTGAACCACGCTATCCTCACATGCGAAGACCCTCCCAACTTCCTCTAAAAGCCTTGATAAGCTATGCCCATAAGAGGGCATCCCCAAACCCCTAAGCAAAGCCTTCAAAGCAAACTCAGCAGCCTGCTGGGACTTAAAGCAAGCCCAATTATAATCACCCCTCTCAAAATCCCCCCTCGCAGAATCCAAAGTCTTCCTACTAAAAAGAATCCACCTTAAATACTCGCTTTCATCCATGCTTCTCCACAAAAATCTAAACAACGAATCCACTTTTAACCTTTTACAGGATGCAGAAAGAGTAGCCACAACTAAGCCTTAATGAAAACAGAATCGTGCTTGAAAGGTTCTCCACCGGCTCAATTCAAAAGAACTCGAAGAGCTTAATGAACCGACCCCAAGCCTAGAATTGAATACAACGAAGATTAAAGGAGAAGACATACATTAACAGAAATACGCAATCAGCAAAATTGGACCTTAAAGCGCTAGCCAACGTTGGCATAATCATCAGACAGCCTTTGCTCAAAGCAATAAATGCAAAGATATATAAAGTCCATAAAACTTTATTGAATCGATTAAGAATGCCCAGCTCACAAGTTATCCTTAAAAAAATTTCTGAAAACATGAAGGAAATAAGGAAATATGGGGTTAAGCGTATAGGCTTATTCGGATCCTACGCTAAAGGAAAACAGAAAAGGGGAAGCGACATAGACCTTCTCGTTGAGTTTGAAAAAGGCGAAAAAACCTTTGACAATTATATGGGGCTAAAACTTTTCCTAGAAGATTTGCTTAAACGTAAAGTCGATCTAGTCATATCCGAAGCAGTAAAACCTGAACTCAAACCTTACATTATGGAAAGTATCCTTTATGCAACGGGATCCTAAAATTTACTTAAAAGATGCTTTGAAAGCAATCGAAAAAATAGAAAGCTACATGAAAAACATAACTTTTACAAAGTTTTTAAGAAACACGCTGGTTCAAGACGCCGTTGTCAGAAACCTCGAAATAATCGGTGAAGCCATAAAGAAAGTCCCAGCTGAAATCAGGACAAGGCATCCTGAAATAGAATGGAGAAAAATAGCAGGGTTAAAGACATACTGATCCATGAATATTTCAATGTACACATGGAGATTTTATGGGACGTTGTGAAAAATAAACTTCCGGATTTGAAAAGTAAACTACTGAAAATTTTGTCTGAAGACCAAACGTAAGAAGCCACGGAAAGACTTAAATTTACACGTCGTTAAAAAAGGGAAAAATTAAAGGTCAAATATAGACGGTAGAAAAGCATCAAGCAGCCTTAGCCTATGAATAAGACCGTAGGCGCAAAATTTATATTTCCCACCGTGGGAAAAACAATTGGCGGGAAAAATGAGCATCGAAGACATAAGCATTGATAATAAAGGGAGGATCTTAATACCTAAGAAGATCCGGGAAATGGTGCGTTTAAAAGCCGGGGGGAAGGCCCGGCTGAAAGTGGAGGATGAAAAAATCATAATCATGCCTCCGATTTCACCTGAGGAATTTATGGAGGAAATGGAGGGTTGCATCAGAAACGGCACCCCCACAATCGACCCATTAAAACTTAAGAAGATGTGGGAAGCCACGGAAAAGTGACTTAAAAATGATATTCGTAGACTCAAACATATGGTGCTATTACTTCGACCAGCGCCTACCAGAATATAAATACGTGCGTGAACCCATGCGGAAAATATTAAAAAACGAGGAAATAGTCTGCAACACCATCATCATTATGGAAGTAGCCCACTATCTCGTCAGACACCTCCCAGCCGAGGACTCCCGAAGGAAAATAGAATACTTAGTCAACTTGGAAAACATGAAGATCGTAGACTTCGATAGACAAACAATGATAGAGGCTCTGGAAAACCTAACCGAATACGCCTACACGCATGGCTTAGGAGGAAGAGATTCAACAGTAATAGCCACGCTAAAGACGCTGGGCATAAATAAAATCCTCACACACGACGAAGTCTTCAAACGCCTAGCATCAAAACTTGCAACCGAAATTCTAGATCCCATACCTGCAAACCAGAAATGATGCATCCATCCACCTCCAGTCTAGTGAAGAATGCAAATTTATTACTTGATTTAAATATGAAAAACGAAGTAGTTGTAACCTCAACTAAATTAAGATAAAAAGAGAATTTTTCTCTTCACCTTTAACTAATTCAAAAGGAAGCGAGAAAAGACCGTTTTAGGAAAAAACTGTTTATAAAAATAATTTTCGGCCATGCACCAGTTAGCGCAAAGTTTAATTGTTACAATCACAATTGTTACAATCATGATTGTACAATTTATTAATAGACGCGATGAGATGCAGGCACTCAAGAGTCTTCTCGCCAGGGGTAAGGCCGCCATCGTACTCCTTTACGGCCGAAGGAGGATTGGGAAAACCAGACTTATTCAGGAATTCATGAAGGATAAACGTGGACTCTACTTTTATGTTCCAAACGCTGAAGAGAAGACAATTCTAGCTGAGTTCTCCCGCACTGTGGAAGGCGAGTTTTTCAAGGGCTTCAGGTTTAGCGACTTCGCTTCATTTCTTGAGTATCTCGCCGAAAAATGTAAATCAAATAATATCATAGCGGTCGACGAGTTTCAGAGGCTGACAAACATCAATGGCGCCATATCAATGCTACAGAAGTATTGGGATGAAAGACTATCCAAGGGCAGATGTCTCCTCATACTTTCAGGCTCCTCTATTGGTGCCATACGAAGGGTAGCATTAAGTGGTGATGCACCCCTCTATGGGAGAAGAACACTCACACTTAAGATTGAACCCCTGAAATATCTAGATCTTTTCGAATGGTTCAGAAATTATTCACCTGAAGAACTAGTATCAATCTATGCATGCTTCGGCGGAACCCCAGCATACCTAGAACATGTAGATGAGAACCTAAGCGTGGAAGAAAACATTATTGAGAAAATTTTAAGCAAACGCTCACCGCTACATGATGAACCCGAAATGCTTCTAATGGAAGAAATCAGAACGCCGCAACGCTACATGGATATGCTATCAGCCATAGCCCAAGGCAAAAACACAATAAGCGAAATCGCAGACACAGTGGGGCTAAACCGAGAAAACGCCACAACCTACCTAAAGACGCTGGAAATTCTCGATTTAATCGAAAGGGTCACACCAGCCACAGATCCCGAAGCAAAGAGGGGACTTTATAGGATAAGAGACCCCTTCTTCAGCTTCTGGTTCGGCTTCGTCAGACCGAACAAAAGGCAGCTTGAACTAGGATTAGAGAGAAACGTTTGGCAAAACATTAAGGAGGAGTTTAATGCATACCTAGGACGCATCTTCGAGGATATATGCGCAGAGATATTAAGCGAAATGGCAAAGAAAAACCTTCTACCACTACAAGTTAGCAAGATCGGAAAATGGTGGTGGAGAGAAACAGAAATAGACCTAGTAGGACTAGGAGGCGGAAAAGCCCTAGCCGTCGAAGCCAAATGGACGAAACTAAATTATCAGGAAGCAAAGAAACTACTATCACAACTGAACATAAAAGCAAAGCAAATACACAATGTAGAGGAATGCATTCTAGGAATAATGGCCAAAAAAATAGAGGATAAAGAAAAAATCAAAGATGAAGGCTTCATAGCCTTAGACCTCCAAGACATAGCGGAACTAAGGAACAAAAGCAGCGACATGAAGGCTCAACCATCTAATGCTTGAGAACCAGCCCCTACAACTGATATTGAGAAGCCTTTTAAAGGATCTAAGAAACCTCCTCTAAACAATATTTTAGTTGAATTAGCGTTTTTTGGGTCTAACAGTTAGTGAGGATACATTTTAAACAAGGGCTTCAATAATCTACCTTTAGAACTAACCTTAGGAGGAACAATCTTAGAAGTTTACTTGAAAAATTTTTATATTTTGGAGGGAAAAATATTTTTCTGGTGAAATTAATGAATGTAGGAGTAGAAGTTAGAAAAGTGGATTCTCAAGGACGTGTGATTCTGCCATCTGACTGGCGGAAATCCGAGGTTAACGAGAATGGAGAAGTATATATTGTCAGTAGAAGAGGCTATCTAAAGATTATACCCAAGCGGCGGCCCAATTTAGCTGAATATTTTGATAGCGTAGACCTAGGGGTTGATGCTATAGGCGACTGGAAGGAATTTGAGAGGAAACTCCGAGAGGAAACTATATGAGATTTTTGGACGCGAACATCTTCATCTACGCCTTCTATAAGCCGAAAAGAGAATTCACCCAGAAAGAACAGTGGATGAAGGAGCAAGCTAAAAGAATAATCAATGATATTTCACTCGGTAAAGAGGAAGTTTTAACAACGATTATCCACCTATCCGAAGTCGTAAACATCCTTAAGCACGGAATGAGAGCAGAAGAGCTAGCGCGCTTCACAATTAGCCTATTCATGCTAAACAACATTAGAATCCGTGGCGTAACTAAAGAGGAATACTTCGCAGCAGCAGAACTCGCCGAAGAATTGAAGCTAGACCCAAACGATGCGTTGGCTGTTGACGTAATGAGAGCAAACAATATTAAAGAGATATATTCCTTCGACACAGACTTCGACAAGATAAGCGGAATCTCCAGACTGCCCAAATACTAAGCTGGGCATAGGACTAAAAATGCCTCAGAGTCAAATCCATCTAAGTTAACATCATTAGAAGGTCCTCGTGATTTACTAAGTT
>JAWCEH010000135.1:0-7668 GCA_038859955.1 Bathyarchaeia archaeon | reverse complement strand
GGGTAAATCAAATTTTCCCACTTTACCATATAACCACTCAGGAAAATTCGAAGCGTCATCCGAATTTACCTGTTCATCGCATATTATACATATTAAAGGTGCAAATTCGTTTTGCGCCAAAAATCACCCTGCAGCTCCCAACAAAATTCTTCCCAGATTTCAGCGAGTTTTTCAGCCTTCTCCTTAATTTCTGAGAAGCTAAAATCTTTTATGCTCATACTCCTTAAGTAACATAATAAAGTTTCAATTTAAAAATTTAATGATATTAGAATTTACGGAAAAAGTTTTGGGTTATGGAGGCTATAGCCAAACATATTTATCTCACATAAACCATACTTTAAAAGAAATCTCTGAATAACCCTATTTAAATTTGCTTTTGATATTGGTCAAAATAGTATTGGTTATGTTTCATGCTTAGTAGCTCTCAGCTCTTAAATCTACAAGATTTAATTTATCCTGATGATGAAAGAATAGCAAACGACCAGGGATTACACGCTTGTTGATGATTTAACGAAGCTTGACTTAGTTGAGCTTAGACGAAGACTGAAAACTAAAATCATATAAGTGTAGAAGAATCTTCATCCTCCTCTTATCAGAGAGAGCAGCATAAATCTTCTCATACTCCTTCAGAGGAAGTTCAATTATAATTTCTGTGTAAGCAAGCTTATGATACTTCAAGCTAATGCAATCAAAAATTATTGTGAAAGTAGAAAACCTAAAAATATTATTTTATTGTTCTAAAAAGAATGATTATGTAACTACAAATATATGTTATATGTGTCAAAAAATTTGTGAGGGATAATTATGGCTTTTCAACCTAGATTTTGGAAAAAGCTAAATGATGAACAGAAAATACAAGTTTTAAGCTATCTTTATACGGGGGAATTTTTAGAGGTTGAGCCTAGACCCGTTGAATGGGTTGGAGAGTTCCTCCTTAAAAAACTCATTGATGAAAAAGTCACTAGACAAACAATTTACAATCTTATTAAATGGTTGGAAACAACTGAAGAAGGAGTAAAAGAATATAATCGATTGAAAGAGGTTATATCTAAAGGTTTAGTGTCAGAAAAGGAAGAACAAGAAAATATAAAACATATTAAAAAAATACAAATATATATCATGTGGAGAAAAAGAGATATAATAGAGTTTACCTTAGAATATTTTGAGGAAGCTTTTAAAGACGGAAAACTAAAGGTTGATGAAATCCTAACTTTTATTAATGAATTACTTAAACGTTTAGGCTTAGATAAAAAAGTGGTAATCCAATGAATAAAGAACACAAAAAACTCATACATTACATTTTTATTCTTAGTTTTATGGCTATACATAACTTTACACATTTCTTTAACCTTTATAATTATGCTCAATAAAAACTATCATGTAAAATTACCACAATTATACATTCAAGCTGAAAACTGGTTTCTACTTTCACTTTATTTAAAAAACAATTTAAAAGTTCTCTCTAAACTTATACGTAAAACTTTTACAAAACACGTCTTCTGGAAAGATAAGGTTAATGGGAAAAATATTGGGGAACTCACATTAGCCGCACTTAAAATTGCAAGTCTAAGACTATACTATAAAATTGATGGGGAAAGGCTTAACGCAATACTAAACGAATTAGACATTGAGAAATACAGGTTCTACCTAGGCGTTTTAGAAGATGAAGCGTAAAGTTCCCCATCAGTCCTCCAAATGGACAGAGTAGCCTCATCATCAGTATTCGTGAGCCTTATTGTAAAAGTTAACCTTAATCCCTCCACGTCTGGAAGCGGAAACTTCCGCTCTAGACGGAGGAACTCTGCTTGAAGCATACTTTAACAACTCCATAGTATATTGTATGATGTTAGGCGATAAATATTTTTATGTTGTTAGACCACAAACACTATATTTGCATTCATAGTTTATAGATAAATATCCCTTACTAAACACTTTTTAGCTAAAAAGGGAACTAATAAAGATCTAAAGTTAAATCGTTAGTATTGATGGAAACTTGAAAAGATAGAAGAATTTATTGAACAACGTAAAAAATTATTGAAAGACGCTGTGGAAAGTTTCTTTAGAGATATATGTAAAAGTTAAGATTTTGTGAAAATAAAGCTTAACTAAAGCTACAGCTATTTCAAGAGTTATCTTACTTTTCTCCTAACTTTCCCCCTCAATTTCTTTAACTCTTTTTTGCTTTAAGAAGATACTTATCTAACTCTAACATCTAAGCTTTAGTTTCTTAGTTTTTAATTTCCTTTATTGGGTTCTGGGTACTATTATTTCTTTTTGGTTTTAAAGGTTTTCTAATGTCAAACTGTAATATGCATTATAACATAATAATATGGTAAAAGTACAATATAGGATGAACAATTAGTAACAAAATACTAACAATACACAAAAATAAAAAGAAGAAAAACGAATATATTATGTTAGGAATTTCGTATTGTAAAAGGGGGATGAAACTATCATAAATATAGCTAAAACTAGGAAAAATTTTGTAAATGGATAGATAGGGGGATGTTAAAGATGGGAATTGTAGATAAAGTTGTTGAGATGCTTGAAGATCATATAACGAAAGCCAGATTGGCAAATTCTCATCCAGCTAAACTTATAGTTTTATCACGTTTACTTGAAGAACTTTTTGGTGTAAAGTTAGATGAACTAATTCCAGGGATTGAAACCAGGCTTGGGAGTAAAATATTGGGTTTGAGAGGTAGTGCAGACCTTATGTTCTCAAATGTTGTTTTCGAAGTAAAAGTTGATTTAGCTAGGGAATTGGACGATGCTAAGCAAAAGCTAAAAAAGTATCTCCAAGTATTACATGAGAGAGAACCTGGGAAAAAGAACATCGGTATAGCTACGGACGTTATAGAATTTAAAGCGTATAAGCCAATTTTTGAGCAAGGACAAATTATTGATTTGAAAGAAATTGGATCTATAAATATTGTTGAAAAAACCCCGCAGGAAAGTGTTCTATGGTTAGATTCATTCATCTTCTCTCAGCCGAAAATTAGGCCATCAGCTCAAGACTTAAAGTGTAGATTTGGTCCTACTAGTCCAACATATTCTATAGTTACTGATAGTCTTCACAGTCTTTGGAACGAAGTAGAAAATGAGAAAGATGTTAAACTTAAATTGGATTTATGGGCTAAGAACATGGAGATAGTTTATGGTAGTAAGCCAGAACTTAACTCCTTCATAGATCACACCTACCTAGTCACTCTAGTAAAGTTAATAGTTTACTTGAGGTTAAGTGGAGACAATATAGTTAGAGAGGACAAAATTAGGAAAGCTTTAACAGGTGAATATTTCTCGTCATATGGCATTGCAAACCTTATTGAAGAGGACTTCTTTGCATGGATTATGCATCCCAAAATATCCAGTAAAGCTTTAAGGTTATTCTGTGATGTAGCCAAAGAATTACTAAGATACGACTTCTCTTTAATCGATGAAGACTTCTTCAAAGAAATCTATCAAGAAATAGTCGAAAGAGGAGAGAGACATAGAATAGGAGAATACTATACACCTGAATGGCTAGCTCAACTAACTTTAAAGGAGGCTATCGGCTTATGGAGGGAGAAGAATCAAGGCTTCCCAAGAATTTTAGACCCAGCCTGCGGTTCAGGAACCTTCCTCTGCAATGCCATTCATATAGCAAGGGAGAAGCTTGAAAATGAGGGGAAATCTCTAAGTCAAATCTTAGACTTCATTATAAATAATATTGTTGGTATCGACATAAATTCATTGGCAGCAATCATTGCAAGGGCTAATTATCTCATAGCCTTAGGAGACTTACTTCGATTAGGCAAGCCAATTATAATTCCAGTCTACGTGGCAGACTCCATAAAAATGCCCAAAGTTTTAACAACTCTTGCGACTGGAAGAGGTGTAACCGTTTGTGAGGTCGATGTAGATGGTCACCCCCTCCAAATACCGAAAAGCATCACCGTTCAAAAGGCCATATTAAGCCAAGTTTTTGAGGCTTTCAAAGACGCTACAAGCGCCTATAAAGCAAGGGCGGAAAGGAATGAAGCCTTTGAGATTTTCAAAAGAAGGGCTTCGACATGGCTATCAGTCGATGAATTTGAAGTCTTAAAGGCGACGTTAAACACAATTATGACACTGATAGACAAAGGGTTAGACACCATATGGATCTTCATACTTAACAACGTCTATGCACCAATAATGTTAATGGAGTCAAAATTCGATGTGGTTGTTGGTAATCCTCCATGGATAGCCATGAGATACATCGAGAACAAGAGCTACCAGGACTTCCTTAAGCAACAGGTGTTAACTTACGAACTGTTGGAGAGCGACCAAGTTCACCTATTTACTCATATGGAAGCTGCAACTTTGTTCTTCTGCAGATCAAGCGACCTTTACTTAAAGGATGAAGGCCTAATAGCATTCGTAATGCCAAGAAGCGTTTTAACAGGCGCATTTCATCATGCTAGCTTTAAACAGCTTAGAAAACCGAAAATGAAGCTCCTTAAGGTATTTGACTTAGAAGACGTGTCGCCATTATTCAATGTTCCATCCTGCGTTTTAATAGCAGTTAAAGGTAGTGAAACAAAATATCCTGTTCTTGCAAGAAAGTACGCGGGAAATTTGCCTGAAAAGAACATTAAACTTATTGAGGCTGTTAAGTACTTAACAGCCAATGACTACATGTATAAGCCACCTGTAATTCCAATTAAGTATAGCATATATTATGATAAGGTAAAAGAAGGGGCAACATTGGTTCCTAGAGGCTTATGGTTTATTGAGTTTGATATACATCCAATACTAGGAATTGACCTAAATAAGCCGTTAGTTAAGACAGCAGAAGACGCGCTAAAAAATGCTAAGGATCAATGGAAGGGTATAGAATTAAAAGGTAATATTGAGGCTGACTTCATATATACAACTTTGTTGAGCAAGGACATCATGCCCTTTGGTTACTATAAATTAAGGCCAGTAGTCCTTCCATTAGAACTGAGCTTAACAGGCTATAGATTACTTGACGTTGACGTCTTAAGAAATAGAGGCTTCATATTAATGGCGGAGTGGCTTGAAAAGGCTCAAAGACTTTGGGAGGAACGAGGAACGAAAAGAGCTCTTAATAATTATCCTAGGGTTATCTCTTGGCTCAATTATATGGGTAAGCTTACTAATCAGAATCCTGCTAAAAGGTATGTTGTTCTTTACAATGCAAGTGGAACAAACATAGCGTCTTGCGTAATTGATAAACATTCATTGCCAGATTTTCGTGTGCTTAAGGTCCAAATAAAACCAAGGGGATTTGTTGCAGAAAGCGAATCATTCTTTTATGAGACTAATAATGAAGGAGAGGCCCACTACATTAGTGCTCTTCTTAATTCAAACAAAGTTAATGAAGCTATAAAACCCTTGCAACCTAAAGGCCTTTTTGGTGAACGCCACATTCAGAGAAGACCATTTATGCTTCCGATACCCAAATTTAATGAAGATGATCGATTACATATTAGGCTGGCGGAATTAAGCAAAATATGTCATGCTAAAGTTGCATCATTGAGGTTCATTAAGAAAAGTACCGCTGGCTTGAGGAAAGAGGCTAGGGAGGCTGTTAAAGAGGAGATTGCTGAAATAGATGAGATTGTATCACAGTTGTTAGGACTTTAGGTGATCTTCATGGTTATTGAACCTGTTTATGGGGATAAATTGAGGGAGAGGGTTATAATTCTTAAGAGGTTTCTTCCACATTTAGAGTGGAATTGGCCTAATGAGGTTAAATCTAAGGTGAATGAGCAAGTTTTTAAAGGAAAGTTGCCACTAAATCAGCCCATAAACGTTGAAGAGCTTGCTAGAACCATTACAGATGGCCAGCTTGAACTGATGGTTCAATTGTCGCCATTAAAGGACTATTACTCGTTTAGGGGCAAGTACTATACGGTTAGGAAGGGTGGAATATTTGATTGTATGGGTTCTTGGGAAGAAGTTAAAGTTAGCGTAAGGCAGGTGCTTAAATCGCATGGGAAAAAGGGTTATGCATTATTAAAGGCGTTGACGGAAGTTACTGAAGCTAACTTTGAGGCTTTAGCTGTTAGGGCGAGCGAAATATATGGCGAGAGACTTTATCCATCACATTTGATAGCCGAGTTCAGGGATAAATGGGATTTGGCATGGGAAGTAGGTTCTAGGCAGTATCCTAGGTGGTCTATGCCTGAAGAGATTAAACCTGCGGTAATCGAGGTTTTATCTGAGTTTGAAGCGAAGCCTGTTCCCAAGCTGAGCACTTCTCAAGCTGAGCGAGAATTCTTAGAGGTGATAAGGATGGAGGAGGAGTTTCGAAGCTACCTAAGGGAGTTAATCACGAAAAGACTTGAAGAAACCATTGAGTTCGGAAGCAAGATGTCTCCATCATGGTTAATAGGCTATCTCCAAGACCTCTTCGGACCCGTGATATTCTTTGATCACTTATTGAGCATAACGCAACAATATTCAATTTGTGATTCCGACATCATAAACAAAGATGGATATAGAGTATCGGGCACAGGCTTTAATCTAGCATTGTTTGGAGAACCAGGTACTGGTAAGACATTTGCAACTAAGGATATGATAATGGGCAGCGAGGGATTAGGCATCCCAGCCCACGGGCTACCAGGGTTGAATAGGTATTGTGGAGGTATGACTCCAGCTATGTTCATAACTATAGGAGAGGCATATGTGGGTAGACGCTTCAACTTTGTAGTTACAGAGTTTAACGATTGGTTTAAGTATAAAGGGATGGTTGAACCCCTTAAGCTCGCTATGGAGAGGGGTATCATAAGGTATGAAACTAAAAGTTATAGTGTTGGACCGTACCGATTTTCCTCCTTCTTCAGTGTTAATTATAACACTAGAGTTTATGAATCTGGTTATGAGGTTACAATAAGAGACCCGAACTTTAATGCTATAGAAGATAGGATGCTTTGTAGACTCCATAGACTTACGAAGGAGAAATACCTTGAATTGTCGAGAAGTCAAAGGGAATTAATGTTTGGAACGATGAGAACGAAAATGATGCAGTTTGCACCTAAGATCCGCGACCATTTAACGTTGGTCTACGCCATACAAAGTAGAGACCCATTAGTAGCTGGAACGTTTTATGAGAAAAAAGTGCTTGTAACGGATGAATTATTAAACCTAATTGAAAATGCAAGTAAACTGATTTTAGAGCATCTAGGAGAAGTGAAAGTTGTGCCCTTCTCAATGAGGTTGGAGAAAAGAGCATTACAATTGGCTTCAGCAATGTCATTAATGAACTACTTTAGCATAGACAAAGACGTAATTCCAATAGATAGTTACGCCGCCAAAATGGCCGTTCAATTCTTCGTCGAAGAGGCTTGGATAAGATCAAATGAAAAATTCCCCATATATGAAGTATTGAAAAAACTTTCTCAATTATGAAAACATCCTATACTCTGAGCTTAAATTTAAGTTTAAACTTAAACATTAAATAGGCTGTCAAAAGAATAGTTGGTCTATGCTATCAAGAGGCGAAAAAATTCTCAAAGAGCTCAGGTTAAACTATTAGACAAGACATTTCAATCTCCTGATTTCTTTCATGAATCTCTCAAGGAAGCCTTTTAGGTCAACTGAAATGCATACTACTCGTCCCTCTTCATGAACCTCTATTTTCTGTAATTTTTCAGCAAATATTTTGCCAGAGCTCTCATCCTT